>CAUTST010000005.1:0-55948 GCA_963540995.1 uncultured Streptococcus sp.
TTATTAGACATTCTTGAATCACGAGTGATGAAAAGAATGTCAATAAACCACTGCGAAGAACGCTCAGGGACGAATCATTGGAGACAAACACCGCAAGGGACTTGGAACAAGTCGTGCAAAATCCTTCACAGTGTGAAGGATTTGGGACGTGGGCATTGCTAATAATGTCGAAAGGTCTCTATATAGAACATTTTGAAATGAAGTCTCAGCACTTTTGACTCTTTATATCAGGAAATGGACGTCGGCCCTGTGAGCCCGAGTTCAACTTCCTAGGATGTGAGCCATCGCGCTCAGAAATGGAACGTTGGACCGGAATACCGTAAACGGCTGGAACAGCCGTGCGGATATTTCGGGAAACGCACGCCATTTCTGCGATGGCGAACTCAACTACTATGATATGAGAAAAAGCGATTAGAAACGAATCACTGGAGACAAATAACGCAAAGGACTGCTTGCAGTCGTGCGGCTATTTGTCGAAGTGGACGTCGTTTCTGCTTTTTCGAGTTCGAATGCCTAGGATGTACAGCAGAAAGACAGAAGAGTTTGAGTAATTGCACATACCCCTGGAATTTCCCCTCTTGCCTTTCTCGCCTATCTCCATTACCATAGAACTAACAAGAAAAAGGAGTTTTTCATATGCACAAGAATCGTGTTCGTGGTTATAATAAACGTTTTTATCCCGGGGTGGCCCTCATCGTGGCGGCTATGCTTTGCCTTGTTTTTGCATTAACAAGACTGAACGTTCCATTATTACAACTACAAAATAAATACTTTAACCTCGATGACATCACTAAAAATGAAGATTCTATCTTAAAGGTGACTGGTATCGAGAAGCAATCTGTCCAAAACTCGGACTTTGGTCAATGGTCGCTTTATATCGTCTCTTATTTAGAAAAAGATGCTAACGGATATGAGACAACAGAATTCATCGGATTAGAACTAGATAAAGAGACAGCGGAGCAATTAATTAATAAGAGAAACACCTTAAGAGATCATCCTGAAAAAATTGCGGGTACCTTTGTCGAGCCAGAATTTCACGATAAGAAAGTGATGGATTATAGCTCTCATACCGAAGATGCTTTGAAAAGATACATCAAATTCCCAATTTCACGGCGCTATCAAAACTATGTATCGATTAAACCTGGAAAGGAGACACAAAAACTCTTCCTAATTCTCTCCCTCGTCTTATTGATTCCAGGACTAGTACTCGTGTTTTTAGCGGAAAAATATCATCAATTTGCGTCATACTACAATAGCCTTTTTGCAGGATATGAAAACACCGAAGCGTTAGTGGCTAGTCATCCCGAGTTAAAAGGCAAACGTCTATCCGCATTATTGAATAAAGCCGATTATATCGATGATACCTTAGGAGTGTACATCTATAAAAACTTCTTCTGTTCTACTGTAAAAGGATTAGAGATTTATGACTTAAACAAAACAAAGAGTGTACACCATTTCGAGAAAACATTTTACCCTGAAGAAGGTGGCAGATTCATGAAATCGTACCTTGTGTTTTCCACAAACGATCCAGATGCTGTGGTTCGCAGTAAGAAAATTCAAATTAAAAATATCGGTGAAGAAACCGATGCACATCTACAGCCATTCTTTGACAAATTACGTCAAGATTTCCCAACGATTGAGATTGAGGCTAAAAAAGAAAATCGATAAGGAGTCCAGCAGGATTCCTTATTTTTTTTAGCACGAAATTATCATATATGATAATTACCATATATGATAATTGCAGCTTTCGAATAAAGTCACTTGCAAAATGATATTTTCTGGGGTACTATAACCGTATTATATCTATATTATTGAAAAGAGGTTTATATCATATGACAGAAAATCGTAATCACGGCTTTAGAATTCGTTTTTACTTTGGACTTATTTTAATTATTGCCGCTTGCGTCATCGGATTTCTCAACTTCCAAAAACCAGACGCTAAAAAAATCTATGAAGAAGGAAAAGCCCTTGACTTCAGTTCAAGCAATGACGATAAAGAATCAGTTCTAAAAATTACTGATATCTCAACTGAACCTGTTATCGAAGTGGATAACGGAAAATCGTATATCTACATTGTTGAATATGAAAAAGAAGGTACTTCAACAGACAAAGAAGCTGGATATATTGGTCTTGAATTAACAAAAGAAGAAGGTAACAAATTAGTCGCAAAAGCTGATACACTGCAAGATAATCCAGAATATGTTTACGGTACAATCATTTATTCTTACCGTAATAAAAGTGCGATTCAAAACTACAGTGAATTAATTACTCAAGTATTCAATAACTATAACCTTCTACAATATAATCCTGAAACAGCATTCTACTTCTCTCAAACAGAAGCGAGCTCTGCAAAACGTGGCGGATTAATCGTTGCTGCGGGTCTCACAGTTGCTGGTCTTGTATTTATCGGTTTAGCTTTCTTAAAACGTAAAAAAGTAGGTGCTGCTTACGACGAAATGTATGCTGCTTACCCAGAATTACGTGGCAACTTAGATTTACTAAAAACAAATGCTACTTATGTCGACGATGAAACATTTGTATACATCTACAAGAACCACTTCTTCACTACTTGGAGCGGATTAGAAGTATACGACATCACAAAAGCAAAACGCGTTTACCACTATCAGTTATCACATAAGAAATATGGAGTGACAACAAACATTGAATCATTCCTAATCTTCTTAACAGATGACAGCTCATACCGTGGTAAGAAAACGAAGATTGAAATTAGGAACGTCGGCCAAGAAACTGACGACTTCTTACAACCATTCTTCCATGCAGTGGCACAAGAATTCCCTAACACAGCTGTGGGGTATGAAAATAATAGACCATTCTAGGATGTGAGACATCGCGCTCAGAAATGGAACGTTGGACTCGAACGCCGGAAGGAACGTGAAACGTTCTGCGGACGTTTGAGGAAACGCACGCCATTTCTGCGATGGCGAACTCAACTACAACAGGATGTGAGGAAGAAAGACAGAAGACAAAAAAGAGCTCACAGTGTGAGCTCTTTTTGCTTATATTAAATTCCAAATCATTCGCACTGCGAATGATTTCTGCAAAGTTTATTAGACATTCTTGAATCACGAGTGATGAAAAGAATGTCAATAAACCACTGCGCCGAAGTGGACGTTGTTTCTGCCTTTTCGAGTTCAACTCTAGGATGTGAGACATCGCGATCAGAAATGGAACGTTGGACTCGAACGCCGGAAGGAACGTGAAACGTTCTGCAAAATCCTTCACTGTGCGAAGGATTTGGGACGTGGGCATTGCTAATAATGTTGAAAGGTCTCTATATAGAACATTTTGAAATGAAGTCTCAGCACTTTTGACTATTTATATCAGGAAGCAAAACTTCACAGTGCGAAGTTTTGCAGTCCTGTGAGCCCGAGTTCAACTACAGGATGTGAGAAAAGGCACTCAGCCAATATTCACAAAATCAAACCCACAAATCCGACCCGCAATGCGGGTCGGTTTTTTTATGCGTAAACCAATTAAATTTTGTCTCCTAATTTAACTTTGCACTTCAATCCTATTTATGATATATTATATTTATCATATATCTCATGTCAAAGGAGAATCATCATGACTGAAAAACGCAATACTAAAGGCTTTGTCGGCCTCATTATCGCTGGAATCCTTTCCATTATTGTAGCGGTGGGAGCGTTAGGTTTCTTCCATTTCTACCAAACGGCTGACAACTTATACAATAGAGGGGATATCTTTGGTGAAGCTCCAATGCAAGATGAAGCTTACACTGCTGTTAAAATTACAGGTTTTGCAGAAAATCCTATCGCTACAATCGATGGAGGCACAGAATTATACTTAATCGAGTTCTCTAAAACGGATATCGATGACTTTGGATATGCAAGTATCGAAGTGAAAAAAGGCGATAATTTAATTGAAAAATTAAAATCAGCCGATGATCTTGTAGCAACCCCTGTCATCGTAGCAGCTAAAATACGTAAATCAGGTGGAGACGGTGCTATCCGTAACTACACTTCTGAATTTGAAGATACTATTAGCGAAAACGAAACTATTTCAAAATTAGCCGAAACAGAATATTACGTATCTGTTTATGATTTTGACAATGACCGACAATTCGCATATATCGTTGCTGGTATTGCTGGTATTATTGCTCTTGTATTCTTCTACAGTGCTTTTGCAACACGTAAAGGGGAAGACAAAGCGTACAACGAATTATACAGCGCTTATCCAGAATTAAACTACTCTATGGATTCTGTATTAGAAGATGCTACTTATGTTGATAATCAATTAGGAATCATTTTATACAAACACCACCTACTTGCGACATACAAGAATTTCCAAGTATACGACTTAACAAAAGCCGAGCGTATTTACCATTATGTCTACACTCAAAAATCATACGGAATGACTGTAAGCCGTACTTCTCAATTAATCGTTCTGACAAACGACAAATCATATCGTAGAAAGAAAACCTCTCTACTCATTAACAACGTTGGGGACGAAACAGATGACTTACTACAACCATTCTTCTACGCAGTAAGCCAAGAATTCCCAGATATCCTATTAGGATTCGAAAACAAAAGTAAAAGACCATTTTAGGCAGAAAGATAGAAGTAAACAAAAAGACTCGCAGTGCGAGTCTTTTTTGCTTTCCTTGAATTCCAAATCATTCACACTGTGAATGATTTCTCGCAAAGTTTATTAGACATTCTTGAATCACGAGTGATGAAAAGAATGTCAATAAACCACTGCGTTGAAGTGTTTAGCTCAACTACAGGATACGAGAAAAGGCGCTTAGAAACGAATCACTGGAGACAAATAACGCAAAGGACTGCTTACAGTCGTGCGGATATTTGTCGAAGTGGACGTCGTTTCTGCCTTTTCGAGTTCAACTACTCCAGGACATGAGTCTCCGTGCTTAACTACATTCAAATAACCCAAAAAAGAACCGCCATCTGGCGGTTCTTTTCCTTTACATGATTCATTTCTGATTAATCAACATATGGAGTTTTTGTACGGTTTAAGAATGCATAAGCTAGCCCGATTAAGATTCCTCCACCAATCCAGTTCCCAACAAATGATACTGACCAATGACGGATAATATTGAGCCAATTCAAGGCATCGATTGAGTTTCCAACTGGTGAGAATTTTACGATAGAGAACGACGCAAAATTCGCCACTACGTGTTCATTTATTAAGTAAACGAACATAAAAATTGCAGAAATAACAATCCATAATTTAGCTTCTTCACTCTTGATTAAGATAAATGAAAGAATTGCTACGTTAACAAAGACATTTGCTAAAATACCTTCTAATAAAATTAGTTCGTTTGAACGAGACAATTTCAATTCAGCTACTTTTGCTATAAATTCATTTGCATTGATTCCGTTAAATGCTGAGCTATTTGCGAATAATGCTCCTATAAACATGGCCCCAACTAAATTAAATAGCGTACAATAGAATAAAATAGCAATTGCTTTAGACCATTTAATGTGCTTTTGGTAAGCTCCCGCTGTTAAGAACATCATATTTGAAGTAGCTAGCTCTCCGTTTAAAAATACAACATAAACTAATCCCCAAGTGAAGATAAATGCAAAAGTAAATCTACTTAATGCAGGGTTTAATCCAGCTATAATTTGTGCTGCATGTGCTCCTGCGGCTGTACTCATCGTTAAAAATGCCCCTGCAAACATTGAACGCAGTGCATAACGCATCTTACTCTCGTCAAAAAGTGCCTCCTTTTTGTGACATGCTTTTTCAAGTTTTGTATTGAACTCACTCGTGTGTTCCATAAAATGCCTCCTAAATTTAATTACACCTTAGTATACCACTTTTTACAAGATTTCATAGCTTTTTTTCGTGAAAATTTACTTTACAACAATACGGATGCTTGCTAGAATGAGCAGTGGTTTTAAAAGACAACTTCAAAGGAGAACTCTCATGAAAAAAATGATTGGAATTTTGGCGGCTGCCCTCTTCTTAACAGCGTGCGGACAAGCCCCAACGACGACAACGACTACGGAAGAAACGACTGCGACTACTGCAGCACAATCTACAACAGTGACACTGAATATCACAAAAGACGGACAAGCCATCGAAGGTAGCCCGTTCACTCTTACATTCAAAGAAGGCGACAATCTTCTAGATGTGATGAAAGCTCAACTAAAAATCGTTGAAAAAGACGGCTTTATCTCTTCTATTAACGGTGTAGAACAAATCCCAGCCGAAAACAAATACTGGTTATTCGACGTGAATGGTACGATGAGCCCTGTCGGCGCAAAAGAAGTTATCTTAAAAGCAGGCGACGTTATCGACTGGAAACTCAATAAACTTCAATAGTCCTATGGCAAATTCAACTCGAAAAATTACCCTTATTGCCCTACTATCAGCCTTTTGCGTAATCGGCAGACTTGGACTCCTCTCACTTCCAAATGTTCAACCGATTACTGTTGTGGTTATTTGGATTACTTTGGAGCTTGGACTTTTGTATGGCGTTGCTATCGGTAGCATCTCCATATTAATCTCCAACCTTTTAGTAGGAATGGGACCGTGGACACTCTATCAGATGGTTAGTTTTGCCCTCGTTTGCACTTGTGCATTGCTTCTTCGTCCACTATGGCGAAAAAGACAACAATTCCCACGCCTAGCTTGGATTCTTTTTCCAATCTTTGCAGGACTGATGGGCTACTTATACGGCTTTATCATCTCGATTTTCTGGGTATTCAGCATGCCTGGTCTGAACTTCTGGATTTACTACTTAAACGGGATTCTATTCGATACGTACCACGCCATCGGAAATGTCGTCTTCTGGATCTTATTGATTCCACTCTTTGAGAAACTAAATCCATTCAAAATGCTACAAAAATAATAACAGACTTAAAATCCCCTTGAAAAAGGTAGGTTTTAAGTCTGTTTTTGTTTAGGATGATTCCTGAAAATCTTTACGGATATCTTTATAGTAGCGGTGCCCCCATTATGACGATTATGAGGACATCCGAGGAATCTGGAAGATAGACGCAAGTTTATTTCTATTATTTTTATCACTTACAACACAAACCATGAAGAACCATAAAGGCAACCCCTCTTTTTTGTATACTCATAAAAAATAGTCTATCTGGAAGATTCCCGGATTCTATAATAGTCATATTGGGGAAGTGCAACCAATGTGAATTACTGACTCTAGGGTGTAACCCGTAGAGTCAGTTTGAAGCTTGGTAGGAATTGAGACGAAAGGCTCAATCCGGTGCCCCCTTTATGACTATTATGAAGATATCCGAGGAATCTGAAAGATAGACGTAAGTCTATTTCCTTTATTTTTAGCACTTACAGCACAAAAAAAGGAGGGGTTGCCCCCCTCCTTTGTTATTCATCGACTTCAATGGTTTCGTCTGTTTCACTTTCTTCGCCAAGAAGCTCCTCGAGCTCTTCTTTGGAAAGCTTTGTGACACGGATTTTACGAATACGATCATTCTCGATTTCTGTCGGTTGTAACATGTACCCTTCGAATCTCACCTTCACTACCTCATCATCATCTGGGAAGTAGCCAAGTTTCTCAATAATCGCACCCGCCATTGTGTCCACCTCATCAGACTCTAATGACGTTTGATAGATTTGATTGAATCGGTCGAGCGACATTCCAGCATCAATCACCGAATTGTTTTCGTCGATTTCTACGACTTCTTTTTCTTCCTCGTCGTACTCGTCTTCGATATCTCCGACGATTTCTTCAATCAAGTCTTCTAATGTAACAATCCCTTCAACCCCGCCGTATTCATCTTTTAATACCGCTAAGTGTTGACGAGTTTTTCTAAATTCTACTAATAAATCATCAACGAAAATCGTCGATGGAACGAATACTGGCTCATGCGCTAAGGCACGTAAGTCAATATTGTCAAACCCTTGCTCTCTTGCAGCACGGAAAACGTCTTTCACGTGAACCACACCGATTACCGTATCTTTATCTTCTTCGTAAAGAGGAAGACGTGAGTATGAGCAATTCAAGATAATCTCTAAGTTCTCTGCTAACTCATCGTCGACATCCAGCATCAACGTATCCGTACGAGGAACCATCACTTCACGTGCTAGTTTCGTATCTAGAGAAAGCACCCCTTGCATCATCGCAAATTCGGAAATATCAATTGCTCCGTCGTTACGGCTATTGGCAAGTAGAGACTTCATCTCGCTTCGTGTTAATTTTTCTTCCACATGAGTAAATTCAATTGGTGTAATTCGTTTTAATAATCCTGTTGAGAACGTCAAAATCCAAACGAATGGTTTTGCAAGCTTTTTGACAAACAAAATAATTCCTGCAGTATGCAACGCAATTGGTTCTGCCACTTGTAAGGCCACTTGTTTTGGATATAATTCCCCAAAAACTAAAGTGAGGTATGCGAGAACAATCGTCACAATGACTAATGCTAATGTTTCAGCTCCAGGAATGTTTCCTAATAATGGTTGAATTCGTGAAGAGAAACTTGTAGCGGCAGACGCACTCGAGAAGAATCCTGCAAATGTAATCGCTACTTGAATCGTTGCGAGAAACTCATCCGAATTCTCTAATAAGCGCATTACTTTAATCGCTTTTTTATCTCCTTCTTGCGCTCTTTGTGCCATTTTTCCTTGATTGATGGACACAAACGCTATCTCCGCTGCAGAAAAAAAAGCATTTATTGCAGTTAATAATACAATGATTAAGATCTGGACTCCCAGCGAACTCCCATCTGAATCAGCTGTCATAATTTTGTTAACCCCTTTTAACTCTAGATTTTTCCATTATATGAAATGGTATAGAAATATCATATCAGTTTTTTTTGAAAAATCAAGATTTAGTACTGTTTTGTAATGGTTCTTTAATGTTTAAAACCCTTTCTAATGCAATTTTCAGATAGTTTCTTTCCATTTTCTCATCATTTCCTAACTTTTCTAGTTACAATTTGCCTAAAAAGTGGTACTATTGTAGTGAAACCAATCTCAAGGAGGAATGAATATGTTATTAAAATCTCTTGTAGTTCCAAAAAAGAGTCTAACGGTTGTTAAAGAATCTTGCACGTTAGAAGAAGCGATTACGATTTTAGAAGAGTCAGGATACCGTTGCGTTCCTGTATTAGATGAAACGGAAACTTTCTTTAGAGGAAACATTTATAAAATGCATATCTATCGCCACAAAGCAAACGGTGGAGATATGAGTCTTCCAGTAACTCATTTAATTAAAAACTCTACGAAATTTATCAGCGTGGATAGCTCTTTCTTCAAAGTGTTCTTCACGATTAAAGAATTACCTTACATTGCCGTGTTGGATAAACAACAACGTTTCTACGGAATCTTGACACACAGCAGCTTACTTGGCATGCTTCAAGAATCATGGAACGTGAAAAACGGTTCTTATGTATTAACGATCATCTCTGGCGGTGAAAAAGGCGCACTTGCGAATATCTCTCAAGTAATCAATAAGTATGCTTCTATCGCCAATGTAATGACTCTCGATACACAAACAGATAAAAGCTTACGTCGTATCTTGGTTACATTACCAGCAGGCGTGACAAAAGATACCCTACAACAAATCGTCGACAGCCTCGAAAAGAAAAACTACGCAGTAGCTGAGGTGGAAGATTTGAAAAACAATTAGGATGTGAGGGCGAACGCTCAGGACTGAATCACTGGACCAGAATAACGCAAGGGACTGCTTGCAGTCGTGCGGATATTCTGGGAAGTGGACGTCAGTCCTGTGAGCCCGAACTCAACTTCAAGAATACGAGACATCGCACTCAAAAAGAACAGCACACCAGCTTTCCGCTAGTGTGCTGTTCTTTTTTCTATCCTATCGAACCGCCGAGCGTGCCATACGAGCGACTGTATGACGAACGCCTCGAATCGCAACTGACAATGCGTAAATATTTTCCACTGTCGCTAATCCGCCGTATCCTGCGTCCCCGATATGTTGAATATCCACACCGGCAACTTTATTCCGGATCGCAATTTGTTCGATGACTTCTCTTGAAGAACCTTCTTGGCTTGTTCCAATCGCAGAAAGCACAAGTGCATCATTGGCATGCGCTACTTTCACAATTTCCACAAGTTCTGCATCCGTAAATCCTGGTACCGTTCCAACCGCTGGAACAAGAATCACATCAGCTCCTGCTTTAATAAAGCGTTTCGCGATATCCACGTTCATTACAGGTTCCTTCGAGCCTGCTCCGTGCATCTTCCCAGCAATCACAAGCCCTGAATAATGTTCTTTCACCATGGCAAGGGATGCTTCAATCGTCTCATTGGTTACCCCTGTCCCTGGATTTCCCGTTAAGCAAATAAAATCAAGGCCAAGTTTTTCTGCACGTTTCACAGTTTCCACCGTACATTGACGTCCTGGAGAGATTTCAATGCGTGTTTCTAGCATTTCTGCATTCATATCCACTGGTTCCAAGTTCGCCCCAATTGGCAATCCACTTAGTTCTTTCGCGCGTTGGACTGGGTTTTCACTTTCTTCAGCACCGTAAATCAGTGGATCAATACAGTCAAACCCATTCAAGAGCACCATGTCTCCACCGAACGCCTTTGCGATTTCTGCGTTCGATAACTCATTCAGCATCGTTGGACGTGAGCATACCGTTTCACAGCACACCGTTCTTCCTTCCGCCGCTTCAATCGCCTTTTTCAATTCTTTCCCTGTCATTTTTCTGAAATCACTGGCCACACAATTTAACAATCGTTTACTCATTTCGTCTCCTCCTGTCCGCGAACAAGCGCCACTACTTCTTTCAACAACGCTTCATCCGTCTGTTCGTAATCTCCATTTTCATGATAGGCATAGCTAAGTCCCTCACCTGCAGTCGTCGGATCCATCTTCCACGTCTTAAACGTTCCATGGATTTGCGAAATTCCCGTCTCCTGCATTAAGTGTTGCACATTTTCTTTCGTGACACCGCCGCCACAAAGCAGTTCAATTTGACTTCCATAGCGAGATTGCAACTCTTTTAAGAGCGGGATTCCTTTTTCAATGTGCGCCTGTTGTCCCCCTGTTAAAATGCGCGTGCATCCAAGTTTGATTAAGCCTTCGATGGCACTATTCACATCCGGCACAAGGTCAAACGCCTTATGGAACACACTCTCGGCATGATATTTCTGACACAACGCTATCATCTGCTTCGTACGGTTCCAGTCAATCGTCCGGTCTTCTAATAGAAATCCAAACGCTAACCCTTTCGCACCCGCTTCTAATAACAGTTTTGCATCGATCAGCATACCCTCAAACTCTTCCTTCGTGTAACAAAAGCCTGCGCCACGAGGACGAACCATGCACACAATCGGAAGGCTCACTCCAGACTCGAGTACTTTTTGCAAGGTTCCGATACTTGGCGTTAATCCACCTAAGAAGAGTGCGCTATTCAATTCGATGCGGTCAGCTCCACTACGCCCTGCAATAAGGCAATCTGTAATGCTTCCAGCACATACTTCTACTGTCATACCGTTCCTTCTTTCATGCGCGACAATGCAAGTAGCGCTAATCCATAAATAATCGTATCTGTTTCTAAGTCTTTTACGCCAATCCATTCATTTGGCAAATGCGCAATGTCTCTTTGCCCTGGGAAACTTGGACCATACGCAATGATATTTGGAATAATTTTGGCATAGGTTCCACCCGTCGTCGTCACTGGAACGCTATCGCTCTGCGTGATATCCGTGTACACCTTTTGCAAGGCTTGCACATAGGCGGAATCCTTGTCATAAAGCACTGGGTCCCAATGCGAAATCACATCTAGCACGCCACCTTCTGGGACATGCGCATTGATTTTCTCCATCAACTCGTCTTTCGTACAACTGGCTGGATAGCACATCGTCCATTCGACATAATGGCGACCGTCTTCCAGTCCAAACGTTTCACCGCGCAGTTGCATCATCCCAAAGTCGCTATCTTCATAGGCGATGCCCAATTCTTCCCCGCGATGGTTTGTATGAAGAAGCTTTTCGTTGGCAAATGTATACAATCCGGACACTTTATCCGAAGGGAGAGACAATCGTACTCTGAGACGACCGCGTTCTCCGTAGACGACTGGCCATTTACAGTCTGGCGTCCATCCGAATGTCGGAGGAATTTCTTTTGTTAAATAGTGCTTCACGCATCCAAATCCTGTTTCCTCATTCGTTCCAAAGACAATCCGAACCGGCCAATCAAAGGTTACACCGTTTTCCTTCAATACATATAACGCATAAAGGTTCGATAGAATAGGCCCTTTGTTATCCAATGTGCCGCGTCCGTAGAGTCTTCCGTCACGAACGGTCAGTGCTAACGCCGGAGAAATCCATCCTTCTCCAAGCGGCATCACATCCACGTGTCCAAAAATGCCATAGTACGCACCGTCTGCTCGGTCTTCTCCGTACTGTGCGTATCCGATTTTGTTATCGATATTCTTCGTTTGAAATCCAAGTTCACTCGCAATCGCAAGCACTTCATCGAGCGCTTGTCTAGGTCCCTTGCCAAATGGAGCGCCTTCTTCTACTTCTCCTCGAATACTTGGAATGGCAACCATTCGTCTCAATCCTTCAAAGAGTGCCGGTTGAATGCCTCTCAACTCTGCAATCCATTCTTCTTGATTCATTCTTTGACCTCCAATGGCTTCATGCGCTCTTCTAAATACGCTTCAAGCCATTCTTTTGTCGCTAATTCATGTCGCATCGTGCCATCACTTTGTGGATGTACACGGAATACCGTTGGTGCGAGCGCACTTGTGGCAACGACAAATGAGAAGTTCTCGATATTGGAAGCTGCCCCAAAGTCTCCTTTGGCATTCATGGCCACTACTGAAATATCTCCTGCTTCGCCACGCGTTCTCTTCAATCGTTCACAAAGGTCGTTCACGGCTTTCTCACACGCCTTTTGCGGAGAGAGCCCTTCTTTCATGAGGCGCACGATTTCATACGAAATCACGCCTTTCATCAAATCTTCCCCTAGCCCCGTTGCTGTCGCACCACCAATCGTGCTATCGACATATAAGCCAGAGCCAATAAATGGAGAATCTCCTACGCGACCCGGTTTCTTCATAAAGAGTCCACTCGTGGATGTCCCGGCGACCATATCGCCAGACACGTCCAATCCCACCATGCCGACCGTATCGTGCCCAGCATATGGTGTGAGTTGTTCGCGTTCGAACTCTTTCAATCGGTTATGGAAATGAATCTTCGCACGGTCCGTCAGCATGTCTTTTTCTTCGAAATGATGAGCCTTCGCAAAGGCTGCTGCTCCTTCTCCGACAAGCACGTTATTCACTTTATAAGCGCTCAAGGCACGCGCCACCGAAATTGGATTGGCGAACTGTTTTAAGGCGCAGACCGCACCGAAATCAAACGTCGATCCATCTAAATAAGCGGCATCTAACTCCACTTCCATCTCTTCATTTGGAAGCCCGCCATATCCAACAGATTTAAAGTAAGGGAAGTCCTCCACTTCTTTAATCGCGCCTTCAATGGCATCTCCTGCCGTTCCGCCCGCTTCTAAATTCGGGGTCACCTTCTGGATTCCTTCGAGCGCCATTCGCCATGTCGCAATCATACCCCACATTCTCTGTCACCTCTTTTACTGAAATCGTTGTTCACTTTCGTCTTTTGTTCCGCTAATAATCGCCACGGCTCCGCTTAATGCTTCACGTAGGCCTACACCGCCTTTTTTCGGCATTTCGAGTAAGACGACTTTATCTTTATAAGCTGCGATCGTTTCTTCATTCTCTTTTGAACAAATCACATAAGGCTTGCAGTCGGTTTGTTCTTGAATCGCCAACGCAATTTCTGCTGCCATTTGCGCATAGGTTCCATAGTTAAAACATGGCCCAGCAAAGAGCACTTCAGCTTTCGTTTTTAAAATCAGATTTTTGATTTTATGAATCACTTCTTCTTTATGTGCTTGGAAATAATCCGGTCCACAATAAATCGTCGCAAGCGCTGTAAGTCCTGCTTTTTCAAAGTCCTCTTTGAACATTAAATAAGAACCCACTCCACCTTTTTCAAGGCCTAATTCTGTATCACCACGTTCCTTTCCGCCATATCCTGCTTGAACTTGGTCGAACAATAATAGTGTTCTCATCGGTTCACCCCTCTCTATCAAAAAAGGTGGCAGCGTTGTTGCATGCCACCCCATGTTATGAAATCTTGTGACTTATGCTTTTTGTAATTTTATAAATCATCAAATGATAAGTCGTTTAAGTCAACGTCGTCTAATTCATCACCTGTTAACATGCTAGCGCCCGCTTCTTCTTTCAAGTATTGGTTATCCAATGCTTTGAAGAATGGGAAGTAGATTAAGCAACCTAAAAGAATCAAGAAGATTTGGAAGAATCCAGCTACGATACTACCTGTTGATAACCATCCAGAGAAGAAGAATGGCGTTGTCCATGGAAGAGATGCCCCTGTAGTATAAGGGATAATTCCCCACATAGTCGCAAGCGTTGCTAAAGTGATATTTACAAGTGGTGTTAATAAGAATGGAATCACGATAACTGGGTTTAATACCACTGGTAACCCGAATGTAACCATTTCGTTGATACCGAAAATACCAGGGATTAAAGCTAATTTACCGAGTTTCTTCATTCGTTCTGATTTCGCAAGGAAGACCATTAAGAATACAAGTGATAATGTACTACCACCACCACCGAAGTTACCGAAGAAGTCTCCGAAAGGTCCAGTGAAGATGTTTGGTAATGGTAGTCCTGCTTTATATGCTTCTAAGTTTTGGTTTGTTAATACTAAGTGAATTGGGTTGAAGACTGTATTTGTTACAGCTGGACCGTTAATACCGAAGAACCAGAATAGAGTGGATAGGAATTGATACAATGGTTCAAAGAAGATGCTTTGTCCGAATCCTTCTAACGGAGCTTGTAACACTTTATAAATAAATACTTGTGCGTATTGGTACTCTGTTAATGAGAAAATAAGATAGATTGCAAAAGCAAAGAACATCGCAAACGCACTAGGAATTAAAGCTGCAAATGAATGGTAAACTGCTGGTGGTACTGCATCAGGAAGTTTAATAATCCATCCTTTTTTCTGAATCGTTACGAAGATTTTTACTGACACAATCGCAGTAATCATCGCTAAGAACACCCCTGCAGAACCAAGGTTTGAGAAGGCAAAACCGCTAAATGATTTACCGGCTTCGTTCACAAATTTTGGGTGAACTTGTGGAGTCATGATAAGGTAACAAACAAGTGATAATGCTGCCCCTGCAATGCCATCACTTTCTAATTGTTTGGCATAAGAATAGCCGATACCAACGACCCCTAAAATTGCTAAAATACTAAACGTTGAATTAATGACAGCATCCATAGAGTCTTCCCAACCCTTGCCAAAGAATTGCGCCATAAAGTCGCTATATCCTGGTACTGGGAAGTTGGCAATTACAAGGAAAATGGACGCTACGATAATTAATGGTGTACCGACTAAGAATCCGTCACGAATCGCAACTAGCACCTTATTCGTGCTCAAACGTTCTGCCAAGCGGCCCATCGTGCTTTCTAAACCTGCAAACATTGTACTAACCTCCTATTGTTCTTTTTTAGATTTTAATAATTGAATGGCACGTTTTAAGATCCGTTCGCCATCTGCATTTCCGTAGTCTTCAAGATTGATGACATCGACAGGAACTCCCATCGGATCGTATTTTGCATGAACCGCATTGAATTTGAATTTCACTTGAGGTCCTAACAAGATTACGTCTGGATGGTATTGCTCGTAGATTGTATCAATATTGCGATCTGGAAACGCTTTAATTTCTAGCGGCAAATTATGCTTATCTGCTACGTCTTGCATTCTGCTAGCCACTAGACTGGTTGACATCCCCGCACTACAAAATAGATAAATTCTTTTCATTTTTATTTCCTCCTTCCGTTTCTATTTAATTGTTTCTATCCGTTCATAAAGGGCGATAATTTCTTCTGCTGTAATTTTAAGAAATTCCGCATTCATCAACTGATCTTCTGCATGGACCAGTAAGAGTGAAAATGGCACCAGTTCACCGGATGTTTCTTGTTGTAATAAAGCGAAATGCGCTTCATGCCCTTCTGCATGATATTTATCTCCTTCTTCAATACAACGGCGCGCTTCTTCGAAATGTCCTAAACGCGCTTCTTGCACTGCCTCCATAAAACTGGATTTTGCTGCACCTAGTGCGCTAATCATCTTAAAACACACTAGCTCAATGCCTTCCATACGATTTCCTCCTTCCTTATCGAATCGCCCGAATAAACGACTCTACATTTTTTGCTTCTAATAAACACATCATTTTGTCCGGGGAGTCCAGTTGCTTCCCGAGCCATCGTAAGAAGAGTTGCATGAATTCCATATCCTCTTCCTTTAACGCGAGTAGAATTACAAGTTTCACTGGGAAATGATTCCACTGAATCGGCTCTCTTAATACCGCGATTGAAATCATCGAGCGCTTGCTAGATGGATGCAACGGATGCGGAATCGCAATCGAATAATCGAAGTCCGTCGAAGAAAGGCTTTCGCGTTTCATGACTGATGGTAGAAAGTCCTCATTCACGATTCCTGCTGCTTCTAAGCGTGAGCCCATTTGCTGTAGAATTTCTTCTCGGCTCGTTGCCTCCACGTCCGCATAGAAGAAAGCTTCATCCATCAACTGTCCGATTTGCGTGCGAATCGTTTCACTCATCTTCTGCGTTTCGAGTTGATTCATCACTCTAATGAGTTGAATTTCGTCTTGTGTATTGAAAAATAGCCCTAATCGAACGACTGGAATCGCAACGGCTGGTTCCATTTGCTCGAAGGTAATCAGTAAATCCGCTTCGTAAAAGTCCGTCACCCCTGTGGTAAACGTCGCTTCTTCTGCCACAAACTCCATCCGATGTTGGAACTGCTCCTTCAAACGTTTGGCACTTCCAGCAATCAACGGATATTGCGTATTCGCAACAAGGACCGCGCGTAGTTTCGCATTGGCCGCTCCTTGCATATAGGCAGCTCCAATATGCAGTGCAAGAAATCCAATTTCCTCTTCGGTAATCTGACATTGTAGTTCGTTCATTAAATACTGGCTCACGGATACTGCCGTATCAAATACCAATGGATATTGTCGTTTAAAAGTTTGCACATAATGATTGGGCAAGCTTAAGTTCATTTGTACTCGTTCGATCAGCCCTTGCAAGTGCAATTGGAATCTCACCTTAAATTCCTTTTTATCCACAAAGGAAATACCCATTCGTTTAAAGAGCATTTCATCAATCCTATTTGTCAATTCCTCTAGGTTGATTTTCTCACCCTTAAAGTAGACCTCCGATTGAATCGCACTTGAATTATGATAGGCCTTTAAAAGTTTGGCATAGGAAAGAATTTCTCCTTCCGGAATCTCAATACCCCCTAGAATTTCTTTAAAAATCGACCGAACAATCGTTGCTTCGACTTCGAGATCTACTCTTTCTACAACACTCTCTTGTACCGTTTGTCCATGACGGATTCGTTGTAAGACTAACCCTAAATGCAATAATAAAAACGGCATGAGTGTTTTACGAATCGAATAGCGAAACTTCTTCAATTTCTCCCATATAATCGTCTCAAAATGTGCTAAATCCAACTCTGGATAGACATTCGCGAGCTCTGTGAGATTCAAGAAGTCTTCGTTTAATTCTTTCTTCAGTAATTCTCGATACAATTTTCGCTTACTGGCTTCTGGCCCTTCTAAAATCAGCGAACCGTTTCTTGTGACAAGGAGCAAACCATCGTATGCTTCCAGCTGTTTTTGGACACGAATTCGGTCTATATCAAACGTTTTAGCGCTTACAAAACATTGTTCGCAAAATCCATCGATGGAAACACCCTCCCCATTGAACAAGAGTTGCTTCAATAAGTTTGCGCTTCTTTCTGCGCTATCTTGCGGGGTTCGTAGTAAACTTTCTGGATCTACATATCGATTTTGTTGGAAGGCAACGAGGCGATATCCTTTTTGGCGATCCGCTTCGATAATATGTGGCATTTCTCGATTGATTTGTTCGATATCGGAACGCACTGTTCTTGCGCTAATGCCGAGGCAGGAAGCTAATTCGCGTCCTTTAATCCATTCGTGGCGTGCAAGTAAGTGCAATAGTTGTTGGTGTCGTTGTTTCATTAAAAATCCCTCCACCTCAATTTGACTATATCAGATTCTTTGGTTCCATTATACCTAAAATCTTTTCCTATTGTTAGGCAATTTTTAGCCCTTTTTTGAAACCTTTCGTAATTTTTCTTCCTTTTTGACTGATTTTGGATGATTGGTGTGCTAAAAAAGAAAAAGATGTCTCTTCGATTGAAAAGTTTCTAATAGTAGCTGTAATAGGGCACCGGCTTGAGCCGAAGTCTCAAGCTCTTTCAAGATTCAAACGACCTCTAGAAAATCAATTTTCAAGAGGTCGTAATTCACTTTGAATGCTATCCCCTATTACTGCTACTATGGAACTTTTCAACTCTTTCGAGACATCTTTTTCAACTGCGCTAACAAAATTCAGTCAACAAAAAATTACGAATAGTTTCAACCGGTGAGACGGGAAGGTAATGGGATGCGGTGATGTGCTGTTCAGTTTGAGTGATTCGCTACTATTATAGAATCCGAAGAACTCTTCGTAATTACAGCTGCCTAAAAATTTCTCTTTAGCACACATCGCAAATTGAGTGAATAAGCAAATTACGAATAGTTTCAACCGGTGAGACGGGAAGGTGATGGGATGCGGTGATGTGCTGTTCAGTTTGAGAGATTCGCTACTATTATACGAAGAACTCTTCGTAATTACAGCTGCCTAAAATTTTCCTTTAGCACGCATTACAAATTGAGTGAATAAGGAAATCACGAAATGTTTCAGGTGGTGGATGGGAAGGTCAAGGTGGTGCTGCGACGGTTGGAAAATTTAGGATTGTGCTGAAAAATGGGCAACAAAAAAGGCACCGGAATCGGTGCCTGTAGGACTGGGGTAGCTGGATTCGAACCAACGAATGACGGAGTCAAAGTCCGTTGCCTTACCGCTTGGCTATACCCCAATGGTGGAGGGGGGCAGATTCGAACTGCCGAACCCGAAGGAGCGGATTTACAGTCCGCCGCGTTTAGCCACTTCGCTACCCCTCCAGCAAATATTAAAATTTCGTACTCAGATATCTTACAATAGTTTGAAATAGAATGCAAGGATTTTACCGCAAAAATATAAAGAATCTAGTCGGTTTCCTGGCTAGATTCTTTATGCGTTTATTTTAATTTAGACGTGACTTTCTTCTTAGAGAAAGTACGCTCTTGTTTATTTCCTAATGCGTTCAGACGTGCATCCAAGAGAATATGACGGCCTTCTACGTTACGAGTGTAGATGATTTCGTACGTGCCAATGTATTTTTCGATGTTCGCTACAAAGGCAACGGCGTCTTCTTTGCGCTTATCAAACATACTTGGAACGGCAAAATACTTCGTTTGGTCATTGACCCAAGTCGTAGCTCTTAGAATATAGCGCTGGTTCTCAATTGGAGCAAAGAATTCCGATAGCGCCTGTGCGAAGAGTTCCTTCTCACGCAAGGTTCCACCTTTTAGATAAGTGGCGGTTTGAATCGAATCTTTACTTCCACGAACGACTCTGGCCTTGCAGTTTTGTGTCTGTATGTGTCCAGATGCAAGCAAGGCTTTTCGGACGGCTTCCGCAAAGAGTTCGAGGCGTTTATACGGACTCTTGTATAAGAAATATCTCAACCAGACGATATTTAACACGACAACCGATAGAATCCCCACTGGATATAAGAGTTGGGACGGTCCTCTAGCAAAATCGAGGAGTAAATAGACGATAAATTCCGTCAGCACTATGGCTTGCGCATAGGTGAGAATTTTTTGTGCATCTGTTAGAAGAACGGTCGGCAAGAACGCCTTGTCCACTTGCACTTCATTGGAGACTTCCATGTCTTCAAGAAGCGGAAGGGATTCATTCCAGCGCTCTCTCAATTCTTCGCGGTTACGCGAGCGTTCAATAGTTTCTTTGTTGAGTTTTGTTAAATTCTTCTTCGTAAACTCGATATTGTCAAGATCTAATCGATCCACACCCGATTCAATCGTATTTTCCTTGTAGTTTAACCCTAAGAACTGCTTCATGCGGCGCTGTAATAATTCCATATCCGGACTATCGATTCCGATTGGTAAATCCTCTTCGTCTTCTTCCTTCTTGAAGAGTTTTTTCTCCGCAAGATTAATCGATACCAGATGCCAAACGCTACTCGTCTTCTCTGGATTTTCTGGCCAAACACGAATCGCACGACCTCGCATCTGATTGCTGAGCATAAAGCTACCTACAAAGCTAGCGAGAATCAATGAGTTCACGCACGGTGCATCCCATCCTTCGCCGAGGAGAGATTTTGTTCCAATCACGACATGAATCTGCCCTTCTTGGAAGAGTCCTGTCACGGCGCTGACTAAATCATGTTGCGACCCGACTAAGCGGACCTTCACATAGTCCTTCTCGTCTAGTTGTCCTACTGGTTGGAAGGTAATCTTATCGGATCCAAAAATAGCTTCTAGACTCGGTTTTACGGTTGACGGGATAATCACGAGACTTCCCGTTAAAACAGCCACAGGAACGTTTAATTGCTGCTCCACAAGCTCTCTACGTAGGACTTCAAAGTATGGTAATACCCCCAGTTGGCTATATTGAACTTCTGGATTTCCTAAGTGCGCCTCAAAGTCCCTTCGAATGAAGTCGGTCAGAATCAATTGTCTCAATTCACTGCCTAAAGTTTCGTACTCCGCTTTAAAGATGTCTCGGACTGCGTTTAATTTTCCAAGGGATTGATTCAATAGCTGGTCTATTTTTTTATTGCGACATAACTGCACTTGTTTGCGGTCAATTAATCCGAGCGATTTCAACTCAGTCTTTAATTCTTTACTGTCTTCTTCGTATAAATCATACCAATGCGGCACGTCGAATAACATTCCTTGTAAGAGGATTTCAAACCACGCCAAGTCAAACATCGGAAGTAGGCTCGCCCCTAGTAATTGTTGAAAATGTTTCGGGAACTCGATACCTTTATGGCGTAGAAAAATCAGTGTGGCCGAGAGATATTTCGGTTCGTTTAAGAGTTCGTCTTCTGAAATGGTACCGTCGAGCGCACGGCTAGTTCTCACCGCCTCGCAAAACATCGAATCCTCGGATAAATTTTTCAAGAAGGCTCTCTTCTGCGTTGAGAATTGATCGAGTTGTTTCTCTTCTTCCTTCGTTGGGAAAGAGAAATACACATAGTCCTGGTGCGGACACAAACTGCCCTCTTTGACGAGTTCTGGAACGGTAATTTCTTCATCAATTTCCCCACACATGGCCACATAACGCTCCCATAACGCAGGCTCCCCTTCATATGGAGGTGTTGCGGTTAGCGAAATTACATTGATGTCCGCAAAGGATTTACGGAAGGTCTCTAGACTCTTCCACCATTCATTTCGCAAGTGATGACACTCGTCGAGGCACAAGGTCCCAAGATTGGCTTCCTCAAAGATCTTAACGATATCGACTCCTTTAAAATCATAATGCTCGTTTTCGACGACATCGTCCGTATCCTCAACTTCCGCGTCCCCTTCCAGACGATTGATAGCACTGTGCAACGCTTGATACGTCGCAACGGTGATGGTCTTTGGCTGTTTCAGATTTTGCGAAATCATGTCATCGGCTAGACTTTCATCATCTAAAAATGCCTCACGAATACGATCTACCCACTGCTGGCGAATCGTTACAGTCGGTACTAAAATAAGTGCCGGTTTACTATTGCGACGGATAAATTCAATTCCTAGCGTCGTTTTCCCAGAACCTGGAGCCGCCACTAAGTGAATATGGCCATCCGCCATAATCGTATCGCTCTTTTCTAAGATACGCTTTTGATATTCTCTCCACTCGCCTTTAAAAGATAAGTGTTCTAACACGTTACCCCTCCTTTGCTCATTCATTATACCATTAGAGTTCTTCTTTTAATTCGATTTTGATAACACTGTCCACCTCATCTGGTAACGGATAGGTGTAAGCTCCTATTTCTCCATATTGTGCAAAGCAAATTTCTTGAAAGGCTAATGTCGTCCAACTATTGGAAATTCTTACTTCACTACCATCATGTACAAAACTCAACCGTTCAATCTGCTCTTTATCTATCCCTATTAACGCAATCGGACCAATCGGTTGTTCAAACACATGGGCGTACAAAATTTTCCCATTTTTTGTGTAATAACCCCATTCTGGTTTTGGCAGATTCACTAATTCTCCTTCGTAGATAGATTCTCCATTCCTCTTCATCCACTGACCAATTTGTTTTAGGATTTCTATGCTTTCTCTTGGAAATCTCCCTTTAGCATCAGGCCCCACATTTAAAATCATATTTCCGCCCTTACTAACGCATTCCACTAGTTTACGAATGAGTACTTTAGGGCTCTTATAGAGTTTATCGCTTGGATTATATGCCCAGTGATTATTCATCGTAAGACACAATTCCCAAGGTAATAACTCTCCCTTATAATTCCGAATCCCTTCATGTGGTACGATTTGTTCAGGACTAACAAAGTCTCCAGAATAAGAATGAATCTCTTCTGTTGCAATGCTTCCAAATCCTTCCCCGGAAGTCTCTAATCGATTATCAATCACTACATCCGGTTGATGTTTGCGAACCAGTTCTATTAATTCACTGGCCTTCCATTTTTCTCCAAACATTTCTCCATACGAAAAATCAAACCAAAGAATATCAAGTTTCCCATATTTAGTAACGAGTTCCTCGATTTGGCGATGCATGAATTCTAAATAGCGGTCAAAATCGATTTGTTCGTCCTTATATTCGATTTTTCCTCTCATAGGATGATGTCGATCTGCATATTTAGGATAATCTGGATGATACCAGTCCAGCAGACTAAAATATAATCCGACTCGAAGCCCTTCTGCTCTTACTGCCTCTACAAATTCTCGAACTAAATCTCTTCCAAAGGATGTATTGGTAATTTTATAATCTGTATACTCGGAATCAAATAAACAGAATCCATCATGATGTTTAGCCGTCAATACGACATACTTCATCCCCGCTTCTTTAGCTGCCTTCGCCCATGCTTTTGCATCGAATTCGCTTGGATTAAAGGCTTCAAAATAGGATTGATAGTCTTCAATTGTCATGTGTTCATTGCTGCGAATCCATTCTCCCCTTCCAGGAATCGCATAAAGACCAAAATGAATAAACATTCCAAATCGAGCCTGTCTAAACCACTCAGTTCTTTGTAAAATGATTTCTAAGGAATTCTCCATTGCCCGTCCTCTCCTTTACACCAATGTATTCATCTAATGTTATTCTAGCACTCTTCTCTTTTCAATAACACCTTTTTTTTGTAAGGAGCAGGATTGTCTTTTAATACAATAAACATACAAAAAATCTCTTAGATAGGATTACCTGCACACAAAGCTTTACAGTAATCACGGGATATCTAAGAGATTTGCTTTATTAGTCATTCATTCTTTTTTTCTGATAGTCCTTTGACACTTTCATCAAAGTTTCATACGCTTCTGCCAATTCTTCTTTTAAATCAGCATCTTGTAAATAGGATTGTACCTTTTTAATCACTTCTTTTTCACGACTGGCATCTAGAATTGCGATGCCATTTTCTTTTTTTATACGAGCGACTTCGACTACGACTTGCATGCGGCGTTCAAAGAGCGCTACAATCTCGCGGTCAATCACATCAATTTCTGCACGTTGTTTTTCTAACAAGAGATTTCCTCCTCATTTAAATTCCAAAGAAGACACCTAACGGATAACCTACGATAATCGCACTAGCGGCGCTGAGTAAGAATAGGCCTCCTCCGTATACAAAGGCATCTTTTGCATTCGTCCAACCAGAACCTACCGAAATCGCTACATATGGCATGCTTGGTGGTGTCATAAAGGCAAGGCTCGCCATGAACCCGATGAGACATGCAATCGTTCCCGCTTGTACATCCACAGAACCTGTTGCGTAGACAGTCGTTAATACAGTTGTGACTACCGATACGGTTACTAAGTTTGAAGAGACATTTGTCTGCAATCCTGCCCAAACGGCAAAGATAATCACCACTAGAATTGGAGATAAAGTCGCAAATACGGGTACGAGTGAATTCTCAAGAAGTCCGATGACTCCTAATTCCGGCTTTGTGACAAGAGTTCCCATGCTTAAAGTAGCGCCTACCAAGAACATACTTGGCCAGTATACTCCTTTTTGAAGCCCTTCTTGGATGGATAAGAGTGGTTTTCCATCGAAGGCTAAAATCGCCATCAGGATGACCCCAATCATTGGTGGAAATGCCATTCCAGCTGTTTTTAGAAATGTTGCAACGTCTGGTAAGAATCCTCCTACGAGTTCTGGAAGTACCCATAATAAGACCACTCCCATAAAGATGAGAACTGTTGCTGTTTCTCGTTTTGATTTTGCAGGTAAGGTTCCCAGAGATTCTAAAGGCTTCATTTCGCTATTAGATAAATCGATGCGCCAAACAAATCGAAGTACAAGCCACATCGCTATAAATAGAACCAGACCTGCTGGAATCCCAATCATCATATATTGCGCATTCGAAATTGCGATACCTGTTGCATTTTTATATAGTGCCATGGCTGTTACCGAGAAAACGTGGTTAATCGGCGTCATCGCTGTCCCTATTGCCACCGTGGCAAAAAGTGCGATCAGAAGTACTGAAGCCTGTCTATCTCCTTTTTTTAAACCTAGAACTGCCATGATTTCCTCATAAATCGGGAAGACAATCATAAACAGAATCGTCGGCGAGATAAAGAGACTGATGAGTAAGACACTGCCATAAAACATTCCGATGAAATGCCATGGTGATTTTCCTGCAAATGAACTCCCAAGAGCACGCGCGACAAAACGGCGAAGTGCTGGCGTTTGTTCCAAAGCGTACGTCATTAAAAATGTAAATAGTAAAAAGACAAAGGTTGTATTCCCAAACGATAGACTAAAAATCTGTGAGTAATTCACTCCAGGAAGCATCCCGATGCCTAACATCACGTAGCAGAGAACACTTGGCCAGTCTGTTGCGACAAAGAGCCAAAGTAGCAGGCTACTAAAGAAGATGGATAGAATGGAAACGGTCGGTGCCGCTAGTCCAAATAATGTTCCTTGTGTAATGGTTAAATAACCGCTCATTCCCATGAGAACGGCGCTCAGTGCAACGATTGATAGTTGCAGCTTGGTCCATGTTTTTCCTTTCATTGGTTCACCTCATTCTTATCTATCCTACCTCATTTTTTAATAGATTGCTATTGGAAATAAAGAGTTTCTGCAAATTTCTAAGCAGTTTTCTACTATTATATAGAAGAAATTTTTTTCTAAACAAAAAGCCGGGTACAAGACCCGACTCTGGATTAATGTTCTAATTTTAAGACTTTCGCTAAACGTTTATACAGTAACATCGTAAGTACGCTATTTAGACCATATTTTAGGATATTAAATGGAAGCAATGCGAATGCCATTAAGGATCCTAAGTCTGTTACAAATGGGTTTAATGCATGTGCTGCAGCCACGATTTTTTCCATTGGGAAGTTCATCGCTGTTGCGTAAAGTGGGAACATAACGAAATAGTTCGCTGTCAGTAACACCACTGTCGCTGCAATCGTACCGATGACTAAACTGATCACCGCTGACTTGAAATTACGACGGCGTTGATAGTAAAGTACTGCTGGTAACATAAAGCTTAAGCTCCCGATTAAGTTCACCGTTTCGCCGATTCCAAAGGTCATTGACCCGTTAAGGAAGAAGTTTAGCAACACTTTGATAAGCGCAATCAAACTTCCGTGCAATGGTCCAAGAAGATATCCACCCAGCAACACTGGTAAATCCGAGAAGTCGAGCTTTACGAATGTTGGGATAAACGGTACGTTGAATGACAAAATCATCAACACGGTACTAATCGCACCAAAAACTCCTACTAGAACAATTTTTTTAGCCGATGTTCTGTTCGACTTTCTTTCATTTGTACTCATGGTACGTCCTCCTTCATAGGGCGAAGGAAATTGCACTGTTTCTCAGTTTCAAAGAAAAAAGCAGCATTGAAATGGACCTTTCAATACTGCTCGCCAAATAGACTTGTTGAAATAGTGCCATTTTCTCACATCTAGACTATACTATCGGTTCTGGAATTGCACCAGATCATGCCAATCGGCTCGTGGACTATACCACCGGTCAGGAATTTCACCTTGCCCCGAAAATGTTATTTATGTTTGTATTGTAGCACCTTGCCGTCCGTTAGGCAATCTCTCTGCCTCAATAAAGCTGCATTTATGCTGTTTCTCGAATAAAAAACTGGATTCCATTTACCATAATCCAAGTGCTGCTATCTTTATTTTTCTTCTTTTTGCTCAACAAATCCAAGGCGTTCAATGCTTTCTTTCGATGCTGAAAAACTTACTTTATCGTCTTTTTTAATCAGTGCGTCATCCATTGTTTGATACAAACTTGGCGCTTTTGCACGACTTTCTGAATCATCCAATTTGAACTTTTTCATGTCTATTTCAATAGTGAAAGTTAATTCTTTTTCACTGTCTGATGTAGTGACTTTTATGCCTTCGATATCTTTCATTTGATTCACGAGTTTATCTCGTTTTTGACGTGTTGCTAAGGATGAGATGAGATGTGTCAACTATTCCTTTTAAAGAGAGCCTTCCAAAAAAGTGCAAACAAAAACCGTCTCCCTTTCAGGAGACGGTTATTTCATTTCATATTAGAAACGGATGTAAGTTGCTTGAGCTGCAACGCTTGCTGAGATTGTACGGTAAGAGATTACGTTTAATCCACGTACGTTCATTTCAGAGATGTAAACTGAACCATCAGCGTTAACTGCTTCTACGAATGCTACGTGTCCGTATGTTGGGTCAGCCCCTGCTAAACCTTGTTGGAATACGATTGCTGAACCAGCTGAAGGTGTGTTCGATACTGAATATCCATAGCTACGAGCATATGAAGGCCATTCAGCCGCGTTACCCATCATGCTGTATCCGATTGGTGTTCCAACTTGTGCCAAACGGTTGAATACGTAATACGTACATTGTCCGAAGTATCCACCGTTAATTGCTGCACGGTAACTTGGGTCAACTGCTGGGAATCCACCACTAGATGTGTAGCTTGATGTTTGTGTTGTAGCTGCTTGTGTTGAACTAGAACTTGAAGTAGAGCTTGAACTTGAAGTAGAGCTTGAAGTTGAAGCTGTACTTGTTGAAGCTGTGCTAGCTGCTGCTGTCGCAGGTGCTTCATATGAAGTTTGTGTAGCAGTTGTTTGTGATTCTGAAGCTTGAGCTGCTAAAGCTTGACGAGACGCTTCAGCAATACGAGCTGCTTCTGCTTCTGCTTTTGCTTTTTCTTCAGCTAAACGTTTTTGGAAAGCTTCTTTTTCAGCAACTAATCCATCACGTTTTGCGATTTCAGCTAACTCTTCTTGTGAAAGGTTCGCTAATAATACTTTGTTTTTAGAGAAAGTATCGTTTAATTCTGTTTGTAATGAAGCTAATTCTTGTTCAGCTGCTTCTTGTTCAGCTAATTTTTCTTGTTGAGCTTCTTCTTTAGATTCTACTTGTTTTTTGTCTTCAGCTTGTTGTTGCATTAATTCGCGGTTTGCGCTCATTAAGTCCATTACAACACCGATACGGCTAACCGCATCTGATAAGCTTTCAGCGTTTAATAAGAAATCTACGTATGAACGAGCACCATTTGTTTGTACTGAACGAGCTTGTTCTTCTAAACGTGTGTTACGTTCTGCGATTACTTTTTCTAATTTAGCAATTTCAGCTTTTAATGTTTCAATTTCTTCTTGAACTTCAGCTTTTTTAGCTTGAGTTGTATCGATTTTAGTTTGTACATCAGATAATTCTTTCGCTAATGAATCAATTGTAGAATTAACTGCTGATTTTTGCTCATTAATGTTAGCAATTGATGAGTTAACTGTTTCGATTTGTGAATCAAAGTCTTGCGCGCTAACTGCTGGCGCTAATGATCCTAATGATAATACTGTTCCTGTTACTAATACTGTTAATAAACGTTTCTTCAAGTGATTCCCTCCAATGTTTCTCACTAATATATATTCGAAGCAGCCGGTCACGGCTTTTAATAAAACTTAACTTGGTACTATAATACCATAGGACTTTAGACCGATGTTGATTTTCTTTGAATTGATAATACCTTGTAATAAAGCTGTAACATAACCCGAACGACTGACCTTTTTGATACATAAATCGTTATTTTATGTGAAATATTACAGGGTAAAATGTGAATTTTTGTCGATTTTGACGAGAAAAATGATTCCAAAGAATCCTTGCGGATTTATTGATAATAACTGTAATGGGGGACCGGTTCGAGCCGAAGTCTCTCACCTTCAAAGCCTCAAAGCGGCCGTATAGAAAAAATTCTAACGGCCGCTATTTCGCATTTAATCCTATCCCCCATTACGGTTATTATAAAATCCGCCCATTCTTTGGAATCATATTTTTCCCTCCACTTGAAGACGACTACGCACATTCTACGTTAACACAGCCAGAGCTGCTATGGATTGGGCGGGTGCTGTTTTAAATGGTAATGTATTCGGTTTTGGAGGCAACAAATTCGGGCTTTTGAGCAAAAAGTTATTTTGCAATATAACGTATATGTCATATTGTGTTTTTTACATTTGCTTTTGAAACATGATTGTGTAGGCGTTTATAGCAGATTTGAAAATCTATTTAAAACATTTTTTTATTTCAAACTTTGTGAAATGCTTGTTATCGTCAGGTTTGTTAAGAATAATTTTCTAAGTGATTTTATACAGGATGATTCTAAAGAATGCTGCGGATTTTATCATCATTGTGCATAAAAATGAAAAAAAGGGCGTAGGATTGTTAATCCGTACTTAAAGTACTTTATAAAGTTAGACGCAGTAGCTGATTGAATTAAGCTTCATCACTCGTGATTCGCTTAATTCTAATCAGCCTTGCGGAAATCCTTCACAGTGCGAAGGATTTGAGACCACTACAAGAAAAAGGACTCACACTGTGAGTCCTTTTTTGTCTTTGGTCTTACTCCCTCTTTGAGGCTTTTAAGGCAAGAGACCTGAGGCTTGCGCCGGTGCAACGTTACAATGATGATAAATAAATCCGTAAGGATTCGCAGGAATCATCCGTACTTGCACTTATTTTATTATTTCAACACCACTAAGAAGTATTTTTTCTTACCGCGGCGGACGATGACGAAGCGTTCTTCGAAGGAATGTTCTTTTGTCCATTCGAATTCGAGGTCGGTGACTTTTTCACCGTTGATGGAAATCGCGCCATTTTGAATGTCTTCGCGTGATTGTCTTCTTGACGGTTCTATGCCAAGGTCCACAAGCCATGTCGCTAAGTTTTGGCTTTCTTTTGAACTTTCGAAAGTTGGCATGTTTTTGAAGCCTTGTTCGATTTCGTCGGCTGTTAATTGTTGTACGTTCCCTGTGAAGAGCGCGTTTGTAATTTTCTTCGCATCTTCTAGGGCTTTTTCTCCGTGAACGAAGCGAGTCACTTCTTCAGCAAGGCGGATTTGCGCTTCACGTTTATGTGGTTCTGTCGCCACTTTTTCTTCGAGCGCTTCGATTTCTTCGCGTTCTAAGAATGTGAAGTACTTGATGTATTTAATGACGTCACGGTCATCTTGGTTTAACCAGAATTGGTAGAATTCGTATGGCGTTGTCTTTTCAGGGTCAAGCCATACAGCGCCACCAGCTGATTTTCCGAATTTTGTACCGTCTGATTTTAACATCAACGGAATGGTTAAACCGTAAGCACGAGACTCTGCTCCTTCTACTTTACGGATTAACTCAAGCCCTGAAGTGATGTTCCCCCATTGGTCTGCACCACCGATTTGAACTTGTACGTCTTCTGTCTTGAATAAATGCAAGAAGTCCATTGATTGTAGGATTTGGTATGAGAATTCTGTAAATGAAATTCCCACTTCTAGACGGCTTGCGACCACGTCTTTAGCCAGCATAGTGTTCAAGTTGAAATGCTTCCCGAAGTCACGTAAGAAGTCTAATAATGATAAATCTTTTGTCCAATCGTAGTTGTTTACAAGACGTAATGTTGCTTGGTCTTCGTCTGTTGTAAAGAATAATTTCTTCATTTGCGCTGTTAGTTTTTCTACATTGTGTTGAACTTGTTCCATTGATTGAAGCACTCGTTCGCTCGTACGACCACTTGGATCCCCGATTGAACCTGTTGCTCCACCAATCAAGATCACTGGTTTATGTCCTGCTAATTGGAAACGACGAAGAATCATAAACGGAATTAAGTGTCCAATGTGCATGCTATCTCCAGTTGGGTCCACCCCACAGTAGAGTGATACAGCCTTTTCGCTTGTTAAGGCACGTAAGCCTTCTTCATCTGTCATTTGGTTGATGGCGCCGCGCCATTCTAAATCATCGATAATGTTCATCTTGTTTCTTCCCTTCTTTCTTGTAAATAAAAAATCCCTAATAGCCCAAAAAAGACTATTAGGGACGATTTTCACCGTGTTACCACCCTTGTTGACGATGCATGGCATCATCCACTCGAGCATCCTTATCGCGGATGAGACGTCCTTGCGGATTGCTCCCAAGTGTACTTCGCGGATGTGGGGGATTGTCTTGCACCAACCGACAATTCTCTTCTTTTTCCCGCAAGCAACCACTACTGCGCTTGTTCATTGCTTCTATATGTGCATTTAGTATACGGCTTATCCTACTTGATGTCAATGACTACATTTCATCTGGAGCAGCCACGCCAAGTAGCGCTAAGCCTTGTTTTAGAATGCTTGCTGTTGTTTGTACTAAAGCGATACGGCTGTTGAAGGCTTCATCTTCAACGAGTACTTTTGTATGGGCGTAATATTTATTGAACGCTTGTGCTAAGTTGATAACGAATTTCGCAATCACTGATGGTTCGCATTTTTCTTCAGCAAAGCGGACTACGTTTGGATAGTTTTCGATTAATTTCAACACTTCCCACGCATCATCGTCTGTTAATGAGAAGGCCTCTTTTGTATCCACAGTATGGTTGGCTTTACGTAAAATACTCATCGCACGAGCATGCGTATATTGTACGTATGGCCCTGTTTCTCCTTCAAATTGCACGACTTCTTCAAGCGCAAAGTCGAAGTTGTTTGTACGGTCGTTCTTCAAGTCGTGGAAAATAACCGCACCCACCCCAACAGCGTGTGCCACTGCTTCTTTGTTTTCAAGTGATGGATTTTTTGCTTCGATTTGTTTCAAAGCAAGTTCTGTCGCTTCTTTTAACACGCCTTCTAGAAGGATGATTTTTCCTTTACGTGTCGATAATTTCTTACCGTTCAATGTGATTAGTCCGAATGGAATATGCACGATGTCTTCAGACCAAGGTAAGTTTAATTCTTTTAAGACAGCTTTTAATTGTTTGAAGTGGTTTGATTGTTCCATCCCTACCACGTAAATACATTTTGCAAAGTCGTAGGTATTCTTACGGTAGTTTGCGGCTGCTAAGTCACGTGTCATGTATAATGTTGCGCCGTCTGATTTTTTAATTAATGCTGGTGGTAAATCATATTTTTCAAGATCTACGATTGTGGCACCATTATCGACTTTTAGCAAGTTTGCATCTTCAAGCATGTCAACCACAACGTCCATCTTGTCGTTATAGAACGCTTCACCATTGTATGAATCAAAAGTCACGCCGAGTAAGTCATACACGCGGTTGAATTCTTTCAATGATTCGCTTCTGAACCATTCCCATAGACGAACAGCTTCAGCGTCTCCATCTTCTAGTTTCTTGAACCATGCACGGCCTTTGTCATCGAGTGTTGGGTCGAGTTCAGCTTCTTCATGGAAACGAACATATAATTTAATCAACTCTGCGATTGGATCTGCTTTTACAAGCTCTTCGCTTCCCCATAATTTGTAGGCTTCGATCAGTTTCCCGAATTGTGTTCCCCAGTCTCCTAAGTGGTTGATACGAATTGGCTCATAGCCCACTTTTTTCTCAAGGTTCGCAATCGCGTTCCCAATCACTGTTGAGCGTAAATGTCCCATTGACATTGGTTTTGCAATATTTGGTGAAGACATATCGATGACCACTTTACGGCCTTGACCGTAATCCCAGTCACCGTAGTGCGCGCCAAGTTCTAAGACTTCTTTTAAGACTTCATCGGCAAAAGCGCTACGTTCTAAGAAGAAGTTCGCGTATGGTCCCATTGCTTCTGCGCGTTCGATGTGCTTATCGCTAACGGCTTCCACGATTTCTGTCGCGATAGCTTGTGGTGCTTTACGTAATACTTTTGCAAGTGTAAACGCAGGGAAAGCTAGGTCCCCTTGGTTCGCGTATTTAGGCACTTCAATCATTGATACGATTTCGTCAACGCTTAAATGCTCGCCGACTGTTTTTGCGATTTGTTCTGCAACAATTTTCTTATAATTCATCTTTGTTCTCCTTTTCTTTGGTTTTTATACTCGGATATCCATTTGCACAAAAAAATCCCTATACGACGACAGTCATATAGAGACGAGAATTCCCGTGGTACCACTCTGCTTGCTCAAATTGAGCCACTTTACTCGATAACGGCGAATCCGGATTATCCTACATTTCAAATAATCATTTCAAAAGTGCGGTTCATTTTTAATGAATGGTTGGCTTTCACCCTTCCAACTCGCTAATACATTCGGTTAAAAACTACTCTCTTTTTCATCAATTTTGCTATTTAACTGTCATCCACTGTATCATAACTAGCCTCATTTTGCAATTTTACTTCTCTTTGAAATAACGAATCCCATTGACCACGGACGAAATGGCAAATAATACCGCGCAGATTCCATAGAGAGGCTTCGAAGTGACCGCTAAAATCACAAACGCAATCGCACAAATGGCGTAAACAATACATTGATACAAATTTCGATTCATCCCTGTCACCTACTTCAATTTATCATGGTCATACGTGTGCACGAGTTCAAGCCCTGCAAAGTGTTGTTGGCGAAGCGCTTCGTATACGACAATCGCGGCTGTATTCGATAAATTCAATGACCGTACATGCGTATCGTTCATCGGAAGACGCAAGCATTTCTCTTCGTTTTCGCGCATAAACTCTTCAGGAAGACCGGTTGTTTCTTTCCCGAACATGAAGAATTGTTCCTCATCACGAGCTAAATCCACCTCATCATAAGTATGGTTGGCGAATTTTGTAATTAAATACAATGGACGTTCTCCTAAATACTCTAAAAACGCTTCGAGGGATTTGTGGTACGTAATATCGACATCATGCCAATAATCCAGCCCCGCGCGTTTTAAGTGCTTGTCATCTGTCGAGAATCCAAGCGGTTCAATCAGGTGCAATGGCGAATTCGTCGCCGCACATGTTCTTGCGATATTCCCAGTATTGGCTGGGATTTGTGGTTCAAATAATACGATATGATTCACCGTCATTTGGTTGCCTCTTCTCTATATTTTTCTTGTAAGACTACAATTGCTTTGTCTAATTCTTCAATTAACTCGATATCTTCCTTCGACGGATTTTCGAGCGATTCGAGTTTCTTCGTTGCGGCTGCTTTTTGCTCGTTAAAATACTGAATCATCTCTTCGTTTGACTCATTCACGATTTCTGCAACGGCCCATGCGGCAGTCCCCTTCATCACGGGACGCATATCTTCTTTCATCACACGAAGAAGGAGTGGCACTGCTGTTTTATCGCGGTAGTTGGCCAAAGCGATAATCGCATTTCGCTGCAACGGCTTCTTCCCACGCCACGATCCTGCCATTTTGCCAAAGCGCTCCTTGAATTCCTTATTCGAAATCGTCACGAGCGGCTTCAATAGTGGGTGCGTCTCCTCCACAGATGGCTCCATTTCAGGATGCAAGTGGAAATCTTTCCCCTTATTATACGGACATACTTGCTGGCAAATGTCACAACCGTAAATTACATGCCCGATTTTTTTACGAAACTCTTGCGGCATAAAGCCCTTCGTCTGCGTCTGATACGACAAACAGCGCATAGCATTCATACGACCGTCGCCTAGGAGCGCACCAGTTGGACAGAAATCCACACAGCGCGTACAATCACCGCACCCGTAGTCCACCATCTCATCGGTTGGAAACTCGATATTCGTAATTAGCTCCCCTAAGTAGACATACGAGCCAAATTCTTTCGTAATGAGAAGTCCATTTTTGCCGACAAAGCCAATTCCTGCTCGCTCAGCCACGCGCACATCGATTAATTCACCGGTATCGACCATCGGCTTAAAGCGGGAATCTTCGTCTTGAACTTCTTCTTTGATGTAATTAATGAGGGCTTCCATGCGTCTTGAGAGAATAAAGTGATAATCCTCCCCCCACGAAGCCCGTGCAAAAGCCCCGCGACGCTCTCCCTTCACGCGTTCCGGCTTATTCTTTGGAAGTGTTGGATATGCCAGCGCAATGGAAATAATCGTTTTTGGAGTGTCGAAGATTTTCTCAGGATAAATACGCTCTTCTAGCACCGGATGCTCGAATCCTGTCGTATGGCCGAGTTCTTTGGAACGGCGCATGCTCTCTTCTAAGTGCGTAAACGGCTCGGCAGAAGCAAAACCAATCTTATCGATGCCAAGCTCTTTACTTTTTGCAATAATTTTCTGTTTTAAGACTGCTGTATCCATCAAAAACCTCCTCTCTTTGTTCCTATCTATTGTACTATACTTCTCTTTTATCACAAAGTGTCTAAATTTTGCGCAAAAAAAGAACGCTAGCCTTCGGTGTAAACACTGCGAAAGTTAACGTTAGTCGAACATCAATTGCCGTGCAAAATCAATTACAGAGCAAAAGATTATTTGTATAATAGCGCTTTTCTCAGAAAAAATCAACTGAAAAGTTAAGAAAAGTGTAAGAAATTTAAAACAAGAGAAAAATTGACCATTTTCAGCATAAAAGCATCCTTAGAACTGCCTATAAACATTGCCAAATAGACACAAAATAAGGACCCACACTGTGAGTCCTTATGCATTATGCGTCCTTTTTGTGGGCTTCTTTAATTTTATTAAAGATGCTTTCTGTAATATAGGCACCCGCTTCTGGGTTTCCTGTTCCGTTGATGATGACATCGTGGAGTTCTAGGTTACCATCAAGTGGTTGCATGAGTCCTTGCCACTCTTCGCCGAATTTTTGGCGGAATCGGAGCCAGTCTGTGAAGAACATCAAGGCTTGTTCCTTATCTCTTCCTTCGACCATCGCTAAATCAAATGTCATGCCTTCTTTGAAACTTGTCACGCCATTTTCGTTGGCTTGTGGAATTTCACCATGAGTACGCATTGGTACGATGAAAGTAGACTTCACTAATTCTTGTCCGAAGAAATGGAAGTACATTTCATGAAGGAATTCTTTTTCAGGAGTATCTGGTTTTCCTAATTGGCCTAGAAGCAGCATCCAGCGAACCAATCCAGGGTTTTCTACAGGAATGTCTACCTCACGCATGCCTTCGTAGTTTGGAAATTCTATCAGACCCTCTGCCGCAATCGCAGTATACTCAGAAAGGATGCGAACCCCTTGCGCACCATCTAGTAATACGACTTCTCGAATGAAGTTTCGAATCCCTTGTTTGTCTTCGCCATTGTCGATATAGCGAAGTTCTAAGTCTTCTGTATCTTCATTTTGTTCTTTCAAGTTTTCTTTAAACGCCTTCGTTACCAAATGAACCATTGGCGGTGAAGTGACATAGTTATTATCATCGGTTTTCGTTGTGTTCGCAAATAAGTATGGCTCGCCAGTCTTCTTAGAATAAACCGCGTAAATGCCATCTAAGAGGAATAATTTATCGCGAACCATCATGACCAGTGTGCGAATCTTGTTGAAGTTTTCTTCACGTGTTTCATCTGTATCTTTCTCCGCATTCGCGTTGCAATACCATAAAAGAAGTCGCCAAATTTCGGCTACGTCAGATACTGTTAAATGCGCACGGTCCATATCCGTAAGCACGCCACCTTCAACGCCGATAAAGCGTTCGCCTAATGCGTTGATGTATGCAGAATAGAGTTGTTTTTCAGTAACGCCTTCAGAGTGAAGCACTGTTCCGACATATGGGAAGAATTTTGTTGCATTCTCCACCCATAAAACGGCTTTTTTATTCGATGCTTCCATCACACGATCTTCGCCGACTTGAATTCCGTAAACCGCTGTTCGAAACGGTTCATCGTCGTCGCTCCCTAATTTTGTAAGGATGACTTCATCCCCGACTTTGACCGTTCCGTTCACTTGTCCGGCAACGACCATGTCTGGTGAGTCTTTTGAAACAGAGTATACATATTCAATCCCCACTGTAAATACACGTGGTTCTTCCGTTTCTTTTTGTTCTTCTACTTTTTTTGGAGCAGGCTCAACTGTGGCTTGCTCTTCCTTTTTTTCTTCTGGTTGAACCGGTTTTTCTTCTACTTTCGGTTCTTCTTTTTTACGAGAAAATAAATCTTTCAATCCCATGGTAAATCCTCCTGGTGCTTAGTAGTTCTATTATAACATACTTTTACTGTTTGTTTTCGGCTTTTTTCACGATGGCTACAACATAGTGCACCGTTACTTGTGAGAGCGGATGAGAGGTGCTATAGGCCTTATCTTCGTCGCTTGCTCCCCAGTATAAAGGCGTCATTTCGAGTAAGTGGCGATAGGTGTCTTCAGTTAAATCCACCGTGTAGCGTACCTCTTCAAATGTGACTTGCGGGCATTCGGACTGCACGCGTTCTAGGATGTCCGCGTTCGAATACGTTTGTTTTTCCGGATTTGAACGATAGAGCTGTTGGCGGAGTTCCGCTAAATAATCGTTGCCAGGGATGACTTTAACGAGCGTTCCTCCTGGAGCCAATACACGCATAAATTCTTGGTAGTTGGACGGCGTTAAAATATTTAACAACGTCCCACAAGAATCATCCGCAAATGGCAAGTTCGCCAAGTCCCCTAAGAAGAATAGCGCTTGGTTTCCAAAATGAACAGCCGCTTGATGGATGCCTTCTTTAGCGATATCCATCCCGCATAAAGGGGCCTTCACGCGCTTAGAGAGCCACGATAAATGACTGCCTTCCCCACATCCGATATCGACAATAAACTTCTCTTCCTCTCTCGAAAGATGCGGTAAGATGGCCTCTAATAAAGGCTCAAAGAAACCACTCTTGGCAAGTTCATAACGATGCTGGAAAAGTGTCGCATCATAATCCGTATTGGCATTTTGCTTCATCAGATGTAAGGTGCCTTTTTTCGAAATATTAAATCGATGCCCCTTTCCGCAGACGACACTATGATTTTCGGCAGAAACCATCGCATCATGACAATACGGGCAACGAAAGGCTTGTAAGTGTTGGTTAATAAATTGCTCGGCCCAATCGATTTTCTTAATGGCCGCATTTGGTGTTTCCTGTTTTGTCATTTGTTACACTCTTTCTCGTTTTCTCTGTTTCAGTATAGCACATTCGCAACCAAATGCTGGAAACAGTCTATTTTGAGAATTTTTAAGAGAGTGCTACAATGAATTTACTTGAAGAAAATGGAAAAGGTGAAGGAGAAGAATTATGACACAAAAAATTCCAGTTACAATCGTCAGCGGCTTCCTTGGCGCTGGGAAAACAACTTTAATCAACAAAGTTTTAAAAGAAAAACATGGCGAACATATCGCTGTTGTCATTAACGAATTCGGCGAAATCGGTGTAGACCATCAATTCGTGCTTGACGTTGAAGAAGAAATCTATCAAATGGATAACGGCTGCCTTTGCTGCACGCTTCGTACAGATATTGCCGATATGTTGAAATCCATCTTAATGGTCAAAGAACAAAACGGCATTCGCGTGGACCGCGTGTTATTCGAAACAACAGGTCTTGCCGATCCAGCTCCAATTGCACAAACATTTATTAACGTGCCCTTCTTAAACGAGCACTTTATCTTAGATGCGGTATTAACCGTTGTGGATGCTAAAAACTTCCTCTACCAAACAGCGCATCAACCTGAACCAGCAAAACAAGTTGGATTCGCGGATAAAATTTTCATGTCAAAACATAGCTTAGTAGACGAAACGATTTACACTAAAGTAATTAACGAAGTTCGTAGCATCAATGCCTTTGCGGAAATCCAAGACCTTGACGCACGTCCTGTTCATATGAGCGACATGTTCGGACTTGAATTGTTCTACGCATCTGAAAAGAAAATCTTAGAAATGCAAGAACATGCCGAAGAAGAATATTGCGAAGAATGTGGCCATACACATGCACACGGTGACCACGACCACGAGCATCACCATCATGATCATGACCACCACGATCACGACCATGAGCATGAACATGACCATGACCATGAGCATGAACACGACCATGACCATGACCACCATGACCATGATCACGAACATCATCATCACCATAGTCATAGTCACCATAGCGGTATTAACTCATTCGTCATCGAGACTGAAAAACCATTAGTCCTCGCAAACATTAACGAATGGTTGAACGAGCTTGTGTATATTTACGGGCCAGAATTATACCGTTACAAAGGAATCTTGAACGTGGAAGGATTAGATTACCAAATCATCTTCCAAGGTGTTCAAATGAGCTTTGATATCTCAAGAGGTCGCGATTGGAAAGATACAAAACGCAGCTCAACATTGGTCTTCATCGGAAAGAATCTTCCAGAAAACCAATTACGTGAAAGCTTTATTGCTTGTACTGAAAAATAATATAACGAAAAGGTCGCCCAAGTAGGGCGACCTTTTTCATTTACTATTTTATTTTCCAAGTTCATCCAATAGTTCTTGGTGTTTCCTGCGCCAATCCGCCTTCTCTTCTTCGGTAATTTCACGAAGGACGCGGCATGGATTTCCGACCGCAATCACATTACTTGGAATGTCTTTTGTTACGACAGAGCCAGACCCGATGACCGTATTATCACCAATCGTCACTCCCGGATTCACCGTCACGTTAGCCCCGAGCCATACGCTATTGCCAATCGTAATCGGCATTCCAAATTCTGGACCCGCATTGCGCGTTTCGGCGTCGGTTGGATGTCCCGGCGTCACCAGCGACACGTGCGGACCGAACATGCAGTTATCCCCAATTGTAATCGGCGCTACGTCTAATAATGTACAGTCAAAATTGGCATAGAAGCCTTCGCCAATTGTTGTATGCACTCCGTAGTCCACATAGACGGGTTGTTCCATGTAAATCTTCTCGCCTGTTTTTCCGAATAACTGTTTTAATACCGCGCGTCTTCCTTCGAAATCATCAAAGTCCAAACGATTGTATTGTTGCGCTAATTTTTTCCCTTTAATCGATAAGTCTCTTAACCCTTCTGTGAGAGACGGAATATATAAGTCTCCTGTGAGCATACGTTCTTTCATAGTTTTCATTTAGATACTCCCTTACAGCTAGTTCTCCAATTGAATCACATCATCAAAAAGATTTCTATTCTCTTCGATAAAATGATGTGTCACCATTATAATGGTTAATTCTGGATTTGACAAAATCATTTTCTCAATACGAGCAGCGCTCTCCATATCTAAACTCGCCGTACTTTCATCAAAAAGAAGGATTTTATGGGATTGTGTTAATGCTCGCGCTATAGCAATTCTCTGTCTTTGGCCACCAGATAATTGACTACCGTGCTCGGTAACTGCATCATCCAATTGACAAAATTGTTGAAGGCCTAGCTCATCTGGAAGTGAGAGTTCTTTGGTGTTATCCCACAAAGTAATATTCTCTCTAACAGTTGCATCAAACAAATGATTCTTTTGCGGATTGTAGTGAACAACACTACGCAATTGAACCACTTGTTCCTTCGATAGTTCTTTTCCATCTATGAATACTTCCCCAGAATAGTCATTATTTTCTCCTGCAAGAAAATGTAATAATGTCGATTTTCCACTTCCACTATCCCCTACTAGAGCGTATTTCTTTCCTTTCTCAATCGTAAAGGAGATTGGATGAACAATTTTCTTTCCGTTGACCGCTACTTCTACCGATCTCAATTCTAGTGAGTTCTTCAGTTCTAGTTCTTCTTGTAGCAATGCATCAGGGAGGATGGATTCATACTTATCAAAATACACTTGAACAGACTTATACTGTACTAAATTTTGCGCGATTAGGCTGACTTTACCAAAAAGCATCCCTGTAAATGAACCGATACTTCCCATAACCCCAATCGATACAATTCCATTCACCACAAGATATCCGACTAAGATAGCACTCAATGATTGACCTAAACTATTCACTGCTCCTGTAGCAATACCAGATAGCATGAATGCGCGAATTAAACGAACTACCGAATCTTTAACGGCACTCGATTCAACTTGAACGCGATTTTTAAAGGTATCCATTTTATTTAATGCATAGAATACGGAATATCCCTCTAGTAAATTTTGTACATTCGAAGAAAATTTTTCTTGGGTTGCTGAATAACTTTCCAGTACTTTCTTCGTATGTGGTTCGAATAATTTTGGAATCACAAGAAGTCCGCTAATGAATACCACTAAGAACAATAGAATAGACCAGTGATAAGTAAGGATAACTCCTATTGATAACAGCACTGTTAACACACTTTCTGTGATTGCAAAGAACATTGGAAGTCCCAATGACGAGATTCTCTCCATATCATTTGTCATCCAAGATACATACTCCGGAAATTCACGTTTGGTGATTTCCATATAATTCGCCTTGCGAAGTTTTTCTGCAATTTCTTCCCTTAATTCCGTATTGACTAATTGAATGAACTTTTCTTGTTGAACGGAAAATAAGAAATTTGAATACGATAATATTCCATTCATAGCAAACCGGATTGCCAACGCTCCTACAAATTGCCAAGCATTTAAAGCAACTAACCCGTCAATGGCATATGCAATAATCGCAATATTCGCTACGGTTAAAAGGCTCTTAATAATCACTAGTAAGAGAAGAATCATTACTTTAGATGGATGTTGTAGTAACTTCTGCTTCATAATGATTTCTCCTTCCCTAAGTAAATCACTTCATCAAATAAATCACGATGTTCTTCAAAAAAATGATGTGTCACAATCACAAGAGTTAGGTTAGGATTTTGAAGGAGTCGAGCCTCAATATTCCGAGCACTTTCCAAATCTAAATTCGCGGTACTTTCATCGAGTAATAACACCTTATCTGATTCAAGTAACGTTCTAGCAAGTGCTAATCGTTGTCGTTGCCCTCCTGATAACTTAGTTCCATGTTCACTAACAACTTCCTGAGCATTCGTAAATTGATCCAACCCCATTTGACTAGATTCTTCCTCAAACGGACGATCTTCCCATAATGTAATATTATCTTTTACTGTGGCGTTAAAAATATGGTTTTTCTGAGGATTGTATGCCGTAATATTGCGAAGCTGTACAATTTGTTCCTTAGAAAGAGACTTCCCATCGAGTACCACTTCACCTGTAAATTCATGATTTCGACCGGCTAAAAAATTCAATAATGTTGATTTTCCAGTACCGCTATCCCCTAATAACGCATATTTCTTTCCTTTTTCGATAGTGAACGTTACAGGATGGACAATTTCATGCCCATTTACGCTGACTGTTACATCTCGTAAGGACAAAGCCTGTTGGAGAGACCTGTTATCTGGTTGTAAATTCGAATCTTCTTCTAAGCTATTAAATTTATCAAAGTAAACATGAATCGATTTTAATTGAACGAATTGTTGAACGACTTGTTCTAACGAAGCAAAGCAGTTAAATGTAAGAGAGCCTGCTGCAGTAAATGCCCCCACTGAAATCATCCCAGCAAACACCATGATTCCGGCTACGACATCCACTGTAATTTTCCCGATGAAATTCAGTAACGAAATACACAATTGTACAAAAGAAAATTTCTTTCGATAACTGACTTTAACTTCTGATAATGCATCCGAAGCGACTTTAATTCGCTTCACAAATTGCCCCACTGCATTCGAGGTATAAAACACTTCGAATCCTTTAAATAAGTTTTGTACGGTTGTAGTAAACCCTTCATTGGCAACAGAGAGATTTGAAGTAGCTTCCTTGGTTTGTTTTTGAAACCACTTTGGCGTGAAAATGAGCATCAACGCTACCAAAATAGTCACAACTGCTAAGCCCCAATGGAATAACGAGAGAGAAATCAATGCAAAGATCAGCATCATTCCACTTCCGATGCTATTGAATAACACTGCAAATCCATTGTCTTCTAATTGCTCTAAATCACTTGTAAACCATGAAACATACGCAGAAACATCTTTTTCTGTCACTGTTGAATAATTCGCATGACCGATTCTATCTGCAATTTCTCCTCGGATTTCAATGCTGATTTTTTGGATGAGTTTATTCAGTTGCACATTATATCCATATAACGATGCTAAATAAACTCCACTAAAAGCAATTCCTACTAATTTCCATGCTAAAAACGTAGAAAAATCTCCCTTTACCAAAGCATTAAACGCTGGTGCATTCATCGAAATACTAATAATAGAGGATGCATTTTCCAAAAAAGATAATAACATCACAACAAGAGATGCTACTTTATGCCTGAGCAGATACTGTTTCATTGATTTCGTTCCTCCTATAAATTTCTAAATAGAAATTATATACCGCTTCAAATCCTCTAAATCCATTAAGAATACTCTCATCAATTGTCTCTGTATTGAATTTCCTAAATTGCATTAAACCATTATGTATTTCTACATAATTAATAGCAGAAAGTAACTGGTTTTCAATAAATCTGAGATATTCTATATTAGGTTGTCTTTCATATACCAATAGTAATACATAAGTGATTCCCAATATACCCGAAACTAATCCTGGAGATTTTGCATCATCAAAACACAAAGCATCCAAAATTTCTAAACACTCTTCAAATTCCCATTGTTTCGTATTTTGTAACATCCCCCAGATTAAACCTGATGTTCCTTCGTCAATATAAGGTGAATAAACATTCCCTTTCCCGAGTCGTTTGACTAATGTTCTTTTTTCAAATTTTGAGATTCTATTTCTAATTTCTTTTTTTATTTCTGAATGTAATTCTGGAGTAACATTTTCCACCACAAGTCTTCCTATTCCTTTTAAACCTGTATGTAAAGATTCTAAATTTTTATAATCAAAAGACTTTTCTAGTGAAAAATGAACTTTTAAGTAGTCGTTTATAACACTCTTTACTTCTCGTACTTCTTTTTCTTCTAACATTGTCAATGCTTCTTCAATTTGAGGATTAATATTATCTAGTAAATATATAGCCACTTTACAAATATTTAGATTAATTTTTTCTTTTAAAGATTTTTGTAATGATAGATAGTATCCTCTATCGAGATTATTGGATTGACATACAAAAAAATTAATATCTCCTAACAAGTAAAGTATTAATAAACCTAATCTTCTTAAATTCTGAATATCAGCAGTTTCGTTAGAAAATTGAGAAATCCAAAATCCTCCTGTTTGAAATAGTGGTGTTTTGCTTTCACAATAATCTAAATCTATCCAAAACAACTTATTATTACTTAGTATAAAATTTCCAGGATGAATGTCTAATTTATCAATTCCTAAAAAAGATAATTCTCTAATACTATTTAAGAGTTGGGAAACTATGTTTTTTAATATCTCCGATTTATCTTTTGATGCGGATTCCATAAATCTCACTAAAGCCGGAAAATTTTCTAATGAACTGCCATACACATAAGAATAAACATAGAATATAGAATACTTTTCTTCAACTCTCTTGATAGCTTTAGGTGTGTTTAAATTTTTATTATTTTTTACTCTACTTATAAATTGAAATTCAAATTCCTTCTGTGCAGTCTTTTTTATATTAGGGCTAATATATACATTTTTTCTAACTTCTTTAATAACGACTAGCTCATCCTTTTTATTCTTAGCTAAATAAATATTTCCTTCTCCCTTTCGTCTAAGTATTTTTATAAAGCGATATTGTTTCTGGATGATAGAACCCGTTAGAAATTGGTCTTCCGACACAAATGGATCGGTTATATTTTCAGGTAAAAAAAAGTAAGGTTTTCTTTCTTCCTTTTCTGAATCCAATGGTGTATGTGTTCCATATCTATACCAAATAACTTTTGAATCTCTATACGGACGATCAGAAACCACTTCAATACCATCATAATATTTCAACTCATCATATAATCTGTTTAATAGATTTTTTGCAATATTAACTGTCGATGGATATAAAGTGATTAGTTTACCAATCTGACTTATAGGTACTCCTACACTAGAAAGTAAATACATTGCATCTCTGTCTACTACTCTTTTATATGTTACTCCAAACTCCGTCGCAATTTTATGCACTATCTTTTTAACAATTTCAAAATCTTCTATTTTAGGTGATATATGTACTTTCCAAAACTTTCCTTTTATTTCTACATCTAACTTATTAGGCTTAATAATTTCAAAGATATTACTCATAAATACTTATCATGGATAAAATCGCCAAGTAATAGAATTACTTGGCGATACTAGTTTAACTACAACTTTCAGTAATAATAACTACTGTACATCTGTTAGTATAAGTTGCTTCTGCTTCTTCTAAAACCGATTCATCCAATACTAAAGATGATTCTGGAAGTTGTCTTAAATCCATTTCCATGATTATGCCTCCTTCCTAGGAATTTTAGAAAATTCCTATTGGTGAGTTAAGCATAACTATTTATTTCCTGTTTACTCATTTATTTATCATATATGGTTGGTAAGAACATCTTCGCATAATTTTTGTAATCTTGAGCTCTTTCCACTTCTCCAATAAAAATTAAAAACTCTATTACCTGTTCAACTTTTGTTTTACCTAGATTAACTTTCCCATTTTTAATCATCAAAATACCTTTATAATAATTTATCTTTAATCTTTCATAAAAAAGAGGAGTATCCTTTAACATCTTCTCTAATTTATCAATAAGAATTGAAGCCGATCTGTACTGTCCCTCTTCCAAATCCTTTCTTATCACATTTAACATGATTCTTCCAATTTGTTCTAAAAAACTTTTTGAATTAGAAAATAAATAACTCTTTTTATCAATCCTACTTATAAACTCATTAATTCGATCATGTGAGAAGAAAATTGAAAAATTACCAAAAATCATTAATTCGTATCTTCCCCAATCTTCAACAGAATAAAGATAATCTACAATTTTCTTTATGTCCCTTTTATCATTTTCTATATTCAGTAACTTATTAATATGAAGTTTTATAAGTAATTGATTATGGTAATGGCAATAATTTCCAGTCTCATTTTCTAACTCCAACTCTTCCATACATAACTCGTTTAATAAACTAACTTCTTTTTTCACAATTACGGATCTAAACTTATCCAAGAAATTCTGATAAGTAGCAACCTCTTTACGATATAGAACCTCAAATTCCGAAAAAGATATATTCATTCGTTTTAATAATCTAAAAAAATTTTTATCTGTGGTGTCAGTTTCTCCCCGTTCGTATTTTGATAGTTGCGAAATTGACATAATACCATTTGATAATTCTTTCTGAGTAAGTCCTTTACACTCCCTTAAAGACTTTATTAAATATCCCAATTTTTCCATAATGTTCCTCCTACTCCAATACTCCTACAAAAAACTTTTCACTCTTTACAAAAGTGTATTCTATTAACAAATAAATATTGGAGTTGATTTTCTATGAGAAAAAAATTGTTATTAGCTTTTCTATTCCTATCACTTTTGTTATTTTCATCTTTTTCAAAAAATAACTTAAATTCTCGTTTGGGTTATGATGATGATATTGTTGTTATAGATGATTCTACAATTTTTTAATCTAAACACATTATAACATCTAATAAAACAGGAACAATACAAAAAACGTGGAGATTTCGTACTTTCTCCACGTTTTTTCGATTAAAATATTGCATTTTTAATTTTCCACATACGCCTTTGCTTGAACGATTCGTTTTTCGAGTTCCATCAAGTCGATAAAGCGTGCTTGGCGTGCGAACTCTTTGTCTCCAACCATCAAGAGAATGGCCGGTACTGTTAACACTTCATAGCGACTAGCCACTTCTGGATGAAGAGTAGCATCGATTTCTTCTACGGTAATGCCGTAGTCTCCCGCGATTTCCATGACTTGCGAACGAATTACATGGCACACACCGCATGTCGGAGTCGAAATATAGATGATTTTTACAGTTTCCATTTTCTCACCTCATTCTTATCATACCCGATAGCTCCAGAATTCTTGCAAACTTTGCTCATGCGCCCTTTTTTAGTAGAAAACACTTAACAAACCGCGTCTTGATTGTGTATAATGGAAGAGTTAAGTCCAGATGAAAATCAGAAAGTGAGTGAAATAATGGGACGTAAATGGGCAAATATTGTCGAAAAGAAAACAAAATTAGATGCTAACAATAGTAAAATCTACGCTAAATTCGGGATTGAAATCTATGTAGCAGCAAAACAAGGGGAACCAGATCCTCATTCAAACCAAAAATTAAAATTCGTTATTGACCGTGCTAAAACTTATAATGTACCACGTCATATCATCGAACGTGCGATTGAAAAAGCAAAAGGTGGCGGCGATGGCGACTACCAAGAACTCCGTTACGAAGGTTTCGGACCAAACGGCTCTATGATTATCGTAGATGCTTTAACAAATAACGTAAACCGTACAGCAGCTGACGTACGTGCCGCTTACAGCAAAAACGGCGGGAACATGGGTGCACCAGGTTCTGTAACTTACTTATTTGACCACACAGCAATCTTTGGTATTGCAAACAAAGATGCTGACGAATTATTAGAACAATTAATGGAAGCAGACGTTGATGTTCGTGATGTTGTTCAAGAAGATGACCAAGCGATTGTTTACGCTGAACCAAACGACTTCCACACTGTTCGTAAAGCATTAGAAGACTTAGGAATCACTGAATTCACAGTGAGCGAAATCGAAATGATTCCTCAATCAGAAGTGACACTTGAAGGCGACGACTTACGTTTATTCGAACGTATGATTAACGCTCTAGAAGACAACGAAGACGTTCAAAAAGTGTACCACAACGTAAACTTAGAAGACTAATAGTAGAAGAGCAAAATGTAACCATATACGTTACATTTTGCTTTTTTGTTTCCTTTCAACCTGAGAACACTCATTCTATCAACTTTTTATCTTATGCGACTCCTCACTCTAGAAGCGCCTCTTTAACTTCCCAGCAAAAAGGACAAAACAGAACACGAAAAGCTCCATGGATTCTATAGTAGGAACAATAGCGAGTGCATTCAATGTGAATTACTGCTGCTTGGAAATTTATTTCCTAGCGGCAGTTTGAAGCTTGAAAGGAATTGAGACGTAAGGCTCAATCCGGTGCAGCTATTGTCACTACTCCTCAAGTCCCCTTTCAACCTGAGAACAAACTTCCCATCATCTGTTTATCTTGCGAGTCTCCTCACTCAAGAAGCACCCCTCTAACTTTCCAGCAAAACGGACAAAACAGGACACAAAAAGCTCCATGGATTCTATAGTAGGAACAATAGCGAGTGCATTCAATGTGAATTACTGCTGCTTGGAAATTTATTTCCTAGCGGCAGTTTGAAGCTTGAAAGGAATTGAGACGTAAGGCTCAATCCGGTGCAGCTATTGTCACTACTATGAAGATATCCATAGGAGCTTATAGTGTCCTGTTTTTTGTCCGTCCTATTTATTTTGCACGTATTGTTCGAGGCGGTAGCTTCCTGCAGTGAGGAAGACACCTGCCATCGCAAGAATAACCCAGACTGCTGGGAAGATGGTTTGAAGGTCAATCGCCTTATAGAGCCAGTAAATTGGGCTAATATAAGCCACGTTCTGGAGCCAATTTCCTCCTACTAAATCCCCAAACGTCGCTGACATTCCAAGCCCCGCCATTACCATTACAAACAGAATTCCAAATGTCGTTGCATGTTGGGGCATCTTGAAAATTCTAAAGAAAAATAAGTTTAGGCAGAGACTGCATATAACCGTTACAGCTAATAGAGGCGTGAACACACCCCAGTTCATTTCTGAAACCAAACCAGTAAGCTGCATCACTGCCATAAGTGCCATATTCGCGATAAACATGAAGATAAAGTACGCCAACAAGAACGAGAGCATGATTTCCATATTCGAACGTGGAGATACGACCGAGCGTTTCAATACATAACTCTTCTTAAAGTTAATCCAGTCGGAAGAAATCACTGCCGCATTCATGATGACATAAAGGAGAAGCATAAGCATTACGATTCCGGTTGCTACACTCGTCTTCGCTTCTTCCTTTGTAACCACCATTTGATTGTCATCCACAGATAACGTCTCTTCTTTCGTCAACACGCCTACTTCTTGCAGTTTCGCATTCAGCATGACTTCTTTTAGTATCTTCGTCAATTGTGCATCAAGCAGAAAATCTCTTGTTCCGCGCTGCGTATTCCAGATACGAATCGTCGGCACTTGTCCAACTTTTGCCTTCTGTAAATAGTTCGCAGGCACTTGGTAAATAACGGTCATTTCTCCTTTTTTCAAGGCCTCTTTGGCACTGTCTAAGTCGAAATACACATTTTCTTCTCGAATATACGGCGCAATCATTTCTTGATACTCATCATTTCCCTCTTCAAATACAAAGGCAACCGTTTTTGCGACCGTACTTGGCGCTGTGGTATCCACTGTTCCTTGTGAAGCTATCATGATTCCATTGACTAAAGCTGGCATTCCAATCATCATAAAGACAATCTTCGGCATCTTCAATAATCGTTTCAAATGAAAGATTGTCATTCTGATAAGATTCATTGACGTGCCTCCTTTCTCTTCAATGACCAGCTAAAGACTAGCCCTAACACTAAAATAATAGGGGAAGCAACGGTCACCATCCCTCTCATCGATACTCCATTCATTACTTCAACAAATGGTGTATACACGAATTTTTGAAGTGGATTTCCGCTGAGGAAGCTAAAGGCTGAACTGATACGGTCGAGCGGAATCACTCCTGATAAGAACATATAGATTAAGTTCATAGAAGTCGAAAATGCTGGTAAATTCTTCTCGGTCACGAAATTGCCGATTAAATTTCCAAGTACATTAAAGACTAAACTATAGAAAACGACAAGGGCAATAATGCTACCGAAGTTTCCTCCAAAAGTTGTTGGATCCAGAATCTTCCATAGGCCAATATACACGAATGACAATAGAGTCGTCATTATCATATTCACGGCTAAATCTAGTCTGTCTTTTTCGCAGATGCTAAATGGCAATACGTCCAAGCGTTTACGAAGACCTTTCAGTTCCTTTTGTACCCCAAAGCGCATCGCACTTTCAAGGAACATCATAAATAGAAATCCTAACCCTGTAATCGCGTAGTGTTGGTTTGCAGTCACTTGTGCCTCTGCTTCTACCTGTTCCGTCTCAAAAGCACCTGTTGCGATTTCCTGTTGTAAAGATACTAGAATCCCCGTTACTTGTTCTGGCGTAATCGATGCATTTTGACTTTCTGCGACTTTATTCATCACGGAACTTGCTTCTAACAGTTGTGAAGTGATTGTTTGAAAGAGCGTTTGATAGACCGCCAATGACGTATTCGATGTTCGTCCTAATTTCTCAAGGACAATCGGCGTCGTTTGCGAACGTGTTTGAATCGATTCTGTAAAATCCGAAGGAATCGTCGCAATAATTTTGGCATTTTCTTTTACACTTGTCAGCGCAATTTGTTTTTCCTCCGTAAGCTTCTCAAACAATGCAACCACTTGTTCTCCGTAAGCACCTTCGTCTTGATTATCGATATAAATCTTCGTTTCAATCGTTAAATCAGATGGATTAAAGGCACTCTTTGTGGAAAACGCCAAGAACAGCGCTAACAAAAATGGCATAAATACCATGAGTAATAGCGCTGGAAAAGACTTCAGAGAGGATATTAAATTGGCTTTAATATAACGAATGTATCTCATAAGTCCTCCTTAATCACGTAGCGTCTTTCCTGTTAATTGTAAGAACGCCTCTTCTAATGTTGTTTCTTTTACGTTGATGGATTTAATCACGAGTTGTGCCTGTTCGACTTGCTCAATCAATTTCATCATTGAGAAAATCGTTTGGTCAATGGTGAGGGCTATGTCTTGGCCGTCAACCGTTACAAATTGAATGCCGTTTTCGCTATTCTTCAACACTTCGTCAAATCCAGCAGGCACGCGGTCTAATGTGAGGGCAATCGTTTGTGTATGTCCCACGAGTTTTTTCACTTCTTCTTTTGTTCCATACGCCACTTCTTCTCCTAAATCGAGAATGAAGACGCGTTTACACAAGGCTTCGATTTCCTCCATATAATGTGAAGTGTAAAGAATCGTTGTCCCTTGTTCTGCCAGCGATTGGATATAGTCGAAGATGTGTTGACGTGACTGCGCGTCCACCCCGACAGTAGGTTCATCCAAAATCAAAATCGAAGGATTATGCAACATCGCAACGGCAATATTTAAGCGACGTTTCATCCCGCCGGAGTAGTTTTTCACTTTCTCTTTCTTCTTGTCGGTAAGGCCGGCCACTTCGAGTAATTTCTCAATTTGGCTCTTTAACTCTGCTCCAGCTAAACCATAGAGGCCACCGAAGTATTCTAAGTTATCGACCGCGTTCAACTCCTCAAGAAGCGCGATATCTTGTGGTACTAACCCTAAGTGTTTTCGAATTTCTACTTTATCCGTTTTAATCGACTTTCCATTAATGAAAATCTCACCGCTATCCATCGATTGAATCCCTGTCAGAATATCAATCAATGTACTTTTTCCTGCTCCATTAGGACCAAGTAATCCAAAAAGTTCGCCTTCCATAATTTCAAAGGAAACATTTTGTAGGACTTTATGTCGTCCGTAAGATTTGGTTACGTCTTTAATTTCAATCATATGTACACCTCTTTTTTATCGAATAAATGAAAGAATGGCTGTTAATAAACAAAGAACAATCATTACAACAACTTCTGCTTTTAGATCTTTCGGGGTCTTCTTGGATTCGTTCATTTGTTCACCCTCCTACTTGTTTGTACTCTTATCATAGCAAACACCCCAAAGAGTCTATAGTCCAAAACGTCATCTCGTAGCGTGACTAAAGTCATGTTTTTACAAAAAATGCCCCTCTTCTTTCAGATACTATACTCCTTGTCGGTTTATCTGAAAGAATCGGAGCAGTGATGCTTAATTTTTTAGTTTATTTTCGTAAGCAAAAATCACCAATTGCGTACGGTCACGAAGTTCTAATTTCGAAAGAATCGTACTAATATTATTTTTCACGGTTCCTTCTGAGAGGAAGAGCGTTTGTGCGATTTCCTTATTGCTTAAACCTTGCGCTACTTGTTGGATGAGTTCCACCTCACGCGGTGTGAGTCCCCATTTCTCCGCATCAAAGGTTGCAGGCTTCTCAACGGTCGTATTCGTCAGTAATGCTTCTGAAATCACCGTATCCATCACGACTTTTCCAGACAGAGCGACTTTAATCCCGTCCAAAATCGCCTCTGGACTACTGTCTTTTAATAAATATCCCGAAGCGCCATTTTGCACAGCTTCAACGATATATTCGGTATCTTGGAAGGTCGTCACAATCAGTACCTTCACATCCGGAAAGGCCTCTTTAATAAGCTTCGTTCCTTCGATTCCGTTACTCTCAGGCATACGAATATCCATCAAGACCACATCTGGTTGGTGTTCCTTGCAGGCTTCAAAGGCCGCGCGTCCATTTTCTGCTAAGGCGAGGACTTCGACGTTCCCGCTAGATTCAAGCATGATTTTTAAACCGGTACGGATGAGCATTTCATCATCGGCAATAATAAGTTTGATTGGGTTTGTCATGGTTCTCCTCGTTTCTATTGTTTTTCTGTATTCGGTAGAATCATTTGCACGGTTACGCCAGGATTTGACGCCTCAATGGCAACGAATCCGCCTTCTCCTCGGAGGCGTTCTTGGAGTGATTTGAGTCCACCTTTTGGAGCTAAATCGGGTGCTCCTGTTCCGTTATCCTTAATCGTTACGACTAATTGAGATGGATTATACATCAATAGCACAGTAATGCGTGTAGCTTGGCCGTGTCGCATCGCGTTTGTAATCGCCTCTTGTACCCCACGGAAGATGCTGAGTTCCGCCTCACTTGTGAGCGTGAAGGTTGGCTCATTTTTTCTAAACTGAATATCGATGCCGCTGTTGACTTGTACCTCGTGGAAAAATTCTTCCAGCGCAATATCCAGCTGCTTCTTATCCATTTGTTCTGGCTTCAAGTCATGCACAATCTTACGCACTTCTTGCAAGCCCTCGACTGCAAAATCACGCAGTCCTTCGCTCATTTCTTGAATCGGCGAGTTTTGTTGCTTGGCCAGTTGCGAAATCGCCCCGAGCTGAATAATAATTGTGGACAGACTGTGTCCCACGGAATCGTGAATCTCACGCGATATTCGGTTTCGCTCTTGCAGCGTGAAGATTTCCTTCATGGTCCCCATTTTATATTGAGCTTGTTGCAGGTCATACCGTTGCTCGCTGAGTTTTTGCTCGGCTTTTTCCAACTCTTCTTGCAACACTCTTCGCTCTTCCAAAATATGATTTCCATAAGAGAAGAATAAAAGGAAGAACAAGGTCATTACCACTAGAATGCTATCGCCTTTTTGAACGGCTGGAATAATCACGACCGCTCCTAAGATTAATTGTAAAATCAACGCATTTCTAAAAGTGAAACGTAAACTTACCTCGAAACAGAGAAGAAGAATCAATCCTGTAAAAATGGTGTTGAAATAGAAACAGAGGAGGACGACCGCGATGCCTTCAATCAGAATGTACCACTGATATTTCAATGAATAATACCCCACTTGCACAAGCGCGATAAATCCAAAGAAGAAGGCGATGTCTCCTGCGTTCATATTTGGTAGTTGCGACCATTCAAAAAGCGCAAAAAGGATGAAACCATACCGAATAATGAATCGTACCCATTGATCGATTTTCATGATTTCACCCCTTTGTCAGTTACATATTTAATAAAACTATAAACGCAATAAAATTATTGAGAAAGTGTATCGAGATGGATGCAAAAACATTGTTATTGTAATAACGATACATCCCAACGATTGGAATCGTTAATGGAACGTACATTAAGGATGCCATCCAATCAATTCCACCGGCATCTTTTGAGAGCGAGTGAAGTAAGATAAATAGGAAGGCCGAAATAAAGGTTAATACGTGAATATTGAGAGATTTCTTAAATGAACCGATGATAGCTTCACGAAACACTAACTCTTCTAAAATTGGTGCAACAACGCATAGTAGAACAAACATAACTACTGCATCATTTGCGCTCATCATTTGCTCGATTTGTTCTTGGTTATCCGACGTCACTTCTCCGATTAACCAACCTACGAGAATCGCTAATCCGATACGAAGCGCGTACGCAATTGCCAAATCTCGAATAAACGGACGCTTGATAAAGTTTTTGAACCCTTCCACAAGCTTTTCGCGGAACAATGCCACTCCAATCACTGTTGAAATCAGTTGAAGGATTAGGTAAGCATTTGTATTCACACTTGGTTCCCCCGAAGAAGAATAAACAATAAAGAACGCCGGGAAAACCATCAAGTTTAAAAAGTAAATAATCCATAATAGAACCGCATTTTTTTTCATAGAACACCTCTAGTCATCCGTGAAACGGACTGGTTTTGTATTTTTAATGCTATAAATTTTTTCAATATGACCATCATGCCATACGATACCGTGAAGCGCGCCACCAAAAACAGCCCCGCCATCGATACCGATTTTACCATCGTGTTGCCATAATTTCATAAAGTCTCCATCTTCGTTTAAGCCACGTAAAGGTGTGTGTCCGAAGATAATGGTTTTACCAGTGTTGTTTACCCCTTTATGGAACGGCTCGCGAATCCAGTAGAAGTCTTTTGGCTCAGTGTCGTGCCAGTCGTCCAAGCGTAAATCCACCCCAGCATGCGCTAGGAGCAAATCGCCTTCATCGATAAAGAGTGGACGTTCTCTTAGAAATGCGATGAGTTCTGGATATTGTGCTTTAATCGCTTCAGCATCTTCCACTGGATTGACTGGAGTGCCTTGTGGACGTCCGAGTAAATCGTTAATCGTTGTATCTCCATTGTTTCTGAAGTAGTGTGGAAAACGTCCTTCAGGATCGTCGATAAATGCAAGGAACATCACTTCATGATTTCCCATCAAATACCATGCGTTTTTCTCTTTTGCATATTTCATCCCTGTAAGGACACTGCGTTTATTGTCGGGACCACGGTCAATCAAGTCTCCCATGAAGACCAGTTGCTGAGTTTCCGCGTCCCAGTTTTGAAGCATTTCTTCCATCATGTCTGCTTCGCCGTGAATATCACCAATAATAAAATACGTTTTTTTCATTTTCTACACCTCAATTACTCTGTTACTGTCTATTATAACAAATTATTGCATCAATATGAAAGTGGATTTTATTCATGAAAAATTTTGCAAAAAAAGAAGCCCTACTTTCGTAAGACTCCTTTAGTGATGATGATTATTGATTTTCTTTTTTACGAGTGAATAATAACACTGCTGCTACTACCACAAGTACGCCACCAATGATAACAGTGAATCCTTTTGCTGTACCTGTATTTGGTAATTCAGGACGTTTTGGTTCTTCTGTCGTTGGAACTGCTGGAGTTTCTGTTGTTGTACCTTCAGTTGTCGTTGCGGCCGTAGTTGTTGTTGCTTCAGTTGTTGTTGTTGCGGCTGTAGTAGTCGTTGCTTCAGTTGTTGTTGTTGCAGCCGTAGTTGTTGTTGCTTCAGTTGTTGTTGTTGCAGCTGTAGTTGTTGTTGACTCTGTAGTACTTTCAGTCGTTGTTGTTGTAGTTGTTGTAGTTGTTTCAGGCATTTCACCATCAGCTGTACCTGAACCAGATAATAATGTGTAAGTTACATCAGAAGCATGTTCCCCGTCTAATCCTTCTGCAGTAATCGAAATTTTGTTTTGTGGATTTTTTCTTGCATCTGCTAATGTTACGATGTAGTCGATATAAATCATTTTATCTGTTGTATCGATTTTAACTTTGAATCCATTTTCTGTGATCTCGTAGTCATCTTCTGATAAGAATCCAGCTGAAACCCATGGATTGTTTGAGTCTACTAACTCAACACGTAATGAACCAGGTACATATGTTTGATTGCCATCCCATACGTCTGTAATTTCAACATTTTTTAAGTTTTGTCTTGCATAGTTTAAACGAGCCCACCAGTGAACTTGTTCAGAGTTTTCAGTGACTTGTTGTCCCCATTTTGCAACCATTTCATCTGCCTGAGGTCCTTGGATTGGGTTAATTTTTTGTGATACTACAGTACCGTTAAAATCAAGCTCTTGAGTTGTGTTAGCTAAACGATCATCTGGTTCCCACTTAACATCAACCGTTACTTCAACCGTTTTGTTTAATTTATGGTCTTTAAAATAAGGTCCAAATGTTACTGTAACAGTTCCATCTTCTGGTGAAACCTCACCTGCTGCCACGACTTCTCCCGCTTTATTGTAAATAGGGAAGCTATAAGAAGATTGAATCTTCACAGGTGAATTAATTTTGAATGTCATTGTATCGTTCATATTGATATCAATATTATCAGGAATATCTACTTTAAAAGTAATTCCCCAACGAGCATACAAGTCAGTTGCATCCCCAGAAATTTGAACAGTTGGATTTTTCACTTCAATCGCTGTTCCATTTTTTGTAACTTCCGCTGCACTCGCTTGTTTTGGAGCAAATAACACTACTAAGGCGAATAATGCAGATAGTAATAATAGTACTTTCTTTTTCATAAAAATCCTCCTACTTTTTGATTTAAATTCTAATTCTTTCAAAATTCATCCGCTTTTATTCTAAAAAATAGTATGTTTTTGTCTGGATTTAGATTTCTTTTGAAAATTATTTGAAAATAAACCAACTAGGATTAATTCTAAACTACTCTACTCAATACTGCAATAGATTACTACTTAAAATTGTGTTTTTTTGTATTTATTCACACAAAAAAAGAACTAGAAATTCTCATGATATGCTCCCTCTAAAGTAGACACTAAAAAAAATAAACTACTTTAGAGGGGGT
>CAUTST010000006.1:0-50286 GCA_963540995.1 uncultured Streptococcus sp.
CGAATCAAAGTAAAATTAAAAGGACTTAGTCCCGTACAATACAGAACGAAATCCTTTGCTTAAATTAATTGTCTAACTGTTTGGGGTCAGTACACTAAGCTGGTAGATATTTATTTGATTTATATAGCTGAGAGTTCGATTTCATGGTATAATGAACCATTATGGGAAGAGAGAATGTGTTGATACCTTTAAAAGATTTAGAAATTTAACGAGTTAAAATCGAACTGCTCGATGAGTTTTGCAGGGAGCATAACAGTAAATACTTTTTAAACTATGGAACTATAATTGGAGCCATGCGTCATCAGAGGTTATTTCGTGGGATGACTATGATTATTTGCTAAATGTGTAAAAGAAATGAAGGACGACCGCCTAAAGTGTGGGTTATAACTCTTCAGATTAGTATTTCTAAACCCTGCTTTGATAATAGATAACATTCCTGTGGGGTAGGCGAGTAAACTTAAAGTTGCTGATAAGAGTCTCTTAATGGCTACCTTAAGAATGATTGCCTATATCAAATTACCTTGCGTTCAGTATGGTGATAGTGAACTAAAAGATTTTTGCAGTAAAATCATGTGGTACTTATTAATACTCGTGAACCCACGTTTGTTTTCAAGACGAATTGATAGATTGGCCCCAAAATATAGTGACACAAAAGGAAAATATGAGGACTTAATTGGTTGTAGTAAAGATGGCGAAAAGTCGTCTTTCGTTCTGGAATATTTGAGGAATTAATTGAGGCTCCTTTTGAAGATATGATGGTTCCAATCCCTAAAAATTATGATGAATTTAAAACACTTTTTTATGGAGATTATATGCAAATTCCTTCTAAAGAAGAAATTGACTATAAGGGTCGCGAAATTAAAGTTTATTGGAAAGAAAATAGGATTTACTAAATTTTTCTTTGGATTTTTTAAAATTTCTATCGAACCCTATGTTGATGGTGTAAGATAGAGTTAAAATGATTAAAAGGTGTGACTTATAAAGAATATCAAAGTGAACGCGATTGCGAATTTAATGCTACGACTGTTGAATATTGTGTTCCCATTAATTACAGGTCCTTATAACGCACGTATATTAAATAAAACAGATTACGGGTATTTAAATATTACGAATACTTTTATTGGTTTGTTTATTCCGTTTGCAACATTATGCAAGCAGATTTTTTATCATTGCATATCTTTGCTCTGTTATTCGTTCAATTGAATGGATTGTCAACGGAGCCCTTTTAGTCAATATTTTAGTGCGATTGTGTCTTGTCTGATTTACTATATTGTTGTGTTCGCATTTGTTAAAGACGAGATCTTTATTAATAGCTTGGAAGCAATTAAGAATAAATTCAAAAAGAAAGGATAATTATGTTAGATTTAGTTAGTGTTATTGTACCTGTATACAATGTTGAACAGTATTTAGAAAGATGTGTTGATTCAATTAAAAATCAGAGTTACTCACATCTTGAGATTTTATTGATAGATGATGGTGCAACAGATAGTAGTGGTCAGTTATGTGATACTCTTGCGGAGTCAGATTCAAGGATTAAAGTTTTTCATAAAGCAAATGGAGGAATTTCAGATGCACGTAATTATGGTTTACAACATGCAAGTGGGGGATTTATCCTTTTCCTTGATTCAGATGATTATATTCATCCTCATATGATTGAAAGTTTATATGAGCAAATGATAAAAGAAGATGCCGACGTTTCCGTATGCAATATTATGAATGTCTATGAAACGGGAGAGTCTCCACAATGTGAGAATCCAGAGTTGTATTTTGTCATGAATACGGATGAATTCTTGAAAGAATATCTCATTGGGAAATTAGTACCAGGCAGCATTTGTAATAAATTGATTCGAAAAGACATCGCGAATCAACTGCAATTTCCTGTAGGGAAGATTTATGAAGATGCTTTTTATCATTATGATTTAATTCAAGTAGCGAATAAATATGTTGTGAATACAAAACCATACTATTATTATTATCATCGTGGAAATAGTATCACAACATCAACATTTAGAAAAGATGATTTCAATTATATTGAGATTTACACTAAATTTAGTCATTATATAGAAGAGCATTATCCTGATTTACAGGAAGAAATGTTTTTTAGATTATCATATGCTTACTTCTTTATCTTTGATAAGTTGCTTCATGTTGAGAAATATCAAAAATTAGAAGAATATAAAGTTGTTCGTGATTATTTGAAACAAAATGCAATAAAAATTGCTAGCAATCAAATCTTCCAAAAAGGAAGACGCCTTGCCGCATTATTCTTAAAAGTGAATGTTCATTTATATCGTTTTGTAATGTTGGCAAATGAAAGAAAAACGAAACAGATACACTAAAATATATTGGGTGAGTTATAGATGAAGAAAATTAAGGCGTTTCTCTTAGCCTGTGTGCTTTCGATTGTGACCATAGTACTGATTGTAATGGGTATTAAAATTTATAATGTACAATTTACAACGGATGAAAACAATACGGTTCGTTATAATTTCAATTACGCGAAGTTTAAAAATAGAGACCTTCTAGTAAAGAATATTGATAAAGATACATTAGTAGTTTTAGGTTCCTCTGAGTTATCTGTAGGATTCAATGAACCGTATCATTACACAAGTTTATTTAACTATCGTGATTTTCATATTATGCCGATTGGTGGAGGAAACTTCCAAAATATTATTCAGGCGTTCACTCTGGGTTCTATTGGAGATAGTATTGTCAATAAGAAGCTGGTTATTAGTGAGTCGTTTGGGTGGTTTGACCAATATGGGATTGATCCAAAAGCCTTCATCAGTCGTATTTCAACAGAACATATGTATTACGCTTTAAAAAACGAGAATCTGAAGTTAGAAACACGGACAAAATTGATTGACAGAGCGATTGAACTCGCTAAAGACAATACATTAGTAAAAGAGCGTTTCGAACGACTTAAACGTGTACTTCTTGAAGGTGAAGGTAACTTTTATGATGAACTCTTAATCAAGATGGATGTTGAAAAATCGGATTTAATTACTGAGACAAAGTTTAGTCTATACAGTAAGCCGAAACTTCGTGAGTATTCTGGCGATGTGACACCAGATTATAATTGGGATGAACTCTTAAAAGCTGCAGAAACAGACGCAGAAGAGAGAACAAATAATAATGAATTTGGTATTGAAAATGAAACTTTCAATACTAAAATTAAGAGTCAGTTAGAGAAAGAAAAGGGAAGAGCTGCTAACTATAAATATTCGAGTTCTCCAGAATACGGAGATTTAGAATTATTTTTAGAAGTAGCTAAAGAGCTAGGTTTTGATGTTCGTGTGATTAATTTCCCAATTAATGGGAAGTGGTATGATTATATTGGTATTGGAGCAGAACAACGGGAAATATATCGTGAAAAATTAACGAATATCGTTCAATCTTATGGATATTCTATCTTTGATTTAGGAGACAAGGAATACGAACCGTATTACATGTACGATACAGTACACCCAGGTTGGAAGGCGTGGATTGAAGCATCAAGAGATTTATATCAATTTTTTAAACAAGATAATTCTAATTAGAAAAACTTATCATTTTATTGAAATTTTTGGCTCTTTGTCAAATAGTGTTGATGAAGAAATTTAGGAAGGGATTAAGCAACTAATTGTTGCTTAATTCCTTTTTGTTTTGGGCCAAACATTTTTGTTATTAAAATAATCCTGTTTCTAAAATGGTAATAGTTTTGGTTCTATAATTTTTAGGGTTGGTGGAAAATTTCCATCAACCCTAAAAATTATAGAACCTATAAAAATAAAATCCGGCAGGAATTTCCTGCCGGATTCTTTTTATTTATAATTCATTGCAGTTAAGGCTACTTGTAAGATGATAGCGCCTAGTGTACCGATTAACATTAATACGGCTACAACACGTGTAATTTTTTCAACTGTTGAAAGATTACGTTTTTTCTTTGCCAACAAAATCGCTCCTTTTTTCTTTGCTCGGTAATAGTTTACCGTAAATCGGTGTGAATTACTAGAGTTAAATGTTAAAAGGTTTTCTAAGAGTGAAAATGGTTGAAATGAAAAATAGAATAAGTAAAAGAAAAGCATTCAAATACCTTTCAAAAAGGAGTGATTTTTGATAACATAGATTTGTTAAATAAAACAAATTGGAGGAAGTTTCATGTCAAAACAACAAATTGGTGTCGTGGGTATGGCTGTTATGGGACGTAACTTGGCATTAAATATTGAAAGCCGTGGATACAGTGTTTCAATTTTCAACCGTACAACTTCAAAAACAGATGAAGTGATTGCGTTACATCCAGACAAAAAATTAGTACCAACATACACAGTTGAAGAATTTGTAGAGTCTTTAGAAAAACCAAGAAGAATTTTATTAATGGTTAAAGCTGGTGAAGCAACAGATAAGACCATTCAAAGTTTACTTCCACACTTAGATAAAGGCGATATTTTAATCGATGGAGGAAATACATTCTTCCGTGATACAATGCGTCGTAATGAAGAACTTGCAAACTCAGGAATCAACTTCATCGGAACAGGTGTATCTGGTGGGGAAGAAGGCGCCTTAAAAGGACCTTCAATCATGCCTGGTGGACAAAAAGATGCTTACGATTTAGTAGCACCTATTTTAGAAGAAATTGCTGCTAAAGCAGACGATGGCGCTCCATGTGTGACTTACATTGGGCCAAACGGAGCAGGTCACTACGTAAAAATGGTTCATAACGGAATCGAATATGGGGACATGCAATTAATCGCTGAAAGTTACGATATCCTACGTCGTGTTGGTGGATTATCTGTAGAAGAATGCGCTGAAGTGTTCAAAGAATGGAACCAAGGTGAATTAGATAGCTACTTAATCGAAATCACAGCGGACATTTTAACGAAGAAAGATCCTGAAACAGGTCGTCCAATGGTTGACGTAATCATGGATACTGCTGGAAATAAAGGTACTGGTAAATGGGCTTCACAAAGCGCATTAGACTTAGGGGTGCCACTTCCATTAATTACTGAATCAGTATTTGCTCGTTTCGTTTCAACATTGAAAGATGAACGTGTTGCAGCAAGTAAAGAATTAGCAGCAACAAAGATTCCTGAATTAACAAATTCAGAACGCCAAGCCTTAATCGAACAAGTTCGTAAAGGATTATACTTCTCTAAAATCATGAGTTACGCGCAAGGATTTGCTCAAATGCGTGTAGCGAGTGAAGAGTTCAATTGGGACTTAAACTACGGCGAAATCGCTAAAATCTTCCGTGCTGGATGTATTATCCGTGCGCAATTCTTACAAAAGATTACAGATGCATTCGAACGTGATCCTCAATTGAAAAACTTATTATTAGATAAGTACTTCTTATATGTAACAGAATCTTACCAAGATGCAGTTCGTGATGTTGTTGTAACGGCAGTTCGTGCTGGTATTCCAGTTCCAACATTCTCAAGTGCTTTAGCATACTATGACTCATACCGTTCAGAAACATTACCTGCAAACTTAATTCAAGCTCAACGTGACTACTTCGGTGCACATACTTACAACCGTGTAGACAAACCAGGAACATTCCACTTCGAATGGGCTCAAGAAAAAGAGATTGAACAATAATTTAAAGCAATGAAGTCCTAGCCAGAGTGGCTAGGACTTATTTTGTTTGTTCAATCAAAATAAACAAATCCATTCATTTTAGAGATGGAATAGAATAAAATTGGTAGAAAATTTCATTAAATTCTGTTAAGAATCTTATGAATATGTTATGATAAACGTATTAGGAAAGAATAGAGAAGGGAGTTTCTAAATGCCAGAGAATCAACGTATATTGATTATTGAAGATGAAAAGAATTTAAGTCGCTTTGTTGAACTAGAATTAAAGCATGAAGGCTATGAAACTAGAGTCTGCTCAGATGGCCGTAGCGGATTGCAAGCAGCCATTGATGAGCATTGGGATGCTATTTTATTAGATTTAATGTTACCAGAAATGAATGGATTAGAAGTCGTTCGTCGTCTTCGCCAAGTCAAACAGACACCAGTCATCATTATGACGGCGCGCGATTCAGTTATGGACCGTGTTGCAGGTCTCGATCAAGGGGCAGATGACTATGTCGTGAAACCATTCGAAATCGAAGAAATTCTTGCAAGATTACGTGCACTCTTTAGACGTTTACAAATGGAAGAGCAATCTCGTGTTGTGAAACAAACAAAAGTGGAATACCGTGATCTTGTTGTCGAAGTGGAAAATCGTGTCGTTCGTCGTGCGGGTGAAGTTATTGATTTAACAAAGAAGGAGTATGAATTGCTCTTACTACTCATGGAAAATATTGATATTGTCCTTTCGCGTGAAGTGTTATTAAAAGAAGTATGGGGTTATAAGAACGAAGTCGAAACAAACGTGATTGACGTGTATGTGCGTTATATCCGTAATAAGATTGACATTCCAGGAAGAGAAAGTTATATCCAAACCGTTCGTGGAACAGGTTATGTCATGAGAAGCTGAGGAGCTACATATGAATGATAAAAATCAACATAAATCTGTAGCGAAAAAATGGTGGTGGGTAATGTCAGCCACCATTTTTGGCTTATTAGCTGTTTTGACTGCTATTTTAATTGAAGGACAAATCATCGGACTACGAGAAAATGAGAAAAATCAGACAGTGGCTTATGCGCAAGTTGTAGCGGATTTACTCTCTGAAAAAACTGAAAAGTTGACTACAGAGGATATTCTAGCCGTTTTAAACAAGGCAGAACAATATGAATTAGATCAAAATCTAGTTTATAAGAAGAATAGTAGTTTTTATCCGATGAATGAAGAAGTGAATATTCGCGTTTTCGATACAAGTAAGGAGTTACTATTCCAAACGCAACAATGGCAAGACACACCACAAGTGTCGGAAAAGTTAGAAACACAATTCGTGACACTGTCTACGGGCGAGGAAAGTGTACAGGTCATGATGCCAATTTTATCTAGAAATACCCGTGTGTTAATTGGATATCTGCAAGTAACGAATCGTATAGCTAAGCTTGTAGAGTTGAAAAAACAATTGCGTTTCTTATTTCTTCAGTTGATTGTCATGGAGGGAATAGTTGCAGTAGGTTTGGCTTACTTTATTTCACGACTCATTTCAAAACCAATTGAAGAAATTCATGATATTATTGCATCTATTAACGAGGAAAACATTGAAACAAAACGTTTGATTGTTCCGAAGAAGAATGATGAATTTGCGATTGTCTCTCAACAATTTAACGAGTTGCTAGATAAGATTAGTTTTTATATTTCGCAGCAGAAGCATTTCGTAGAAGATGTATCGCATGAATTGAGAACGCCTGTAGCCATTGTAGAAGGCCACCTGAAACTTTTGAACCGTTGGGGGAAAGATGACCCAGAAGTGCTAGAAGAATCGCTCACAGCCTCTTTATCAGAAATTCAGCGCATGAAGACATTAGTACAAGAGATGTTGGACTTATCAAGGGCTCCGCAAGTTAGGGAACAGTATAAAGATGCCACAACAGAGGTCGTTGCGACATTAGAACAAATCGTGACGAATTTCAAGGTGCTTTACCCAGACTTTACTTTTATTGCAGATATTGACACCAAGAAGGAGATTATTTCTCCAATCTACCGTAATCATTTTGAACAAGTGATTATCATCTTACTCGATAATGCCGTGAAATATTCAACAGATCGAAAAGAAATTATCGTCAGTCTTTCACCCTCGACTGAAGCGGTCGAAATCGGGATTCAAGATTTTGGGATGGGGTTAAGTGAAGAAGATAAGAAAAAAGTCTTTTCACGTTTCTATCGTGTGGATAAAGCTCGGTCGAGAGAACGCGGTGGGAATGGATTAGGATTATCCATTGCAAAAGAACTAATTGAAGGCTATAACGGTAAAATTAGCCTGACTTCACGACTCAATCATGGATCACTATTCAAAGTGAAATTACCGATTAATTAAAACAGGGCGCTCCTTTTCTTTTGAAAGGGAGCGTTTTATAGTTTACATTTCTACTCTTATAACTTACACTAGAAAGGTAGTTATTTAATGTAAAGGCAGGCGATTCGCTTGCATATTTTATTCAAGGAGGACAACTCATGCGCGAACAACATGTACTCATTACACTGTTTGGAGCAACAGGCGATTTAGCTCACCGTAAGCTTTATCCAGCGTTATTCCGTTTATTCCAAAAAGGATTTATCAAAAATCATTTCGCAGTGATTGGGACAGCACGTAGAGAGTGGACGAACGAGTATTTTAGAGATGTTATCAAACAATCTGTTCAGTCTTTAGTGAAATCAGAAGACGAATTAAACCAATTCCTTTCTCATTTTTACTATCAACCTCATAACGTTACTGATACACATCATTATGTCGTATTAAAAGAACTTTCAGAGGAGTTAGATACTAAGTATCAAATCGAAGGTAACCGTGTCTTCTATTTAGCCATGGCACCAACTTTCTTTGGAACGATTACAGAACATTTAAAAGCAGAAGGATTAATTACTGAGAATGGCTATAACCGACTAATCATCGAGAAACCATTCGGAAAAGATTTTGAATCTGCGGAAGAATTAAACAATCAACTTCGTCAATCTTTCGAAGAAAAACAAATCTATCGTATTGACCACTACTTAGGAAAAGAAATGATTCAAAACATTTCTGCTGTACGTTTTGCAAACCGCGTATTTGAAGCTTTGTGGAATAAAGAGAACATCGACCACATTCAAATATCGCTTTTAGAACAAGTGAGCGTTGAAGAACGTGGGGGTTACTACGATACAAGTGGTGCTTTACGAGATATGGTTCAAAACCATATTTTACAAATTCTTGCTCTAGTAGCGATGGAACCGCCAATTTCATTTGGTGATGTTCGTAAAAACAAGATTAAAGTGTTGGAACAGCTTCGTCCTTATACAACTGCCGAAGAAGTAAACGAAAACTTCGTGCGTGGGCAATATGGACCTTCTGTAGACGGATTAAAACCTGGTTACCGTGAAGATCCAAATGTGGCAGATGATTCCAATATGGAAACCTATGTTGCTGGTAAAGTATTTATCGATAATGAACGTTGGGAAGGCGTGCCTTTCTATGTTCGAACAGGGAAGAGTCTGCATTCAAAAGAAACGATTATTGATGTTGTCTTTAAAGAAGCAAGCTCACCATTATTCTGTGGAATCGATGGTTGCCCATCCAACCGTATTTCTATTCATATTACACCTCGTGAAGGATTCTGCTTTGTGATTAATTCGAAAGCTGTTGGAAATACCATCGCACTTCAAACAAGTCACTTGGAAAAAATCTTCGATGAGAACTTTGCGATGAGCAGTCCAGAAGCTTATGAGCGTTTAATTCTTGACTGTATCGAAGGCGATATGACGAACTTCACGCATTGGGAAGAAGTAGCCGCTTCTTGGAAATATGTGGACAGCATCCGTAAGACTTGGGATAGCGAAATTGCATCTGAGTTTCCAAACTATGCTGCAGGAAGTAAAGGACCACAATCAGGTTACGATTTAATCGAACGTGATGGTCGCAAATGGGTTGACCGTGACTAATGAAATAGTGCAAAGACTAGGTGGGAAACCTAGTCTTTTTTATTTTTCAAAGCGAAGAAAATGTTTTAACTGGAATTCCTAAAAAGCCGAGGATTTCATATAGAAGCAGTAACGTGAAGAACATCGAAAGAGAATTATGCGGAGTAGGGAGATAACCCTTACTCCGCATTTGAATCTTCGAAGGTGAGAGACGAGACGACTCAAACCGGTGTAACGCTATCGCAACCATAAAAGAATTTCGTAAGTCATTGTAGACAGCACAAAACTCCCTCCTTTAAAAGCGAAGGAAATGTTTTAAACGAAATTCCTAAAAAGCCGAGGATTTCATATAGTAGCAGTAACGTGAAGAACATCGAAAGAGAATTATGCGGAGTAGGGAGATAACCCTTACTCCGCATTTGAATCTTCGAAGGTGAGAGACGGAACGACTCGAACCGGTGTAACGCTATCGCAACCATAAAAGAAGTCCGTAAGTCATTGTAGACAGCACAAAACTCCCTCCTTTAAAAGCGAAGAAAAAGTTTATAGAGGAATTCCTAAAAAGCCGAGGATTTCTAATAGTAGCAGTAACGTGAAAAACATCGAAAGAGAATTATGCGGAGTAGGGACTTATCCCGTACTCCGCATTTGAATCTTCGAAGGTGAGAGACGAGACGACTCAAACCGGTGTAACGTTACAGCTACTATAAAAGAAATCCGTAAGGATTTTTAGGAATCAATATATGAATCAATATTTGAACCATTTCCTTCGCGCAACCCCGTTTTCTTGAAAAGGTCGCGCTTTTTCTGTAAACTGTTCATTATATAGGAGGCGCACATGACAATCAGAGACTTTATTCAATTAAGTATTTTAAAACCTAATAAAATTTGGACGATTTTACAAAATCCACTGAAGAAAATAAAAGGAATCTTTTTCCTACTCGTATTACTCGTTTCGATTCCTGGATTTATTCGTGCGGGAAAAGATATCGCAAGTATGAATTCGAACTTAGAGATTGTGGCTAAACAGTTTCCGGAATTCTCAATTCAAGATGGTAAGTTATCGGCAGGAGACAATACTGGATTTGTTTTCCGTTCGGATGTATTTAATGTCGTCTTCGACCCTAGTGGGAAGTCAACGGATAATGATGTGACGTCTGAATCTGGACAAGGAATTCCAACCGTTGGGATTTTACAAGACCATATTGTTGTAGATACCATCATCAATACTTCAAAATTTTCTTATGAAGGCTTAAACGGATTCAGTAAAGAAAATATGCAACAATTTATTAAAGAATTCCAGTCAAAACTGTGGCTTGTATTGATTGGGGTACTCATATTTGGATTCATTTATAATACCTTGATGATCTATGTACTGATGATTTTAATTAGTTTTATCGTACGATTATTAACAGCCTTATTTATGAGAGCCTATATTCAAATGCACCCATCGGTATCAAAGCAATTAACAATCTCTGCGATGTTCTTACCAGCAACCATCTATATGGTGATTGGCGTGTTAGGTCTTGGTGGAGGAGTAGGGATGTTTATGTACCTACTAGTAACATCTACCTTCAACTGGCTCCTTGGAATGCGAGAATTCATCGCTCAGCAAAATAAAAACAAATAAAAATAACTCTTAGAAACAAAAAAAAGTTTCTAAGAGTTTTATTTTTGAGAAAAATCACGAAAAATTAAATAGCAGAGAAAAATTTACTATACCGAGATTACGAAGAATCTTACGGATTCTATAGTAGTAGTGACGGGAAGTTGCATTAAAACGAGGGAGAAAGACTGAAATGAGCAAAATAGTAGGTGCTATTTTGCTCATTTCGTTTTCTTTCCCCCACAAAGTTGAATAGGGACGAGCGAGTTACATGTAGCGAAGATCGTTCCATTCAACCACTGTGCTTAGGGGACGTAGGAATATAATTCCGTACGTCCCCTTTGAGGCTTTAAAGGCGAGAGACCTTAGGCTCGAGCTGGTGCCTCGTCACTATTACTATGAAGATATCCGTAAGGATTCGAAGTAATCTAGGATTATTTATTTTTTGTACGATTTTGTCTACGTTGTTTTTGACGAATCTCCTGTCCAAGCTTTTTCTTGTAGCCAGGTTTTACTTTTTTCTTCGCCTTCTTAATCATGCCTTTGAGGCGAGGATCTAGGTCTTTGGATTGCGTGTTTTTACGTTTTTCACGACGAGAACGGTCGTAACTTTCAACAAGCTCGCCATTTTTTAATTCAACTGTTTCAAAAGAAATGCCTTTAGCTTCTAATGTTTGGATGGCTTGCTCTTGATCCGGTGTGTAGAATGTGATGGCTGTTCCTTCAAGACCGTTACGTCCAGTACGTCCAACACGGTGAATGAAGAATTCTAATTCGCCAGGAATTTCTAAGTTGATAACATGAGAAACCCCTTCGATATCAATTCCACGCGCAGCAAGGTCAGTTGCGACAACAAATTGATAATCCATTTGTTGAATTTGTTTCATCACACGGCGACGTTCTCTTGATGGAATATCTCCGTGAATTGTTGCTACTTTGAAGTTATGACTGCGGAGGTCTTTTGTCACTTCGTCAGCTTTTTGCTTTGTATTTACGAAAATAAGGACTAAGTATGGGTGTCCCATTACCAATAATTGACGAAGAACGTCCATTGGATCTTGTGCCTTTGTGACGAGCAATTGATTTTTAATCGTTGGTGAAACAAGTTGTGTATTCTCGATTTGAATCACCTTTGGATTGCCTAAGTATTTCTTCAAGAATGGTTTAATTTTATCTGGAATCGTTGCAGAGAAAACAGACATTTGTAAGTTTTCTGGCATACGAGAGGCAATCTCATCAACGATTTCTAAGAATCCTAAGTCAAATGTCATATCAGCTTCGTCAACCACCATCATTTGAACGGTTTGAACGAAGAGAGCATTCTCTTGCATTAAGTCGAAAATACGACCAGGCGTCCCAATCACGATATGTGGTTGCGTTTGAGTTAGTTTTGCCACTTGGCGTTTTTTATCGGTACCACCGATACATTTTTCTAATAAGATTTCTGTATCACTAAATGAAATGAGTTGTGAAGCAACAGCAGTTAATTGTTCTGCGAGTTCTCGGCTTGGAACAGTAATCACTAGTTGCAATTCTTGTCGGTTAAGTTCAATTTTGTTGATGAGTGGTAATAGGAAACTATGGCTCTTTCCGCTCCCCGTTTGCGATTGACCAATCACAGATTCTCCTTTTAATAACAGAGGGATGATGCGTTCTTGAATCGGTGTTGGTTGCGTAAATTTTAAGTCAGCCAATGCGTTTTGCAAATAAGGCTGTAATGCATAATCTGTAAATTTCATGTTTTCATCTCTTTTCTATCTCTATGTAGCGGGATTATTATACCATAAATTCATGCTTAGGGTGGAACCATGAGAGTGGGCATAATTTTTGCGTATCGTGTTTAGTGGGTGGTATGATGAATGAAGAAAGAAACAGTTTTCATAACTGTATTTAATTTTAGGAGGAATTTAGTAATGACTTATGAATTACCAAAATTAGAATATGCGTTTGACGCATTAGAACCACATTTTGATGCACGTACAATGGAAATCCACCATGACAAACATCACAATGCATATGTTACAAATTTAAACGCAGCGGTTGAAAAACACCCTGAATTATTCGAAAAAACAGTTGAAGAATTAATTAGCGATTTAAACGCTGTTCCAGAAGATATCCGTGTAGCCGTTCGTAACAACGGTGGCGGACATGCAAACCACAGCTTATTCTGGACTCAATTATCTCTTGATGGTGCAAAAGCTCCAGAAGGTGCTTTATTAGAAGCCATCAATGCGGCTTTCGGAAGCTTCGACGAATTCAAAGCAACATTCGCTCAAGCAGCAGCAACTCGCTTTGGTTCAGGTTGGGCTTGGTTAGTTCTTTCTAACGGAAAATTAGAAGTCGTTTCTACTCCAAACCAAGACAGCCCTCTATCAGAAGGTAAAACTCCATTATTAGGATTAGATGTATGGGAACATGCATACTACCTAAACTACCAAAACCGTCGTCCAGACTACATTTCAGCATTCTGGAATGTTGTAAACTGGGATGAAGTAGCTCGTCGGTTTGAAGCTGCTAAATAATCTTTAAAAAACGAAGAACGATGTCTCCTAAGAGGCATCGTTCTTTTTTTGTCTTCGCTTTACTAAAGCGAGAATCAATAGTAGAAGAGAAGCGATACTCACAAGGCTTCCTTCCAGTAAGAATGGGGTGGTATAACGATACTCGATTCGGTGAGTTCCTTCGGAAATGGTAAATCCAAGGAGGCTATCAAGAATCTTGTAAGTTTCCACTTCTTGCCCATCTACCCAAACTTTCCATCCAGTTGAATAAGGAATGGTTGTGAGTACGGTGGATTCTTCCAAGGTTGTCATCGTTCCTGCAAAATGAGTAGAAGTGAAAGTTTCCAGTTGTAATTCTTGTTCTTTCGTTTTTTCTAGTCGATCGTTTAAGAGTTGCGCATCCAGTGAGTAAAGGCTCAATTTTGAAAATTCAAATCCATCATTTTTAATCGTAATACGAAGACTTTGAGGTTGGCCTTTTTTATTGTTAGCTACGCTGAGAAGCACAGGTTTAGATTGAACTGGATAGAATGCATACGGCTCTCCATTTAACGTCATTTCCAGGTCTTTTTCTTCCATTGTTCCGGATATTTCTAAGTAAATAGGATCATCTGTTTCAGGAGTAAAGGTGAGCGTAATGCTGCCTTCTTGTTGGCCGTCCTTCAATTGGATGCGTTGGTAGACAACAGGAGTCCCACTGATGTTTGCGTATTCTGTGTTGTAAGTGACTCTTGTTAAAATATTTTTTGGACTCGTCGTTCCCGCTAGCGCATTTGCCAATTGGTTTTGCATCGTAATCGGGTGGTTCGTCGGTACCTTCATGGACTTCAGTATGGATTTCATTGGATAAGCAATGGAAAGTACGTTTGGATTGGTAACGATACGTCCTTTGTTAAACGTTGCCACCGTCGAGAAATCTTCCAAGTCTTTCCGTTCCCATCTTTCGTTAAAAGAAGCGTCGGTTGTTGCGACAAATGTATTCTTAATGCCAAGTAGCGCGTCTGTTAATAAGGTTCCGTTACTGTAGTTGACATAGGCGGTTCCTTGACGGACTCCAATGGCCTCAAAGAATCGTTCCGTTTCCTTTTCAAATGTTGATGAAAAATGCGATACACCATACGTTGGAATGTGCAAGCTATCATTTTTCGAACGTAGAGCCGTTTTTTCACTGCGATAGAACTCTCCTTCAGAAGGTCGTAATACCATAGACCAAGTGGATAAAGCCGTTTGATAGTTAGTAAAGTCTGAATGCATCACATAACCTAATCTTGATAGGGTGATGATGCTATTTAATAACAATTCGATAACGACAATAGATACAAGGAATTTCCTATGAGAGGTTCTCCCGCGTCCGATAAGAATAAGACAATAGAGAATTCCCATGGATAATCCAAAGCCTATCGCAATTTGCCAGCCTTGTAGGTAGTCTTGTGGGAAGAGAATAAATCCAATTCCAACCCCTAATGCAAGGAAGAAATAGGCAAAAGTTTCGAATAAGGAAATGGTTGTTTTTTTCAAAGTTAGTTGATAGCCCAGATAGACTATCCAAAAGCTGAATAAGAATGAAAAGCGGTAAGAATACCAATTCGGAAGTTGTCCCGCATGCCAGAGTTTATCGAAAAACTCAATATTGAAACTGATGAGTAAAACGATGGTGATGCCCAATGCATATAGACGTTGCGAAAGTGGGACTGCTCGTTCCTTGAAATAACAAAGAAAACAAAATAGTGCGAGACTTCCTACAAAAATATTCGGATAACCTTTTATCATGTGATCAAAATCAAAACTTCCAATAAAGAGTTTTGAAAGCATCAAGAAAGGATTATATTCTGATTTAAAACTCCATGAAATCGAAGTGGCGGTCCCTTTACTTCCTAGAAGACTATAGAAGGTTGAAAGGAGAATCACCATGATTAATCCAACCGAAATCAGACTATAAAATACAAAACGGCAAAATTGCTTTGCAAAGTCTTTCCAAGAAAAAGTGTCACTCGCCACTAAATAGGCATATGGGAAATAGAGCCCCAAGAAGAGGCAAATCATATATCCAGTATAGTAATTGCTTAAAATAGTGATGGATAATGGAATCACGTAATACAAGGGATTTCTTTGTTTCAGGAGAGCATCCACTCCAAGAATGATAAGCGGAAGGCCAATAAGAGCATCCAACCACATGACATTAAATTGATTCGCTGAAAGATAACTCATGAATCCATAGGAGAGTGCAAATAGCACTGTGGTCATGTTTCTATGTTTGAATTTCACATCCAGCAACACCGCAAAACTTAACGTACTTAAAACGAGTTTTAAGAAAATAAGGAGTGAAACGCCCATTGCAATTTTTGAAGTGGGAATGAGCAGAAATAGGAGATTAAATGGACTCATTAAATAATATGCCCATAGACTTACCATTTCTCCGCCAATAGACTTCGAAAAGCTATAGAAAAACTGCTCAGGATGATGTAAGAGCGTATCCTTATAGTAACTAAAGAAGTCGACGTATTGTTGCCCAAGGTCGATGGTTAACCATGTTCGATTTCCAAATGGGGTAATCGTAAAAAGTAGGAAAATCGTTAAAATCATTAACGATGGAATCAAAATGCTAAGCGCATAATAAGTCTTTTTAGTCATCAACTGTTGCATGGGGGGGCTCCTTTCATTGTGCTACTGTTAGCATAGCATGGAAATGATAAGGCTGCACGAAAAATTAGTCTTTAACGTAAAAAAATCTTAAGCATTTATTTACTCTTTTTATACAGATTAGGGAGGTATTTATGGTATACTGTTATGAGTTAATAGATGTTATATGGAGTGTATTATGCTTAATAAAAGAAAATTAAAACAGAAGAAGAAAAAATCACATATTCCATTTCGATTGAATTTATTATTTTTAATTGTATTCTTTTCATTTATTGCCTTAATTAGCCGTTTGGCGTATATCCAATTAGTAAAAGGGGACGAGTTTGTTGCGCTTGTACAACGTACAGAAACAACAACTGCTAAAAAATCAGTTCCTCGTGGTTCAATTTATGATAGTCAAGGACGTGTCTTAGTAGGGAATAAGCCTAAATTAGCCATTAATTACACACGACCTGTTGATGTTAAAACGTCAACGATGTTAGAAATCGCACAGAAATTAACGACTTTGATTTCTGTGGATGCTTCTGAGTTAAAAGAACGTGACTTAAAGGATTACTGGGTAGCAACAAACCCTGACAAAGTCGATAGCCTTTTAACTGCGGACGAGAAAAAGAAAATTGCGAAAGAAAATATTTCGACGAGTCAAACATATGAAATGCAATTAGCAAATATTCCTGCGGATGAATTAAACTACAGTGACGCAGAAAAACAAGTGATTGCTATTTTTACGAAGATGAATAGTGCGTATGCTTTATCGACTGTTACTTTGAAAAATGAAGGAGTTACAGAACAAGAGGTTGCTAAAATTAGTGAACGTCTTGGGGAGCTTCGCGGGGTAGATATCGATTCAGACTGGGACCGTGAGTATCCAATGGGAGATATGCTAAAGTCCATTCTTGGAACTGTATCTTCTGAAAAGACGGGTCTTCCATCGGATAAAGTGAAATCGCTACTTGCACAAGGGTATTCTTTAAATGATCGTGTAGGAACAAGCTATTTAGAAGAGCAATACGAAACAGTATTGAGTGGAACAAAGACAGTCGTGAAGTCACAAACGAATACGCAAGGCGAAGTCGTCAATTCTACTGAAACGTATGAGGGTAAAGGCGGATCAAACCTTGTCTTAACGATTGATACTGAATTCCAAAAGAAAATTGAAGATATTGCAACGAAGTCAGTCGAAGAGATGACGGATCCTACCGCTGACCGTGTGTATATCGTTGTGATGAATCCAAAGAATGGTGACGTTCTTGGGATTACAGGAAAGAAAAAGAAATTTGACGAAAACTTTAATTCAACGGGTGTCGAAGACGATGCGCTCGGTGCCATCAATAACTCATTTGGAATGGGGTCTGTTGTAAAACCAGCAACCGTCCTATCCGGGTATATGGATGGAGTTATCACCCTTGAGGATAATACGATTGTCGATGAACCGATTGAGTTCGAAGCGTCTAAACCGAAGAGTTCATGGTTTAACCGTAACGGGAGAATGGAGTTGACAGACTTAGATGCCTTAGAACGTTCATCAAACGTTTATATGATTAAACTGGCGATGAGGATGGGTGGACAAACGGAATACGAAAAAGGTGGACGATTAAATATTAATCTAAGCCTATTTGATAAACTCCGTGAGTATTATGCACAGTTCGGGCTGGGTGTTCGTACCGGTATTGACCTTCCAAATGAAGGTAAAGGATACAATGGTGGTACAGCCAATGCCTTCTCAGCACTTGACTTTGCGTTCGGTCAGTTTGACTTATACACACCGCTACAATTAGCACAATATATGTCTACCATTGCTAATGGTGGTACTCGTATTGCACCCCGTTTAGTGAAAGAAATTCGTGCAACAAGTCCAAGTGGTGGTATTGGTAATTTAGAAGTTGTTATGCCAACAAAAATTATGAATTCGCTCCAAGTGAGTACAGAAATCTTAGATCATGTTAAAGAAGGTCTTTACCGTGTAACGCATGGTGAAAACGGAACTTCTGCTACGACATTTAGAACGTATTCTCCAGAAGTGGCGGGTAAAACAGGAACAACCGAAGCGTTCTATTCTGGTCCAAATCCAGCGTATAAGAATGAAGCCGTTGAAAACTCAACCTTCATTTCGTATGCACCATACGATAATCCAGAAATCGTAGTATCTGTTGTTGCTCCGTACTTCAAAGATGGATACCCATCTGACTATGCGGCTACAGTAGCTAAACAAGTTTATGAGGCGTACTTTGCAAAAACAAATAGTTCTGCTACAACGAATGAAGCGACTGTAAACTCACAACTTCGACAACAACAAAATAACCAACGTTAAAGAGAAACTGGGTGGTCGTTTGTGCCACTCAGTTTTTTGCCATTAAAGTTTAGTAAAATCGATTGTTGAAATGCTGAAAACCAATTATAATAAAGCAAAATGGAGGCGAAATTATGGACTTTACAGAAAAAACAATCAAACGAGATATTAAATATTCAGGACGCATTTTTACGGTGACACAAGATATCGTGGAACTACCAAATGGGAAAACTTCTACGAGGGACCTTGTATTCCATACAGGGGCGGTAGCTGTCCTTGTCATTCGTGAGGGAAAGATGTTACTCGTTCGACAATATAGAAAACCACTAGAAATGCATTTCTTAGAAATTCCAGCGGGAAAATTAGACTCAAAGGATGAAGTGCCTCTAGAAGCGGCAAAACGTGAATTAGAAGAAGAAACAAATCTTGTTGCCGAAGAATGGGTGAAGATGATGGAAATGGTCTCAACCCCTGGATTCTGCGATGAGAAAATCACATTATTCCAAGCAAAAAATGTGACGGTCAAAGAAGATGCCAAACCTGCAGATGAGGATGAATTTGTCGAAATCTTATGGATGCCACTCGAAGAAGTGATGCAAAAAATCCAAGCAGGTGAAATCGCGGATGCAAAGACAATTATTGCTGCACAATATGCTTGGATGCATAAAGGAGAATAATCAATGCCAAATGAACCTTTATTAACGAGAAAATCGTATAAAGAGCAATTAGAAAAGCAAAATAGAGAGTTAGAAGAACTAGAAACTAGGCAAGAGCGAAGAGATAGTCGCGACAGTTCTGTTGAACGCGACGAACAGTTGCACACCCAACGCGAGGAAGAAAGCCTACAAGTACACCGTACGCCAAAATCAGGACTCAGAAAATACAATCATTTCTTAAACGTATGGATTGTTTCAGTCGTGATTCTTTTAATCATTATTGTTTTTATTCAGTTTGTTTGATATTACAACGAATTACATTAATCATTAACGAATTTGTATAGGTTTATGATAAAATGAGAAAATAATTATGATGTGAAATTTGTGGGGGCTGTTTATGCATAGAAGATTTTTGGATAAATTAAAAATGATAAACGTGTAGACATCATTAGTTTAATAATTGTATTTCCTATTGCATTTATATGAACCTTATTCTACAGAAATAAAGTTCTTATAATAATTTGTGAGAGTGAAAGTGTAGCAAGAGATAATGTTTTTTTCTTGTTTAAATTTATTTATGAAAATCATCCAGTCCAAAGAGTTGCTAGAGCAAATGAGATTACTGTTATAAAAAGATAGTACAATAATTTCGGATTATTACATTTTTTAAGACTGTTGGATTTTCATATGCAAGAATAGTGGAATAAAAATTCAATACGAATTTAATATATATGAAACTACTTTTTTAGATTGAATTGATTTAGATTTCGAAATAATTATTGCATAAACGATTACCACAAACTTATAGTCTGAGTATGCATATTTTTGAACGCCCTATATGAATGTTTTTTCAAAGGTATAAATTTATTGAAGACTATTGTTCGATACGCTTTTTTCAAAATTTTGTTAAAGTAATTTTTTTATTTAAGAGTCCTAAAGTGATTAAAGTTATATTAATCCTTTTTTGTGAACATGAATTTGTATAAGAAAGCATTGAGTTCAAAAAATAAGAAATTTATATTGATTAATTATTAAAGGTTAGCTTTTTTATATGATACTAATCCTTAATTGTTTTCTGAGGATACATGGATTAATTTAAAATGCAGATTCAATCTGTTATAATTAATCGAATATAAAATGTGAGGAATATAATGAGAATACAAAAATCAATTATTAATATCCTAGTTGGAATACTTCTTCAAATAACAGTAATGTTATGTGGTTTTTTTGTAAGGAATTTATTTATTGAAGTTTATGGATCTACTGTAAATGGTTTAGTAGGTGCAGTTGATCAAATTATTTCTAGTCTTGCCATTGTTGAAGGTGGGATTAGTGCGGCTTCTGTGGCTATGTTATATGAACCTTTACAAAATAGAGACAATAAAACAGTTGAAGATATTTTAGAATCGAGTAGAATCTTTTTTCAGAAATCTGGAATACTTTATGTTCTATTGGTGGGCCTTGTAGTGGTTTTTTATCCTTATCTTGTAGCTGATCAGGTTCCTATGAGTGAAGTTAGATTTCTGATTCTTATCTTATCTGCCGGAGGAGTTATCGAGTTTTTCCTATTTTCAAAATATAAAGTACTTTTAATAGCAGATCAAAGACTTTATGTTCTAAATGCAATTCAGACATTTTCAACGATTGCAAGCAGTGTGATCATCTTATTTCTCATTCAAATGAATGTCAGTTTTCTTTACGTTCGCTTAGTCGGGGCTCTTGTTGTAGTAGCACGTTTAATATTAGTTTATATATACTTCAAGAAAAAATATCCAAACTTAAAATTTGGTAGGAGCAAGAACCGAGTAGATATTCCACAAAGGTGGGGAGTGTTGTACCATAACATTTCTTCTATTGTATTATATAATACTGATTTATTATTAATTACTATTTTTATGGGCAGTGACTCACTAGTTGAAGTAAGTATCTATAGCGTGTATAATTTAATTTCTTTATCTGTAATTAACATTGTTAGTTCTATAACTTCGGGCGTTCAATCTAGTTTTGGAAACTTGTTGGTAAGTAAAGACGAAGAGAAAATACAGCAAATATATCGGAAATTTGAATTAGTCACATTTTACATTATTTCAATTATATATATTAGTTTTATTTCATTACTTGGGCCTTTTATTCAGGTTTATACCGCTCATTTCACAGATGCACAATATTTAAATTTTGGATTTGTATTTTTGTTTTCTATTATAGTGGTTTGTCAAGGTGTCCGAATACCGACAGTAACAGTTGTTGCCGCTGCTGGTCACTATAAGGAGACTCAGTTCCGAGCTCTTGCAGAAGCAACTATTAATATCGTAATTTCTATTGCGTTGATTCCGTTTTTCAAAGTATATGGAATATTAATTGGTACGATTTGTGCATATCTTTATAGAAACACAGATTTGTTGCTATATGTGAATAAGTACTTAATAAAAGGAAGTATTAAAAAAACAGTGAAAAGATTAGTACTCTATATCTTTACAATTGTTGCCACTTCAAGTGTGATATTATATTTCACCAAAAATATTTTAGTTACAACATATTTGCAGTGGATATACATGGGAATTGTTGTCGCAATTATATCGTTTATGGTTGTTACAGCGGTTACCTTTTTATTCCAAAAAAAAGATGCTATACAGTTGATAAAATATTTTATTAGATAAATTTTAGAGGATAGTTAGAGATTTCTAACTATCTTCTTTCGTATATGGAGCCTGAATTTACATAGACAATTATAATGATTTAGGTTACAATTATAGGGATATACTGGGGGAATTTTATGAAAATAACTAATCAAAAATATAGAAAAATTTTTTCGAAGAGTATTCAGAATTTTTTTATAACAATCCATTTTCTCATTTTCTTGCTTTGTATTTTTTCGTTTAAAATAATCAATGCTTATAAGTTATATATTTCTAATTATAATGTGTTCTTATTTGGAATCGGTATAATTTCTGTATTTGTAGGTTTTAAACTTTCAGGTCATATCAAGTACAATAGAAAGACAATTTTGATGCTTTCTGTATTTTTATTTTTCAGTCAATTATTTTTGATTTTTCATTATTACTTTTATACTGGTTGGGATGTCCAGGAGCTATTGAAGAATGCTGTTGCTCTTTCTGACAAGAATTTTTCGGAATTAGATAATTTATATTTTTCTCGATACCCAAATAATATCTTCCTAACGATTTTTTTCTCAAAAGTATTTACTTTGTTTAATGGTCTCTTAGGACAAGATTTTGCGTACGTATCTTTGCTCGTGATTCAGTCGATATTAAATATACTTTCAGGATTTTTGATATTAAAGGTGACACTCTTGTTGACGAAAAGCGAAAAATATGCTTTTTTCTCATACTGGCTTTATATTTTAATTCTCTGGATTTCACCTTGGGTTATAATTCCATATTCTGATTCAATGGGACTTATTTTTCCTATTTTAATGTACTATATATATACTCATCCTAAAATGCATTACATTCTAAAATCAGTTTTATTGAGTGCTATTGGAATTATAGGATATTCAGTGAAACCTCAAGTTGCTATAGTGACTATTGCAATTATTGTGATCAGTCTATTGACGGCAAAAATGGAAAGGAAGAGGCTTATCGCTGCGATACTCGCTATATTTGTTGTAAGTTTCCCTATGGTCTATGCAATTAAACACATAAATTCAAATGCAGGATTCGACCTTGATGATGAGTTGGCAATGACATACCACCATTTTATAAAGATGGGTTTAAATTCGAAAACAGATGGCGGATATTTGGCAAATGACGTTTATAGGTCAGTATCGATTGAAAATAAAGAAGAGCGAATTATCTATAACAAACAGATAATTGCACAAAGAGTTAAGGAGTACGGAGTCACAGGTTTGATTGAGCACCAAGCCAAAAAGACTCTTAATAACTATAATGATGGAACTTTTGGCTGGGGGTTAGAGGGTAGTTTTTTTGAAGAAATCTTTCCAAATGATTCTTTTGTAGCAAAGGTAACTAGAAGCTTTTATTATTCCAATGGCAAGTTCCATCTACTTTTTCAAGAGTTCGTACAAAGTATCTGGTTGAGTATTTTATTTTTGATTTTAGGGAATGTATTTATAAGCAGAGAAAAATTGACAAGAGAAGTTTTAGTATTAATGACTTTGTTAATAGGAATTTTCCTATTTGAATCTATCTTTGAATCAAGATCAAGATATTTATATATTTTTGCTCCGATATATATTGTTACAGCTACAATAGGATTTCAACAAATAACCCAGAAGTTAAAAAGGAACTCTTTAATAAAAAAATGGAGAAAAGAATGAACAGAAATAACCCAATTTTATATATTGTGATTCCATGTTATAACGAAGAAAAGGTATTACCTTATACAAACCCAATGTTTATTGAGAAGATTGAGTCTTTAATCAATACTGGACAAGTGCATCCAAACAGCAGAGTGATGTATGTCAATGATGGTAGTCAAGACCAAACGTGGTCACTGATTCAACAATATGCAAAAGAAAATAGTCATGTTGTCGGTATTGCACAAAGCAGAAACCGAGGACACCAAAGTAGTGTTTTAGCAGGGATGGAAGAAGCTGCGAAATTTGCAGATATCGTTATTACCATTGATGCGGATGGACAAGATGACATTAACTGCATGGATCAAATGGTTGCAGAATATAAAGACGGTTCAGAGATTGTTTACGGGGTTCGTGACAATCGTGATACGGACTCAGCATTTAAGAGAATTACGGCTGAAGGATTCTATAAAGTGATGCATCTTTTTGGAGCGGACGTTGTCTTTAATCATGCGGACTACCGTCTCGTCTCTAAACGTTTTATTCAAGAATTAAAGAAATTCAAAGAGGTGAACTTATTCCTTCGTGGGATTATGCCTCTTGTTGGATTTAAGTATTCCTATGTAACTTACAAACGTCATGAACGTATTGCGGGAGAGAGTCATTATCCACTCGCGAAGATGCTTGGATTGGCTGCCGATGGAATTACAAGTTTATCTATTAAGCCAATTCGTATTATTACTGCGATTGGTGTGTTGACGTCGTTCTTTAGTTTCGCCCTTATCATATGGGTACTTTGGTCTAAATTTTCGAATAACTCTGTTGCTGGTTGGGCGAGTACGTATGCCATTGTAAGTTTACTTGGTGGGGTACAGTTAATCAGTCTTGGTGTTATCGGTGAATACATCGGTAAGATTTATTTAGAAGCCAAAGAGCGCCCTCGATATATTATCGGAGAACGAACATACGAGAGTGAAGAGAAAGAGTAGACTAGTACGTATTGTTTAGGAGAAATTGAGTTCAGATAATAACGCTAACTCATAAAAGTGAAAATTCATACTACAATAGACTATCGTCTCCAGTGGGTTACCGGAGACGATAGTCTTTTTTGCTGCATTCGTATTTTAATAGATTAATTGATGTATTTTTCTATCATTGGATTACAATAGGACAAGTCATTACTTCATTATCTATATTTTTTAAAAGTATCAATTATTCTTCTTTAATTCTATTGATTGAAATAGTAACTTTTTCTTTTAATTTCTAGTGGGGTATGATAGGATGATTTTTAAAATAAAGGTTAATCAAACAATTTCTATAGAGAGAATTGTAAGTCTTTATTTTTGCTAACAATCTAGGGAACAAATCTTATCCGCTAGTGGAATGATTATAAGCTTTATGGTGGTATTCATTAACCTTCCATTGATTCGAGGTTAATGACTTGAATAGTACTGCTTAGAAGTTTTGAATATAAAAGTGTTTAATATTCAGAAATAGATTACACATAATTTTAAGAGGTGAATACAATGAAAAATAATACTTTACAAAAAATAACAAATTCATTTTATGGGCTGTTTTTTTATTTAACATCCGCAATTCTTTCATTGCTCATTTTATCCTCTCTATTCTTTACAGTATATATGCCCTTATCAGCAAAAGAAAAAATAGAATTTCATCATTCAAATTGGTATTTTCCAATTTTAATTTTTCTTTTTATATTTTTACTTTTTAAAAGTAAAAAATTAGTTGAAAAGATTTCATCTAATAAACTATTTTTGATATTTTATGTTATCTATCTTGTCCTAGGCCTCTTTCTTATTTTTCGATTAGTTGGTGGATTGAGGGCAGATGCTTATAGTGTTTATCAAGCTGCAAAAGAATTCAATAGTGGCAATTTTGATAGTTTAACTAAAAATAATGGGTATCTGTTTCTATATCCTCATCAATTAGGATTAACCACATTAGAAAGAATATACGTTTTCTTATATGACAGTGAAAAATTGATTTATTTTTTTAACTTACTCTTTATCATAGGAACTAATTTCTATATTTATAAAATTAGTTCGAAATTGTTTAAAAATCAGTTGGTTACGAATTACAGTATCATTTTATCGTTCTTATTTTTCCCACATTTTTTCTTTCTGACATTTGCGTATGGAACGATACCAGGACTATTTTTAGTATTACTAGGATACTATCACCTTTTAAAATACAATGAATCGTTTCGATACTATAATGCGATAATTAGTATACTTAGTTTTGCTTTAGCTTGTCTGATTAGAAATAATTATTACATCTTTATAATTGCTATTCTATTGATACAAATCTTTAGTTTCTTAGAAAATGGTAAATGGAAAAAATTAATTCTGACACTCTTTATAGTAATCAGTATCCCAATCTCTTCCTTCCTTTTGAAAAGTTATTATCAAAATGTCAGCCAAAGTCCTATTCCTGAGGGAGTACCTATGATTTCTTATATTACTATGGGGACGCAAGATAATCCGAACTCACCTACTATCGGAGGTTGGTGGGATGGTTACAATACTTCATTGCTAAGAAAAAATGATTTTGATCAAAATAAAGCTGTCACACAGGCTAAAAATGATTTAAAAGAAAATCTGCTAACTTTCTATAAACAACCGATGTATGCATTACAATTTTTCTATAAAAAAATTCTATCTACATGGTTGGAACCGACTTTTCAATCAATATGGACAGGACCTCTTGCTGAAAGAGGGGAAAAACAAAATTCAGAAATCTTGAAAAGTATTTATGAAGAAAAAAGTGGTTACTATTTTTTAAATGCTTTTGGCAAAGTTTTTACAGTATCAATTTATTTACTAACGTTGCTTGCTGTATTTTATTATATGTTCAGTAAAAAGTTTTCTGTCTATGAGCTGTTTACAATTATTTTTTTCCTAGGAGGGTTCTTTTTCCATCTTATATGGGAAACAAAAAGCCAATATGTTTTCATATATGTTCTACTTTTGATTCCTACTGCTGCTAATGGTTTAGACAAAATGACATCTATACCAACCCTTAAAATGAAATCAAAATCATAGTTATCTAGCACGCGTTTCTTCTTTATTCCAGTGCTAACGGATGTAACACCATTATATGAGATGTATAAGGAGGGTTTTGAAAAACATTGACCAAAAGTAGAAAATTGAAATTACGATTGGGGTATATGAACTGTATCGATTGAAAATGAATAATTTTCCTTTTCATTTTCACGTCATTATGATAGGATAAAGCATATATAGAAAAAACATTGATGGAAAAGGGTTTTTAACAAAGCTTTTCAGGGAGGAAGATCCTGACTGCAAGTCTTCCAAGTAGCGTTTCAAACTTTTCACTTCCGGAGTGACCATTGGGATTCACTGATGAATAATGGTTCGGGTCGCCCCCGTTAACAGCGTCCAAGTGTCTTGAGCGTGTCTTGAGGAACAAGGGTGGTACCGCGAAATTTCGTCCCTTATAGTCGATTGGCTATAAGGGGTTTTTATTTTTTATAAGGAGGAAACAGATGAATTTAGAAGAAATGAAAGTACAGTTTGATACGATTCGTAAAGATGTGCTTGCTTCATTAGAAGAAGTGACAGACTTAAAAGAGCTCGATCAAATTCGTGTACAACAATTAGGGAAAAAAGGACCAATCACAGAAGTTCTTAAAAATATTAAAAACTTAGCGAACGAAGAGAAACCAAAAGTGGGGGCTCTTGCCAACGAATTACGTTCTGTACTAGAAGAAAAAATCGCTTCTGTTAAAGAAGTACTTGAAGTAAAAGCCTTAGAAGAAGCTCTGCAATCCGAAACAATTGACGTTACAATGCCAGGACGTCCCTTGGAACGTGGAACTGCGCACGTACTAGCACACGTGCAAGACCAAGTGGAAGATTTCTTCATCGGACTAGGTTACCAAGTGGTAGAAGGACCAGAAGTGGAATCAGACCACTATAACTTTGAGATGATGAATTTGCCAAAAGATCACCCAGCGCGTGATATGCAAGATACATTTTACATCACTCCTGAGTACTTACTTCGTACACAAACTTCTCCAGTACAAGCACGTACCATGGAAAAACATGACTTTACAAAAGGCCCATTGAAGATGTTAAGTCCGGGTCGTGTATTCCGTCGTGATAACGATGATGCGACGCACTCACATCAGTTCTATCAAATCGAAGGTCTTGTAATTGATAAACACATTACGATGTCAGATTTAAAAGGAACGCTTGCGGCTTTTGCAAAAGAAATGTTCGGGGAAGACCGTGAAGTTCGTCTTCGCCCAAGTTACTTCCCATTCACTGAACCATCTCTAGAAGTGGACATTAGTTGCTTCAAGTGTGGTGGTGAAGGCTGTTCTGTATGTAAAGGAACAGGTTGGATTGAAGTATTAGGTAGTGGGATGGTACATCCAAACGTCCTTGAAGCTGCCGGTGTGGATTCAACAGTCTACGGTGGATTTGCCTTCGGGTTGGGTCAAGACCGTATTGCCATGTTGAAATATGGAATTGAAGATATTCGTTCATTATATACAAATGATGTGCGTTTCTTAAGCCAATTTACGAAAGAATCATAAGAGGAGGAAGAACATGAAATTATCATACGAATGGTTAAATGAATATATTGATTTATCACAAATCACTCCTCAAGAATTAGGAGAAAAAATGTCTCGTACAGGGATCGAAGTCGATAGTGTAACGGTTCCAGGCGAAGGCTTAAAAGGACTAGTGGTTGGGTTAGCAACCAAAGTCGTTGACCATCCAGATTCAGACCACTTACACGTTGTAACCGTCGAAGTAGGACAAGAAGAGCCGCTTCAAATCGTATGTGGCGCTCCAAATATCGCATCAGGTCAAAAGGTAATCGTGGCGACTCACGGGGCACGCATTGCTGGCGGTCATAAAATTAAACGTGGAAAATTACGTGGCGTAGAATCTCAAGGAATGATTTGTTCCTTACAAGAAATTGGTGTGCCAAGTAACTTAGTACCAAAAGAATATGAAGATGGCATTTACGTCTTCACAGATGACAGCATTGAAGTGGGAAGTGACGCAGTACATGCATTAGCGCTTGATTCAGCGATTGTGGAACTCGATATTACTGCGAACCGCTCTGATGCCTTAAGCATGCGCGGTTCTGTTCACGAAATCGGTGCGATTTACAACTTGAAGAACCATTTAGAACCAGATGCCTTCGAAAAAGGAACTTCTTCTGAAATTCCAGGCGTTGTCAAAGTTTCTGTAGAAAACGAAGCAGATGCTCCTGCATATCACGCATTCTTAATCGAAGGCGTTAAAGTGGCTCCAAGCCCACAATGGATGCAAAATCGTTTAATCGCAGCAGGCGTTCGTCCAATCAACAATCTTGTGGACGTAACAAACTACATCTTAATGGAATACGGTCAACCGCTTCATGCCTTTGACTACGATAAATTACCTGAAAAAGCGATTCATGTTCGTCGTGCAACAGAAGGCGAAACATTAGTGACGTTAGACGGTGAAGAACGCGAACTCGAAAATGAAATCGTGATTACTTCAGGCGGCAAACCAGTCGCATTAGCTGGGGTAATGGGTGGACTAGATACTGAAATTTCAAACGAGACAACTACAGTGTTATTAGAAGCAGCTCTGTTCGATCCTAAAGCGGTTCGTCTTGCTTCCCAAAAACATAATTTACGTAGCGAATCAAGTGCTCGTTTTGAAAAAGGGATTAACAAAGCAACCATCGTTCAAGCTGGAAAACGCGCTGCGGCATTGATTGCCGAACTTGGTGGCGGAACAGTGAAAGAGGCCTTTGCTTCTGCACAAAGCTATGACTTAGAATTACCAGTTGTGAGCATCACGCTAGAACGCTTAAACCACGTTTTAGGAACAAGCTTAACACTTGAAGAAGTGAAACAAGTATTTGCACAATTAGAATATCCAACAACTGTAGAAGGAACACGTTTCGACGTGACAATTCCTGCATGGAGATTTGATATTGCTATCGAAGCAGACTTAGTAGAAGAAGTGGGACGTATTTATGGATACGATAAGATTCCTGCAACATTACCAACAACTGAAAGTACAGTGGGTGGCTTAACAGATAAACAACGATTCATCCGTTACACTCGTCAATTCATGCAAGGAGCTGGACTTTCACAAGCTTACACTTACGCGTTAACAACTCCAGAGAAATCAAAATGGTTTACGGAGAAAGACGCAACAAGTGTACGTTTAAGCTGGCCAATGAGTGAAGATCGTAGCGAATTACGTCAATCACTATTACCAAGTTTATTAGAAGCCGTTCAATACAATGTGGCTCGTTCACAAAACAACGTGAAATTATTCGAAGCAGGCCGTGTATTCAAATTAGGAACTGCTGGAGGTGAAGACTTCATCGAGAACGAAGTCATTGCGGGTATTTTAACAGGAGACGTAACGAGTGCGAACTGGAACCATAAAGCAGAGAAAGTGGATTTCTATGTGGTCAAAGGAATTCTAGAAGAGTACTTCGCGCAACTGGACTGCTTAGATCGTGTACGCTTTGCGCCTTTAACAGACATTGAAGAATTACACCCAGGACAAACAGCACGCATTCTTTTAGACGGTGAAGTAATCGGTTTAATCGGTAAAGTTCATCCAACCGTTCAAAAAGCATTAGACTTACAAGACACATTCGTCTTCGAGTTAGATGTGGAACCATTACTTGAAGCGAACTTACAAGAAGCGGTGATTCAATCTGTTGCGAAATATCCAAGCATGACGCGCGATATCGCAATCTTAGCGCCAACTTCATTAACACATGCAGAGTTAGTAGATGTTATCCGCGCAAATGCTGGTGAGTTCTTATCAAAAGTAACGTTATTCGACGTTTATAAAGGGGAACACGTGCCAGAAGGATTCCAATCATTAGCGTATTCGTTATTGTTTGTGAACCGCAATGCGACGTTGGAGGAGGATGTTATTAAGTCCGCCATGACTCGCGTAGAAGAAGCATTAGTGGCTTTAGAAAACGTATCTATTCGATAATGTTAGTCAAGGATTACTTTAAAGAATCAGTTTTATATTGAAAGAGTAATAGTGGGGCATCGGCTCGAGCCGATGTCTCTCGCCTTTGAATCCTCAAAGCCGGAGTAGGGAATAAATTCCTTACTCCGGCTTATTCGTTTCAATGCTATACCCACTATTCTTTCAATAAACTGATTCTTTTTTTGTAATCCTTGAACTTTGATTAGATAGATTATTAAAAGCACTAATGTTGTACTCCGCTCGCTAAATAGAAAGCGAAGAGCCTTTCGTCTCATTGCCTATCAAGCCTCAAGTTTGTCTTTATCAATTAATAAACTTTATTGATTTTGACGCAGTAGACAAATGGATTGACCGTTACTGGCAAGCAGTTTGGTCAATCCTATTTGTCCTTGCGGGGGTAAGACGACGAAGAAACAGAAGTGCATTGTTTCTTCTGTCTTACTCCCATTTCGCATCGATTACACTCGCTATTGTTGTTATTATAGAAACCGAGGTAATCTTTGTTTTTATACATAAGATGGATAATCTTCGTACTTTTTTATTGTGCTAGTTTTTAAAGTGCAAATACTTCTTCTGAGCTCGTAAAATAAGAAGGGCAAGGGGCAAAGGCTCGAGCCGGTGTCTCTCGCCTTTGAATCCTCAGGGAGTAAGACCAAAGACAAAAAAGGATTCACGGTGTGAATCCTTTTTCTTTTAGTGGTTTCAAATCCTTCGCACTGTGAAGGATTTCCGCAAGGCTGATTAGAATTAAGCAAATCACGAGTGATGAAGCTTAATTCAATCAGCTACTGCGTCTAACTTTATAGAGTATTTTAGGTAGGGAATAAATTCCTTACTCCAGCTTATTCGTTTCAATGCTATACCCACTATTCTTTCAATAAACTGATTCTTTTTTGTAATCCTTGACCTTTGATAAGTTAGCTTAGTAAAAGCACTAATGTTGTTCTACGCTCGCTAGAGAAGGAGAGACGATGAAATTATCATATATGATAATTACCATATTTGATAATCACGTATCATTTATGATACGTATCATAAATGATACAAAAGAAGATGTAACAAAAATGTGACGTAACATTTTTGTTACATCTCAAACTAAAAATAAGAAACCAGCACCAAGGACAGCTTAAGGAGTGTCTTTGGTGCTGGTTATTTGGTTGGTTTTATTGTTTAACAAAGCCGTTTTTTAGTAAATTATCTACAGCGTCACTAAAATTCAATGGGCTTGGTTCCGTTGCAGGATACCGCTTTGGAGCGCGTCTATGTAACTCTTTCCAGTCAACCGTTTGGTAATCAAATGTTATTGTTTGAATGTATAGTCCATCTTTCTTTTCAACGGTAGACTTTATTCCAGTCACACCCTCATAAAGAGCTTGGCTTTTGTCCAGAAATTGAACAACCTCTTCGTCAGACTTACCTAATCCTTTAGGGTCATAAGTGTAAATCCCGATTTGTTTATAGACGATGTCATCCTTGAAGAAGTATTGGAGTGTCGTTGTTCCACCTTTATTTTCAATCTTGTATGTTGCTTCACCGTCTTTTGGAAGGTTGCTGCTATTTTGTGCGTTACTTTGTTTGTTATCAGACGATTTAAGATCTGATTGTTTATTATTGGCTTGTGTTGTTGTAGTTGCTTGAGTAGTAGCCTGTGTTGTTGCTTGTGTAGATTTTTCTTTCTTACCTTGTCCGCATGCAGCAAGTAAGAAACCTGCAGTTGCTAAAAGAGTTAGTTGTTTGATTTTTATATTCAAAGTGATACATCTTTTCTGTTAAAAAAATGTTATTGCACTTGTTTAAATAATTTTTGTCTTTCGAATTCTGACTTCATTTCACTGAAACTAGAAGAATGTGTTTTTTTAGGATCAATTTCTTTTAGTTTTGCAAAATCAATCTTTGTATAATCGTATTCATCAATTGTCGTAACGGTGTATCCATTAATTTCATATGAGAAAGAAACGCCGTCTACTGAACTATATTTAGCTTTTTGCTCCTCAACACCTTTAGCTGTAGAAAGTTTTTCGGCTTCTAGTACCGTGTCCTTAGATTTGCCATACTTTTCAAAGTCTCTATGCATTTTAAAGATTACCTTTGTGATAGTGTCACCTTTATGATAAACGATATATTCCATCACATCTCCAACAATTTTGGCTTGGAAGACAGCTACTTCCTGGCCCTCAGGAGCTTGTACGGCATCAGCCTTAGCAACAGTTGTTGTTGCAACGGTTGTAGTAGGTGCTTGGGTAGTTGGAGCCTGAGTCGTTGCTTGAGTCGTTGGAGCTTGAGTAGTAGCTACAGTTGTTGTTTCTTCTTTTTTGCTTTGTCCACATGCAGCAAGTAAGAAACCTGCAGTTGCTAAAAGTGTTAGTTGTTTGAATTTTGTATTCATTGGGATACAGCCTTTCCGCTTTTAAAATGTTATTGAACTTGTTCAAAAAATTTTTGACTTTCGAAATCGGATTTCAATTCACTGAAACTAGTAAAATGTAGGCCTTTAGGATCAATCTCTTTTAGTTTTGCAAAATCAATCTTTGTATAATCATATTCTTCAATTGTTGTAATAGTGTATCCATTAATTTCATATGAGAAAGAAACGCCGTCAATAGAACTATATTTTTCTTTATTCGCCTTAACATCCTCTTCAGCAAAAAGTTTTTCTTGTTTTAGGAGCATGTCCTTGGCGTTGCCAAGATTTTCGAAGTTTTTCTGCATTTTTACGACTATTTTCGTGATAGTATCACCTTTATGATAAACGATATATTCCGTAACCTCTTCACCAAGTGTAGCTCTAAAGACCGCAACCTCTTGACCTTCTGGAGCTTGTACAGGTTGTACAGCTTTCTCCTCGGTAGCAGTTGTTTGTTTTTCTTTATAGCCTTGTTGAGCGAGGGAGGCTTTATAGTCAGAGTAGCTAATAGTATTATCATCACGAAGATTCAAATCTGGTATAAAATCTTTTAATTTTTGCAAATCCAATTTTGTGTAATCGAATGAATAAGTAAATGTGAAAATATCATCTTTGTAATCTGTTTTTATTTCAAATCCTTTACCAATAAAATCTTTTAGTTTTTCTTGGGTCTTTTGAGCAGTTTTTTTAAGCAATTCAAGAGGATTTTTCTGTTCCATTTTTGAAACATAAAATTGGGATTCTTCTTCTTGTTTCAATAAGACATCATCTTTATAATACAATGTCACTGTGCCTTTGTCACTTTTACTACTAAGTTCAAAAACTGCTTTTTTTGCATCTTCTAAGCTATAAACAGTTGTTGGAGCAGCTGTTGTTTCTTCAGTCGTTGTCGCAACCGTTGTTTCTTCTTTTTTCTCTTGCCCACATGCACCTAAGAGGAATGTGCTGGTAAAGAGTAGTGCTGTTACTTTAACTGCTTTCTTCATACATATTCTCCTTCATATTTGAAAAAGGGGAGAAGAGGCCCCTCTTCTCCCTACTATTTAATTTAGAATATTACTATTGTTTTTCTTTATAGCCACCATTAAGGAGTGCCTCTTTAAATTGAGAGTAGCTAAGAGTATTATCATCACGTAGATTTAAATTCGGAACTACTTCTTTGAATTTTTGCATATCAAGTTTAGTGTAATCGAATGAATAAGTAACCGTGAAAACATCATCTTTGTAATCTGTTTTAAATTCAAAGCCTTTACCAATAAAGTCTTTAAGTTTCTCTTCAGTTTTTGCAGAAGAATTTTTTAGTACTTGAAGAGGATTTTCGCCTTCCATTTTTGAAACGATATAAGTAGTTACAGACTCTTGTTTTAGTAGAACATCATCCTTGTAGTATAATGTCATTGTTGCTTTAGTGGCTTCGTCACCAGCTTCAAGAACTGTTTTTTTAGCATCTGCTAAGCTGTCAACAGTTGTTGGAGTAGCTGTTGTTGGAGTTGCCGTTGTAGGCGCAGCTGTTGTTGCTTCTGCTGTTGTTTGTGCTTGAGTCGTAGCAGTTGAATCTTGCTTTTGTCCGCAACCTGCTAATACTAGACCGGCTGTAAATAAAAGTGCGAATGCTTTTGTTGTTTTGTTCATGATTGTTACCTCACTTTTTGTTATGTATCGTAAAACCGGAAAGCGAGCTCTTTACCGGTCTTACTTATTTAATTATTTCTTTTGAGTATAGCCAGCTTGTTCAATCAATTCTTTAGAAGCTTTGAAACTTACTACATTACCGTCTCCTGAGAAAGCATCTGGAAAAGCTTTTTTCAGTTCTGCCAATTTAGCTACTGTATAGTCAACCGTTACGGTTTGAGTAATTACTCCGTCTTTTGATTCTACAGTAGCAGTAATCCCATTGATTGCAGTGTATTCTTCATTCTCTTCTTTAATCTGTTCCATTGCTTCGTCTTCAGAGACTGGTAAGTCAGAAATAACGTACTTAGTTTCAGCAATTTGCTTCGTGATGACGTCTCCTTTATAGTAGTAAGTTAATGTTGAAGTATGCTGACCATTCTTAAGTTCGAATGATGCAGATTCTTCTTTCGCACATCCTAATAGTACGAATAATGCTGTAAATAACACAGCAAATAATTTCATTGCTTTTTTCATGCAATTCATCCTTTCGATTTGTAATATAGTCATATTATAAAACGAATAATTCTAATATGCAAGATTTTTTATAAAAAATGGTTAACAATCGGTGTTGATCATTGCTAACGGTTTGAATTTATTTAGAATGTGCTATACTAATCTTACATGGAAATGGAGGGAAAAGTATGAATCAAACCGTAAACTTTTTGAAAGAACTTGTGGCAATTCCGTCGCCAACAGGCTATACCAGAGATGTACAAGACTATTTAATCGATGTCTTAACAGATATGGGATATGAGCCAACTCGGACAGCAAAAGGATTAGTGGTTGTAACAGTACCAGGAGCAATGGATGAGAAACAGCGTGTGGTAACGGCACATATCGATACACTTGGCGCCATTGTTCGCGCAGTAAAACCAGATGGTCGCTTGAAACTTGACCGTATTGGTGGATTTGCTTGGAATATGATTGAAGGAGAAAACTGTACGGTTCATGTTGCAAGTAATGGAACGACTGTTTCCGGAACGATTCTTTTACATCAAACGAGCGTACACGTATATCGTGAAGCGGGAACGGTTGAACGTAGCCAAGATAATATGGAAGTTCGTTTAGATGCAAAAGTGACAAACGAAGCTGAAACGCGTGCATTAGGAATTGAAGTAGGGGACTTTGTATCCTTTGATCCACGTTTTATCATCACACCAACAGGATTCATTAAGAGCCGTTTCTTAGACGATAAGGTGAGTGCAGCGATTTTATTAACTTTATTAAAGAAATACAAAACAGAAGGAATCACGTTACCAGTGACAACGCATTTCATGTTCAGTTGTATTGAAGAAACTGGAACGGGAGCCAACAGTAGCATCCCAGAAAAAGCAGTCGAATTTTTAGCCGTGGATATGGGTGCGATGGGAGATGACCAACAAACAGACGAGTACACCGTTTCTGTTTGTGTGAAAGATGGTTCTGGACCGTATAACTTTGATTTCCGTCAACATCTTGTGTCTCTATGTAAGGAAAAGAATATTCCATTTAAATTAGATATTTATCCTTATTATGGTAGTGACGCCTCAGCGGCAATGCGTGCTGGAGCAGAAGTGAAACACGCCTTACTTGGTGCTGGAATTGAATCAAGCCACTCTTATGAAAGAACGCATCTTGATTCGGTTGAAGCAACGCAACAGTTAGTCGATGCCTACCTTTTAAGTTCATTAGTAGAAGCTTAATGTTGAGCCTTTCCAACAGTATTTGGGAAGGCTTTTTTTGTATTAAAAAAAATTTAAATAATTTTGTTGACACGGTCACTTCATGAGAGTATACTCTAAAACGTAAACTTTACGATTTAGAAAGCGAGAGAATCATGAACAAGAAAGAAAAGGTTATTTTAGGAGGGGCAGGAGCCCTTGGGTTGCTATTTGCATCGGGTGCTGTATTATCTCAGCAACAAGCCCAAACAACAGATGAAACGACACAGGAGACAACGATTGATGCCGAGCGTATGGCGAAATACGAACAGGCAGCAAAAGAAATTAAAGACAATAAACCAAAGACGATTGTCGGGGAAGTTTTCGAAAATGGGTATTTGAAGAAACATGGAGACCATTATCACTTTGTATATGGTGCGCCTCCAGCAGATGCCATTTATGAACAGAAAAAAACAGGACAGGCATCGAATACCGTAGAAGACAATTACGTCTTCAATCCAAACGATATCGTGAGCGAAAATGAATTAGGATTTGTTGTTCGACACGGAGACCACTATCATTTTATTTACCGTTCACAATTAGCCTCCGCACAGACAGTGACAAGAGAAGATGAAAACGGTAAGAAGAGAACGTGTAAATTATTACGCATCCCACATGGAGACCATTTCCACGATGTATTAGACTGCGGAGACGGTAGTGCTTCTTATTCATTTGACGATGAACCTACTTCAAGACCATCGACGGGTGGCAACCACACAGGAGTGGCTAGTACAATTGGAACTGTATCACCATTAAGACCAAGTACGGCAAGTGTACAGCCTGTAACGCCTCCTGCAACAGATATTGCGACACCGCAAGCTGAGGAGTGGACATTGCAATCGCCAGAGATTCAAAAATATTTAGACTACATTGTCTATGCTTACGGTGTAGAACGAGATACGATTAAGTTTGAATCAGTGACAAATGACAAAGGTGAGTATGTCGGTAAGGTATTCGCGTTCCAAAACATGGAACAAGGACAAGATAAAAATCACATCCATCCTTGGGTGATTCCATTGAAACGATTCGAGGTGCCAAATGCTGACCCATCGATTCCTGCAGAAGTGCGACTTTCTCAAGAGATTGATTTAATCGCAAGACGTATGGGGATTTCTCGTACAGCGATTCGTATTGTGAATGGGCGCTTCGATATTCCACACGGCGACCATAGTCACTCCATGAATATCGTCAATAAAGATGGCATCGAAGCGTATGAGAAAAATAAACTTCCAGTCATCGTTCCTCCGTTTGTGGCAGGAGATGTGAATGTGGATACTGTTTTTGCCAAAATTGATGAAGTTAAAGCGCGTGCCAGTGAAAAATATAAAGATGATCCAGTGACGTTGAACCGTATTTTAGTAGCCTTGAACGAATATAAAGAACTAGTGCAATTAAAAGGGAACTCAACGGAAGGATTCGTCAAAGGATTAGAACGCTTCGAGGCGCAAACGATTAACCACGAGACAGTAGCTGCAGAAGAAGTAACTCCTGAGGAACAAAAGATGAATGCGACCCACGAAGAAACGGTTCGTATGGTGGGTGAGTTGAACTTACAAGACTATGGTGTGACAGCTGATGAATTGAAAGACTTAGCTTCAAAAGCACGTGAATCCAATAAAGAAGAGCAAGTGAACGCGATTCGTGCATTAGTACAAGCATTACGTGATGCCAACGACCGTATTAGTATTGAAGGCATGCGTTACTTGTACTTCTTAACACAACACGTTTTAGACCAAGAATTACCTGCAACGCTTCGTGAAGAAGTAGCAAGCTTAATTAAGCGTTATATGGGTTCACGATTGAACTTTGCGACAACACCTGTTGAATCACTCATTATCGAATCTTATCGTGCAAAATTAGCGATTAAAGAATCTCATGCGAAATTCGATGGAAAAGTCGATGCGACAATCGGAAAGAATCTAAAAGAAATTTTAACGCCGGCTTCTGAAGAAGAACAAAGTATTTTCCAAGAGGCAAAAGACTTCGCTGAAATGGCGTTGGATGAATCGGATAAAGATAATAGTACTCCGAAGAGCTCTATTCTAGATGTGAAACCATCAGAAGATAAACCAGCCGAAGAGACAACAACAACAACACAAAGCGAAACGACTGAAACAACCGAAAGTACAGAAAGTACGACCGCTTCTGTAGAGACAACAGAAGAAGCAACTGCAACAACAGAAGCCGCTACTACTGTAGAAGCGACAACAGTTGAGCAATAGAAATTTTAAACACGTAAATCTTTCAATTGAAGGTTTACGTGTTTTTGTTGCTAGGAATAGGCGGTTTCTTTGCGTTTATGGTATACTAAGGCAGCATTCTAATTGAAGGAGGAGTATAAATGGGCTTAATGCACTTTGGCGAAAACAACACATGGATTAACATCAACTCAGATTTAATCAGTGAATACTCATCGATTTACGATACTTATGAAATCGATGATGAGATGATTGAATACGCATTGGATAAAAATGAACGTGCACATATGGAGTATAATCGCCGCACGAAGACGCTAGTGGTCATTTATAATGTCCTCAACTTATCACGCGAAGAGAATTACTATGATACGATTCCGTTGACGTTTATCGTGAGACAAAACCAAATTGTCACGATTTCAAATGGTCTCAATGAATATATTATTGATCAAATTCGCGAAGAACTGGAAGAGAATATGCATTGGAGCGTATTTAATTTCTTTTTACATAGTTTATTTGCAATCTCGGAAAACTACTTTCCTGTTGTCGAAAAACTAACTAAAGAACAGCAAAAAATTAGTAAATTACTCAGAAAGAAAACCACAAAGGATAATTTGTTCCGTTTGTCTGACTTGGAGATTGAGGGGATGTATTTAGTTTCGGCGACGAAGCAAAATGCGGTTGTACTAGAGCAACTGAAGACCCAACAAGCCTTCAAGACGCTCGACGATTTTGAAAGAGAGCAGTTGGAAGATAACATCATCGAAGCCAATCAATTAGTAGCGATGACGGAGTTACATCTTCAATTCTTGCATCAAATCGAGAGCACGTATAATAATGTATTGAATAATAACTTGAACGACACGATGAAATTCTTAACGGTCATCTCGATTTTAATGACGATTCCGGATATTGTGACGGGATTCTTTGGGATGAATGTGCAGATTCCATTTACGGAGTTTAGGCACGGATGGGCGATTATTCTTTTGATTATCGCATTCGGTTGGATAGGCGTGTCGCAGATCATCAAGCGCATTATGAAAGATTAACCAAAAACACCTTCCTACTTGATAGGAAGGTGTTTGTTTGTGTGCTCGTAAAAGTGCATCTTATGTCCTGCTTTATGTGCTCCATATTGCAAAAATGATTACTTCGAATCCTTGCGGATTTTTTTATTGTAGCTGTAACGTTGCACCGGCTTGAGCCTAGGTCTCAAGCTTTTAGGGAGTAAGACAGAAATTAAAACTGGACTAACAGTGTTAGTCCAGTTTGTTTCGTAGTCTTACCCCCGCAAAGCTGATTAGAATTAAGCAAATCACAAGTGATGAAGCTTAATTCAATCAGCCACTGCGTCTTTATCGATAAGCTTTACTATATTAAAAAAAGATTTAATTCGCATTTTTTGCCTATTCACGTTACTGCTACAATAAAATCCACAAGATTCTCCGTAATCATTTTGAGCACTGAGAAAAATTGGTCCTATCAAGTAGGAGTGTTTTGGAATCTTAAAGGAGCCTATATAACCTCGTTTGGTGAGAGGAGGTTAGATCAGTTTCTTAGCTTTTTCGGTGTTGGCGAAGTGGAGTTTGGCCACTTTACCAAGGAGCTCCATGCCGCCGTGTTTTAAAATGTTGGCTGCTGCCTTATCGACGTTTTCTCCGGCACCGCTTGGGAGTTCGTATCCATATTCGGCGCTAAGCGAATCAAGGCCATCTAGGAAGGCGCATCTGGCAATCATAGAAGCAGCCGCAACAGCAATATGGTGACTTTCTCCTTTTGTTATAAAGTATGTTTTCTTCTTATCTACAAGGTCTTGGCCTTTGAGATAACGGTAATACAAGTCTGGTTTACAGAATTGGTCGATTAAGTACGCTTCTGGAGTCTTGGGAGCGAGTTTTTCGGTTAAGAGACGCAGAGCTTGGTTATGAAGCAACGCCTTCATCTCGTTTAAATTTTTAACTTGTTGGACTTCGTTATATTTTTCTGGCCAAAGTGTTAATAACTTATAAGGCACAGTTTCTTTGATTTTTGGAACGAGGGCCTTAATTTGGTCGTCCGTCATATCTTTGGAATCGCGAACGCCCATCGCTTTTAACGTTGCGATGTCATCTTTTGAAACATAAGCCGCCGCAACTGTTAGTGGTCCAAAGTAAGCTCCGTTTCCGACTTCATCGCTTCCAATAACGTTCCAAGTCGCAAAGTCTTCTGGAAGGGTAGAGTCTCCTGGGGCTTTCTTTGCGGTTGCATCCATCGTTTGTTCGAGCTGGTTCTGTTGGATAAAGTCTTCGATGCCTTTTCCTTGGAAGAGAACCTTGCCAGATTTATAGGCCGTAATCGATAAACCGTCGACCTTTAGACGCAATGTTGCGTGTGGTGGAGGAGATTGCGTATAGGAAGCATAGTTTCCTCCTAGTGTCGCAATTTGCTCAGGTGATAAAATTAAAGTTAATGAATTCATGTCGTTCCCCCTTTTCTTTTTAGCATACCACGACAAAATTCATCCGTCCACTCTCTAAAAAAGTGGATTTTTAGTGTATTTTTAAATGAAAAATGGTAAAATAAGGTGATATTATGGAGAAAGTGAGAGGGTCTTTTGTGAATCAACCAAAAACAAGAGTAAAAGCAACGATTTCAGGAAAATCTTATACAATTATTGGTCGTAAGTCGCAACAAGAAATGCAAAGTATTGTACGCATCTTACAAGAACAATTAGATCAAATCACTCGAGTATCTGACAAATTGTCGACGGAAGAAGTGGCGCTCCTTGCAGCCATCAACGCCATCTCGAATCAATTTGAAAAGCAAGAAGAAGTGGTTGCGTTAAAGAAACGTGTGGAGCAATTAGAAAAAGAATTGCGAACCATTCAACATAAACGACCTTCGATTGATGCAACTAAAAAACAGGAATTAGAAAAACAATTTGAATTACAACAAGATTTGTTGAGAAGGTAGGTTTCAATGGTAACATTAATTATTTTATTTTATTTATTAGTCGGTGTGTATACCGGAATGCGCCGCGGGTTAACGTTAGAACTCGTGTATATTGCAGGATACTTTATCACATTCCTCGTAGCGATGGCAAACTATCAAGGATTAGCAAAATTCTTATCCGTGTACATTCCATATCCATCTTACACTCCAGGAAATCACTTAGCGATTTTCACAGAAACACAAGCGATGTCACTCGATAAATCATTTTATAATTTGATGGCCTTTTTAGTCATTATGATTATTGGATGGTTAGTGGTTCGTTTCTTAGGATATGTTGCTAGTGAATTAACATTCTTACCATTACTGAAGCAATTCAATACAATCGGTGGAGCAGCACTTGGATTCTTAATGAATTACTTATTCGTATTCTTTGTATTATACGCAGTAGCGATGATTCCGTTGGCACCAGCACAAAAGATTGTTGAAGGTGGATTGCCAAACTTCATCATCACAAAAACACCAATTGTGACGCCAATCGTTTCAAGTTGGTTATTACCTAAATAAAACCTCGAAGCGTGGAACAAACTTGTTCCACGTTTTTTAAGAAAGAAGGACTGTTATGAATTCGAAAATCGAAAAGGTTTTAGAATTTTCAAAAATTAGAACACAGCTGGCCGAATATGCGACTTCTGAAAAAGGAAAGCAAATGATTAAGGAACTTCCAATCGAAGTCGATGCAAAGGCCATTCAACATAAAATTGAAGAAACAACAGATGGAGTGGAGCTCTTACGTTTAAAACAAGGGATTCCAATTCCAAGGTTGAAAGATATTAGTTTCGCCCTAAAACGTCTGGAACTAGAAGCAGGGCTTAATGGACGTGAATTAAGTGATATTTTACGAGTGCTCGCGACAACACATGAGGTAGAGCATTTCTTTGAAAAAGTCGAAGAAGAGGAAATCGCATTAAAGCGCGTACCGCGTCTTGTTGAAAAACTCGAAAGTATCCCAGAAGTGACGAACGAACTAGAAGCCTCTATTCGTGAAGATGGGTATGTCTTAGATAGCGCGTCTCCAACCTTACATGGGATTCGTGTGGGGATTCAAAAGGCGGAACAAGATATTCGTCGTCAAATGGATCAATATCTCACAGGGAAAAATGCGCAGTATTTGAGCGATACCATTATCACGATTCGTAATGACCGTTATGTACTTCCTGTAAAAGCGGAGTATAAATCTGTGTTTGGCGGGACGGTCCACGACCAAAGTGCAACGGGTCAAACGCTCTTTATGGAGCCACAAGCAGTCGTGAATTTAAACAACAAACTTCGTGAGTATCAAATCCAAGAGAAGCGTGAAGTCGAACGTATTCTTTGGGAATTGTCTCAAAAACTCATGCCATACACGAATTCATTACATCAAAATCATTATGTATTGGCACGTCTGGATGTAGTGAACGCAAAAGCCTTGTATGCCCATGAATTGAAGGCGACAGAACCGATTATCGATGCGAATAATTACGTGGCTCTCTGGCAAGCGTGGCACCCACTATTAGACCGTGAAAAGGCTGTGGCAAACGATATTATTCTTGGCGAAGAGTATCAAGCGATTGTCATTACAGGGCCGAATACAGGTGGGAAAACCATCCTCTTGAAAACGGTTGGTGTCATTCAACTGATGGCACAGATGGGGCTGTATATTCCTGCAGGTGAAAATAGCCGCGTGGGAGTCTTTACAGAGATTTTTGCAGATATTGGAGATGAACAATCGATTGAGCAAAACCTATCGACGTTCTCCTCTCATATGTCGAATATCGTGTCTATTTTGAAACAAATCAACGATAAGAGCTTGATTTTAATTGACGAAATTGGTTCAGGGACAGACCCACAAGAAGGCTCGTCTCTTGCGATTGCGATTCTCGATTATATAGCAAGTAAGCAAAGTTATGTGATTGCCTCAACGCACTATCCGGAGTTGAAAGCATACGGCTATGACCGTCCTAAAACAATTAATGCGAGTATGGAATTTGATGGGGATACCCTTCAACCAACTTATCAACTATTGTTAGGAGTACCAGGGCGTAGTAATGCCTTTGATATTTCAAAACGTCTTGGGTTACCATCAATCATTATCGATCAAGCGCGAGGACTCCTATCTGAAGAAGACCAAGACTTGAATGCGATGATTAGTGACTTGGAACAAAAACGTCGCCGTGCGCAGCGTGATGCCGATAAGATGCGTCATCAGTTAGAGTTGAGTACGCAATTACTTGCAGATTTACAACACGAAACGGAACAATTCCAAGCCAATAAAGCGCGTCTCTTAGAAGAAGCGAAAGAACGTGCGAATACGTTAATTGAACAGAGTCAAGATGATGCGGATAAGATTTTATCTGAAATTCGTGAACTCCAATTAAGAAGTAAGCAAAGTACTGTGAAAGAGCATGAGATGATTGAGAAGAAAACGGCGCTGAAAGACTTGAAGCATGAGCAGGACTTGAAGAAGAACAAGGTGCTTCGCAAGGAAAAGGCAAAGAAGGCGTTGCAAGTCGGACAAAGTGTCGAGGTTCTTTCATTTGGCCAACGCGGTACGCTTGTTGAAAAAGTGAATGACCAGGAATGGGTGGTTCAAATGGGAATCATCAAGATGAAGATTGCCGTTGAGGACCTTTCTCCAATTGCTGAAGCGCAAGAAGCGAAGCAACAAGTCATCGTGAAGAGTGCACGTAGTAGCCATGTCTCTTCTGAATTAGATCTTCGCGGAAAACGATACGAAGAAGCGATGAAGGATCTAGAGTTATATCTGGATGCAGCCATTCTGGCAAACTATCCACGTGTCACGATTATTCATGGACGTGGAACAGGAGCCATCCAGCAAGGCGTTCATAAGGTACTTCGTAGCCACCGTTCTGTTGCAAGTTTTGAATTTGCGCCGATGAATACGGGTGGAAATGGAGCGACCATCGTTACCTTTAAGTAAACCGTGAGCAGAATAGTTGGTCACCTTCCGACGGGTTGCTATACTAGGCTTGTAGATAAAGGAAAGGATGATTCGAATGGTAAAATCATTAACAGATAAAAACTTTGTAGAAGAAACTAAAAATGGAGTAGTCTTAGTAGACTTCTGGGCAACTTGGTGTGGTCCATGTCGTATGCAAGGTCCAGTAATCGACCAATTAGACGAAGAAATGGGAGATAAAGTCACTTTTACAAAAGTGGACGTTGACGAAAACCCAGAAACAGCTCGTGCATTTGGCATTATGAGTATCCCAACATTGCTTATCAAAAAAGATGGCGAAGTTGTTGATAAAGTCGTGGGTTACCATGCTAAAGAACAATTAGAAGAAATTTTAGAAAAATATTTATAAAATCTAAAGTCTCCAAACGTTTGATATATCAAGGTTTTTCCTTGGTATGTCAGGCGTTTTTTTATTTTGCTAAAAAATTTTTCGAAAAGGTGTTGACAAATTTTTGTTTTAGTCTTATAGTTAGTTACACAAGTAACTAACCAATTAACGTAAAGTGATCATGAACAAGGAGGTGCGTTATGAAATTTGATTTTCAAAGTGATATCCCATTATTTCAACAAGTAGCAAATCAACTGGAAGAAGAAATCTTCCATGAAGTCTACAAAGAAGGAGATCAAGTACCGTCGACAACTGAGATTTCCACAGGATATCAAATCAATCCAGCAACGGTATTGAAAGGAATGAACTTACTCGTGAGCGAACAAATACTTGAAAAACGAAGAGGTCTCGGAACGTTTGTAGCAGAAGGGGCCAGAAAAATTATCTTAAGCAAGAAGCAAAATGAATTTGCCAATCAAATGGTGCCAAACTTCTTAAAAGAAGCACAAGCACTCGGCATTACGAAAGACGAATTAGTAAAGATTATCGAAGGAGGCTTCCAATAATGAGTATTGAAGTCAAAGATTTAAAGAAGAAGTATTTCAAAAAAGAAGCGGTGAAAGGCGCAACGTTCACGATTGAATCGGAAACTATTATCGGGTTGCTTGGACGAAATGGTGCCGGAAAGAGTACAGTGCTGAATATGATTGCTCGCCGTATCGAAAAGACAAGTGGAGAAATCACTCTTGATGGAGTTGACCTTCATAAAAATCCAAACGCGATGCATGAAGTGTACTTATCTAGTTCGGACAACTGGTTCCCACGCGAATATAAATTTAAAGATCTCCTTGCTATCTATCAAGGGACTTACCCAGAATTTGATATGGAATTTGCGGAGGACCTTATCAAAGTGTTCGATGTGAATGTGAAGGGAAAATACTCAAAAGCCTCAACAGGGTACCAAAGTATCATGAAGATTATCTTGGCACTTTGCAACCCAAGCGAATATATCTTCTTAGATGAACCAGTGCTTGGACTAGATGCAAACCATCGCCAACTCTTCAACAAGAAATTGCTTGAAGCGTATGCGCGCCGTCCTCGTACATTTGTTATCGCAACTCATTTAATCGAAGAAGTAGCTACCATTTTAGAAAAAGTGATCGTTATTAAAGACGGAGTAGTGACAGAAGAAGTGTTAGTGGAAGACGTTCTTCATAAAGGATATGTCGTTAGTGGAGCTACCTCATTAGTACAAGACTATGTAGTGGGTAAGAAAGTTCTTGAAACAGACCAAATCGGAAACTTTACAAGAAGTGTAGTGATTGGTGCTATTGGAGAAGCACAACCTGGATTAGAGTTTTCTCCATTAACCTTACAAGATTACTTTATCTCAATCACTCGAAAGGAGAATGAATAAGATGAACCGTTTATTATCAGTTGTCAGCATGGGATTAGCGAGAAGATGGAAAACAATTTTAATGTTCTTAGGAATTTGGTGGATTATTACAAGTTTCTTAATGAAGATTTTTGCAAATAGGGACTTTAGCACATTCGGTAGTTATTTTCCAATTTACTTCGATAATGAAATTGCATTGATTATCTTAATTATTGGGATTGGCTATATCGTTGAACAATTCCGTCTCGAGAGTCAATTAGGATTAACTAGAAAAGAACAAATCGAAAGCTTATTCATCCAAACCCTTGTCGATTCTGGAATTATCACACTCATTTACGCCTTATTAATGCCACTAAGAGATGGAGTTTCATTGGGTTCAGTAACCATTCAATCACGCTTAGGAGACCTATCTGACCCAGAAAATATTGTGATTAGCATTGCAGTCCTTTTCGTTAAGGTCGTTCTAATTCACCTAATCGCAAATGTTCTTGGAATTGTGCTTAATAAATTTAATCAAAAAACAGGCATCTATGGCCTAGCTCTAGTGTGCTTGATTACTGCATTAATTGGAGGAATTATTGGAAATCGAGTTAGTGAAGGCCAAATGCCAGGTTTTGTAACAGCTTTTCTAGAATTTCTTAATATCATTACAACACATCAAGTTGAATCCATTTCTATAGCATTAGTCATTCTAGTGGCGCTTCAAATCCTCGTTACAAGAAAACACCAAAGCATCGCTCCGGAATAAAATGGATTCCAGAACTCCTGCTCGTCAGGAGTTCTTTTTCTTTAGGGCGGAGGTTTCTCCCCTTTCTTTTTTAGTTCATTGGTAACATTTTAAAAAAAGTTAAATGCACCAATGTTTGAATGAAAAGGCTGGAGGAGTCCAACGAAGTGCCTATCGGATTCTATAGTGTGAGTAATAGCGAGTGTAACTGATGCGAATTAGCAGTAGTTAGGAATTTATTCCTTACTACTGCTTTGAGGCTCAGTAGGTGAGAGACCAAGGCTCGAACCGCTACAGCTATTACAAACACTATGAAGACATCCGATAAAAGCACGCAGTATGGACTCTCCAAAGCCTTTTCATTCAAACACCGAAGGTGCCATTCTGTTGATTAACTTTTTCATAAACCAAACCACAATTGAATCAGCGATGCACGAACTATGGTATACTATAGAGGACTAAAGAAAGAAAGGTTGAGAAACCATGAAAAGACCAATTGGGTTTATCGATTCGGGTGTCGGCGGTCTTACCGTCCTTAAAGAAGCCCTCAAACAACTACCAAACGAATCCATGATCTTCCTTGGCGATTCAGCACGTTGTCCGTACGGCACACGACCAGTTGAAGAAATCCGCCAATACACATTAGAAATGGTACAATTTTTACTAGAAAAAAATATCAAAATGCTCGTGATTGCATGTAATACCGCGACTGCAGTAGTTCTAGAAGAACTACAAAATACATTAACCATTCCAGTGGTTGGAGTGATTCAACCAGGAAGTCTTGCAGCCATCAAACAAACCAATAATGACCGCATCGGAGTTCTTGGAACGAACGCGACGATTGCAAGTAAAGTCTATCCAAAGACCATGCATGACAAAAATAAGGATATTGAAGTGTTCGATATCGCTTGCCCGAAATTTGTACCGATTGTTGAAAGTAATCAATCAGATACCAAAGAAGCAGAAGAAGTCGTTCGTGAAACCTTACATCCATTAGAAGGTACCGAGGTGGATACAGTCATTCTAGGGTGTACGCATTACCCATTGCTTCGTCAAACGATTCAAAGAGTGGTAGGAGCAAACGTTACATTAATTGACTCAGGAGCAGAAACAGTCTCAAGTGTGAGCGCGTTATTAGATTATTGTAAATTAAGTGAAACGCCTGAATCGAATCCTGAGCCGACTCTTGAAATTTATACAACTGGAGAAGCAAGTCTTTTTGAAGAGATTGCTGAAAACTGGTTGAATCGAACAGGGTTGAAGGTGAAAAAAGTAACCCTCAAAGATGAAGTGAAACCCGTCGAATTAAAAAAAGAAATCGTGATTGCGACGAATAATGTTGGCAAAGCCAAAGAGTTTGCCGAGATTTTTGAACCAAAAGGATATTCTGTAAAGACCCTTCGAGATTTTCCAGAATTAGAAGAAGTCGAAGAGACTGGAACAACCTTCGAAGAAAATGCACGCTTAAAAGCTGAAACGATTGCCAATGCGCTGCAAACAATCGTATTAGCGGATGATTCAGGTCTCTGCGTGGACGCTTTGGACGGGCAACCAGGTGTGTATTCAGCACGATTTGCTGGAGAGCCAAAGAGCGATGCGGCTAATAACGCCAAACTCTTATCAGAACTTGGGGGACTCGTTGGAGAAGAGCGTTCGGCTCACTTCACTTGTTGCTTAGTATTGGCTGCCCCAAATAGTGAATCACTTGTTGTTCAAGCAGAGTGCCCAGGGCAAATTGCGACATTACCAGCAGGAGAGAGCGGATTTGGATATGATCCACTATTCCTAGTTCCTGAATACGGTAAAACTTTTGCAGAACTTGGAATGGAGATTAAAAACAAAATTAGTCACCGCGCAAGAGCGATTGAAATGCTAGTTGGAAAATGGGAAAAATGGACTCATGAGATACAGCAGACGGAGGAAGCAAAATGAAAGTTGTAATTGTTAGTGATAATCATGGACAAGAATTGACTCTTAAACGTATTTTCGACCACTATGCAGATAGTGATGTGACTTTTGTGCATACTGGAGATTCAGAATTTCCTTACCAAGATGCACGCTTAGCCCATTGTATTCGTGTCACTGGAAATTGTGATTATGATATGGAGTATCCCCGTTTTGAAGTGTTTACTGTAGAAGGAATCACTTTCTTTGTAACGCATGGCCATTTTGAATATGTGAATACAGGACGTGAGTATTTAGCAAATGCTGCTAAAGAAAAAGGGGCATCTGTAGCTTTATACGGGCATACGCACAAGCTGAACGCGGAAACTGTCAATGGGGTCCTATGTATCAACTCAGGGTCAACAAATTATCCGCGAGGTAGCTATGAAGGTACACCTTCGTATGCAGTGATTGATATTCTTTCGAAAGACAAATTACGCTTAACGTACTATACAACTAAGCATGAAGTGTTAGATGGATTAGTTCTGGAATATACATGGACGAATGAGGGAGGTTTTACACTTGATTCATAAAAGAATTCAAGAGTTACTTCTTCAAGATCGCGATAAGTTGTTTATCGATGCTGAAAAAGTAGCTATTCTGCAAGAAGACCATACTTTGGAACATGCGATGCTTGTCTTAACGAATGTACGTTATTCACTCATTCCTGTACTGAACAAGGAAAATAAAATTGTAGGGCTGATTTCTCTGGCGATGATTTTGCAAAAAATCACGGGTATAGAGCAAATTCATATGAATCAGTTAGGGAAATACAAAGTACGTGAAGTTATGCGTACGGAGTTCCCGATTATTCATCAGGATACGCAAGTGGAAGATGTGTTAAATGAGCTTGTGGATGAGAGTTTTATTTGTATTGGGAATGAGGAAAATGGGTTTGTGGGGATTGTGACGAGGAAGGAGCTTTTAAAGCGCATCAACTTCATGGTACATGAACTCACCCGCGAATATGATTTTGTGGAAAAAGAGAATAGTAAATAAACCAATTACTTTAGAGTCCTTTGGATGGACATATAGTAATCATTGTAGCTGTACCAGACTGAGCCTTACGTCTCAGTTCCTATCGAGCCTCAAGTTTGTCTTTATCAATTAATAAACTTTATTGATTTTGACGCAGTAGACAAATGGATTGACCTTCACTATCAAGTAGTTTGGTCAATCCTATTTGTCCTTGCGGGGGTAAGACGACGAAGAAACAGAAGAGCATTGTTTCTTCTGTCTTACTCCCATTTCGCATCGATTACACAACGCTACTATGATTACTACATTATCCAAAGGACTCTTTTGTAATTGGTTTATTCAAATTTGAGTGAGTTTATATACCATTCCGTAAGAAGGAGAACGGAAGTGAGAAGTGGACTGCATCCCATTTGGAAGTTCCATACGGAAAACAAAAAAGAAGGCACGAGGCCTTCTTTTTTGGCTCTTTGTCAAATAGTGTTGATGAAGAATTTTAGGAAGGGATTAAGCAACTA
>CAUTST010000007.1:0-48140 GCA_963540995.1 uncultured Streptococcus sp.
TTAGTTGCTTAATCCCTTCCTATAATTCTTCATCAACACTATTTGACAAAGAGCCTGAAATTCTGCAATTCCAAAAGAAGCGTTGTTGATTTAATTTAATTATTTCTCATTTCTTAACTTCGTAATGAAGTGTTCGATACGATCTAACGCTGTCTTCAAGTCTTCGATTGAGTAAGCGTAAGAGATACGTAGAAAGCCTTCACCAGAGTCCCCAAAGGCTGTCCCTGGAACAACTGCTAATCGTTCTTCCTCTACGAGACGCATTGCAAATTCTTCAGAAGTTAATCCAAATTGCGAGATATTTGGGAAGATGTAGAAAGCTCCAAATGGTTCAAAGCAAGGAATGCCTAAGTCTTTGAAACGTTTCACCAAGTAGCGACGGCGTTGGTTATAGCTATTGCGCATTTCAACGATATCTTCTTCAGAGTTACGAAGAGCGTCAATCCCAGCATACTGGCTAAGTGTCGGAGCTGACATAATCGCAAATTGGTGGATTTTATACATTTGTTCCATGATGGTTGCTGGAGCTAAGGCATACCCCAGTCTCCATCCCGTCATCGCGAATGCTTTTGAGAAACCTCCGATTAAGATTGTACGGTCACGCATGCCATCGATTTCGATAACGGATACGTGTGGTTTTCCTGTGTAGGTTAATTCTCCGTATAATTCATCAGAAACAACGATGATATCATGGCGTTTCAACACTTCACAAACCGCTTCTAAATCTTCACGTTCCATAATCGCCCCAGTTGGGTTATTTGGGAAGTTCATTAAAATCGCTTTTGTTTTTGGAGTAATCACAGCCTCCAAGTCCTCAGGAGTGATACGGAATTGGTTTTCTTCTTTTAACGGAAGAATCACTGGAGTTCCATCCGCCATTGTCACCGCTGGGACATATGAAACATAACCTGGGTCACAAACAATCACTTCATCCCCTGGATTCAAGAGAACACGCATTGAAATATCAACGGCTTCACTTCCTCCAACTGTGATGACACATTCATGCATTGGGTCATATTTCACTCCATGACGGCCTTCTGTAAAGATACATACTTCCTCACGAAGCTCTTTCAACCCTGGATTAGCAGTGTAGAACGTACGGCCTTCTTGCAACGCTTTAATCGCTTCTTGACGAATATGCCAAGGCGTATCAAAATCAGGCTCTCCAACCCCTAGGGAAACAATGTCTTTATATTCACTCGCCATATCAAAGAAACGACGAATCCCTGAAGGTTTCAAGTCCTTAATTCTATTATTTAACATTTTTTCTAAATTCATGGAGTAACCACCTGACGTTTATCATCTGCTTTACCGACAAACATTGTGCCGTGATCTTTGTATTGTTTTAATACAACATGTGTTTTAGTAGATTGTACTTCTTCAATCACTGAAAGACGTGAAGATACGAAATTCGCAATTTCACGCATTGGCGCTTTTTTCAATTGCACCATGAAATCATATCCACCTGACATTAAGTACACTGCTTCCACTTCTGGGAAATGATAGATTTTTTCCGCAATACGGTCAAACCCTTTCCCTTTTTGAGGATTTACTTTTAATTCGATAATCGCTGAAACATTCACGTTATCTGTCTTTTCCCAGTTGACTAAAGTATGGTATCCACAAATAATTTGTTGTTCTTCCATCTCTTTAATACGACGTGTTACTTCTTCTACATCGATTTCTAATAGAGAGGCAATTTCTTCTGGTGTTAAACGGCTATTCTTCTCAATTAATTTTAAGATTTGCTCGTTCACTTCTTTGAACATAAGCTTTCCTCCTTTGGTTGCTCCTGCAACTTTATGTACTTAACCATTGTACCCTTTTTTTGCTAGAATTCCTAAGAATTTATTGCGACTTTATGAAATTTATAAACTATGGTATACTAGGCACATTATTAAAAAGGAGGAATCTCATTTGGAAAGCAAATTTACTGGGACTTTACTTGAACTTATTCTTGTAAATCTATTTGCTGGTTTTGTGACATTTATCTCTTTCGGGCTATTAGCACCTTGGGCTATTTGTTATCAATACCGTTATATGGCAGATCACACCATCATCGATGGAAACCAACTTCGTTTTGACGGTACTGCCACTGAATTATGGGGTCAATGGATCAAGTGGCTCTTCTTCATCATTATTACACTCGGAATCTATTCATTCTGGGTGGGCTTACGTCTAGAACAATGGCGTGTTAGCCGCACACATATGGTGTAAACTATTGTTGAAAGTTCTCTTGCTTAGCATGAGAACTTTTTTATTTTCGCAACATAGAATCTGAAGAGGCTTATTTACAACGATTTTTATAAAATAAAATAGGGTTGATAGATAATAACCATCAACCCTAAATAAAAAAATCAGTTTTTCCATTAAATTACATCCTATATTAATCAGCGCATCGGAATATCAAAAAGAACGATGAAAAGGAGCCCATTAAATAATGAATGTAATAAAATACAATCAAATATTCCTCTTCTTTTCTCATAAAGTACGGATAATACGACACTGCTTAAGAAATACGCAATAAAATAAAAGATATTTTCGAAGAGCCCTAGATGAGATAGTGAAAAAACAAGGGCAACAAACAATATTCTTCTATTTCTACTCCATTTTTCTAGAATTACACCTTGTAAAAGGCCACGGAAAAGTAATTCCTCTAAAATCGGTGCCTTTACAACATTCTCAAAATAAAACAACGCTCTCAATGAGGTGTTACGTATTGAACCCGTACTTTGAAATTTTAGATATTCAAAAAGAGATAAAGTTTTCGTACCAAAGACAATTCCGCTTAAATACTCAATAAAAAAATAGTCTACTAGTTTACACACGATTAAGAAAAAAAGAATATAGAGCAAACTTCCTAGATTAAATCGATATTTTACACTTTTCTTATTCAACTTCTTATAAAAGAAATAAAAAAAAGAAGATAAAATGACGGTCATTACAACTTGTAACAAGAAAATATACGGTCTTCGTCCAATCGTTTGAAATATAGCTAGATTCTTTAAATATCCAATTAATATTTCGTTTAATAAAAAGATACTAATAAAAAATAAAAATATAAACACATTCCGCTTTTGGGTGTTTTCTACCATGTGTTCCTCCTTTTTCCAAACTCGTAAATTCTATTATTGATTATGGAAAAATAAATCCCAATAATAGTTAAAATAACTTTTGCTGTCAATAGTAATTTTTAGTTTTCCCGTTAGGCCATACCTAATATTCTTAATTTTCTGTTCCTCAACGGGCGCTCTCAATTCAATACGCAACAATTTCTGCCCTTCCACTTCGCTAACTATTGAATCAATTTCTACTACATTAGCTTTGAGTTTAAGTTTATTCGATTTGCTATCTATACTCTCAAAAACAGCTTCTTGTCCTAATTTAATACTTCCTGCAGATTCAGAAGAAATATAAGCAACTATTGGAATTTCCGTTAATTCTTGAATATCAGGTACAATCTCTGCAATTACTTCACCTATAGGCACCACGGTTAATCCTTTTGCTGCCCTATTTATATGAACCACACCATCAATTTTAGCTAACACTTTCTCTTGATTCTTTAGTATTTCAGCCTCATCTATTTGATTTTTTAACTCAGTCAATTTTCGTTCTTCATCTGTCTTTACTTTTAAAATCTCAGAAAGCAATTGTTGCTTCAGTTTTTCATTTTCTAAATTACTTAAATCCGTCAATTTAAGGGAATACATCTCACTTTTAGAAAGTTGAATCTCACTTTTCCTTCTTTCCAACTCTTGAATGGAAGCTTCAATGTTTTTCTTAATTTCATTTTTATTTATACTGTTCTCACTCGCTGTGGTAGAATCACTACTTTCTGTGACTTCAGATTCCAATTGATCCCTTTCTTTTTGTAATTTCGAGATTTCTTCATCCAAACTCGTAACTATATTTTGCAAATAATTTATTCTTTCATTATTAGCATTATTTTTACTGTTCTTATCACTATTATTAACTTCTTCTACACTTGAATTATATTTATTTTGTAATAAGTACTCTTCAAACTGAGCAGAATATCCCCATTTACTTTCTTCTTCAAATTTCGAAACTCCATCTATAACGCTAGCATAAAATATATTCAATTCATTAATTTTACTTTTACTATCAGAAATTTCTTCTGTCAATATTTTAATTTTCGAATTTAATTCGTCCATTTTATACTCTATTAACACATCCCCATTTTTCACTTTCATTCCTTCTGATAAATAATTCTCTTTGATGGGCATTGAATTTATAGACTGCACAACTTGCATATTATTTCCTACATGAATTTCTGAAACTGCTTCTATAATCACCTCACGCTTAATAACAAGAGAGAGAATTATTAAACAAGTTAGCATAAAAATAATAGAAATCAATACAATAGTAGTTCCCGTTGAAGATCTGTTATTATAAAAATACTTTTGCATACTTCCCTTCACTACTCCTTACTTATTAGACGAGAATAAATTCCTCTTTTACGAACCAATTCTGAATGAGTGCCCTTCTCCGCAATTTTTCCGTCCTCAATATAGAATATCTGATCACAATCCATAGCAACAGATACCCTGTGCACGATAAAGATTATTGTTCTTTCTAGACCCATTAGCTTCTTAATTATTTTTCTTTCTGTAATCACATCCAAATTGCTTGTAGCTTCATCTAAAATCAGTACTGGTGAATCAGAGAGCAATGCTCTTGCCAGTGCAATTCGTTGTTTTTCTCCCCCAGAAATAGAGGTTACTTCACTACTTACTTGACTGTTGATACCTAGTGGCATTGAATTTATCAATTGAGTAAGTTCACATATTTCAATAACTTCATTAATCCTTCTAAAATCAATATCTTTTTTACCTAATGTTAAGTTATCTAAAATAGTTCCCGTAAATATATATGGAGTCTGTGGTAAATAGCTTATATTTTCCCTCACTATTTTAGTGCTCACATTACTAATGTCCACGTTATTTATCAAGATTCTTCCACTAGGAAGCTCATACATTTTAGCTAAAAGTTTTGCGATTGTTGATTTTCCACATCCGCTCTCACCCAATATTGCAACTTTCGACTTATGATTTATCTTAAAAGACAAATTTTCAAAAATTGTTCTTCCATATCCATATTGATACGATACTTTATCAAATATAATTTCACCAGATAAATCGTTAATATCAAATCCATCCTTATTTTCTTTTTCAACATTAAATATCTCGTGAATTCGATCGCTAGATATTCTTAATAGTTGAATTTTAGGGTAGAAATCTACAACGTCTCCGATTGAGGCTAACAAATAAGACATTAGTGACTGAAAAGCAATAAACTTCCCAAAAGTTATATCTCCATCTATAATCAATAGGCTTCCTATTAACATAATCAACAGTCTAGAATATTCTTGGATTGTATTTTTAAACACATGAAAATAAATATTGAATTTTTCTTTTTTATATTCTGCTTCCAAATATTCTGTGAATTTTATATCTATCATATTGCTTCTTTGCTTTTCAAGACCTAGCGCTTTTATAGTTTCAATCCCAGTTAAATCTTCAATTATAATCGATGTTAATTTTGAATTTGTTTCTAAAGAGTTACTGGTCAAATTATAATAGTATTTCTTTGATAGAAGAATAAAAAGCAACACCACTGCGATTAATCCAATACTTACAAAAAAAAGAAAAGAATTTTGTATGATTAATACAATCGAAATAACAATTCCTGTAATTAAATTAATAAATGTGCTGGAAATCGCTTGTGACAATGCATCAATAAAAAACATGGAATCCGCAAATCTTGAAGTTTTTTCACCTATTTTACGCGTTTGAAAAAAATTCATCGATAATTGAAATACATGCCTAATATACGACAACAAAATGTTACCCCTCATTTTTTGCCCTAATAATAACAATAAATATGATTTAGAGTAATCCAACAGTGCTTTCATAGTATAAACTATTACTAATCCGAGTGATAATATTATAATACTACTCTTTAATCCTGAGGGTATAAATTCATCAATAATAACTTGCATGAAATAACTACTTAAAATTGTAATCAAAGATATGATAGTTGAGCACAATATGATATACATAACTGCCTTGCCATCTGTAAGCAACAATCTTACCATACCTAATAATGCTCCACTTTTTTCCGTTATAGGTTGATATTGAGGTGCTGGAGTCAAGAACAACAATATTCCCGTCCAACATTTATTAAATTCCGAAATTGGAATTGAATAGATACTTTTGTCTGGATTAGGATCTGCAATGGTTAATTTATTATTTTTACATTTAGTTATCAAACAAAAATGAAACTCATCATTTTCATTTTTTATATGAGCTACAATTGGAAACTGAATCTTCTCATTTCTGAAAATATTTCTATCTGCTTTAATTGCTTCCGAATCCATCCCCAGAGTCTCTGCGGCTTTAACTAGTCCCCACAAACTTGTTCCATCCATTGTAGTTTTAGCTAATTCTCTCAGCGAAGCTATACTGATTTGACTACCATAGTGTTTTAATATCATAGACAATACGGCTACTCCACAATCTCTTTGATCTTGTTGGGGAGTATAATTTTTACGTTTAAATCTCATACAAACTCCTAAAAATACAATAGAGGTCGTCAACCAACCTCTATTGCTTTCAAATATTATTTAAACCATGATTGAATCCATCTAGCAAGATTCCATGAAATTGGAATCACTGGACCGCCGCCACCAGCTCCTGACTCAAAACGGTCAATTGCTCTTTGATGATATGACCAACCACCCATAATAGATTTCAATTCTTCATTCGATAAAATCTTCTTCATAAATTTACTCCTAACTTATTCTCATATATTTTGTATTGTCATAATTCCTATTATTAACAAACCATTGGATAGACTGTGGAGTAGTATCGAATCAAATAAACTGTATCGTCTTTCGAAAATAAGCTGAAGTCCTATAGCCAATGATAAATACCCCAGAAATTGAATGACATTTCTTATGTTATAAATATGCATTATCGTAAATATAATAGACACTATTAGTACTCTAATAACACTCTTAATTCTACCCTCAAATGCATTATTCAAAATCCCTCGAAATAATATTTCCTCAAAAATTGGCGCAAAAACAACTAGCTCGAAATATTTCTCCATATTCAACCATTTGTCAGTAAAAAACGGCCCTGGTGTAGAAAAAATAAATTTCTTGAACGGCACAGATACTGTTCCGTATATAGCTGAGCTCCAGACTATATGAAAATAATAGCCAATCACCAATAAAAAAATATACGTAAAGAAAATTAATAAAATATCATATAAATTAATCTTACGTTTGATACTTTTCACTCTATTCTTACGATAGAATCTATAGCTAAAGTAGATTAACATAAAATTAAACGACATTTTAATTATAAAATACACAAAATTTGTATTTGGATATGAATAATTCTCTAACAATATGTCTGTCATAATTTCCATAACCATAAATGCACTAAAAAATGCAATAGCAACAGTTATCGATTTGATACTTGATTTCAAATTTCTCTTCCACATCCTAAATTATTATTACCATCCAAACCAACTTCTAATCCATTTACTTAAAGGCCGTGTAAAACCGATTCTCGCATAAGTTGCACCTGCAGATTCTGTTCTATCCATTGCACTTATAGGTGAATTTCCGAAGTATCCACCGTATATCGTATACATTTCATTTTTTGTAAGAATCTCTTTTTTCATAACAGTTTCCTTTCGTTTATTATAATCATGATTACGCATTCATTATAATTTGTAATGTTTAAAATAAGAATGTTTTTTTTTTTTTTATTTTCATGTTTTTTTTGTGAATTGTGATATTCAATAGCTATAAAATTTTTGTTAACTATTAAGCAATTATTATTGTTACGATTAAAACTAACTTGGAAATATACAGATTTAAATTAATCTCTATCCCTATGATAAGAATAAAAAAGAGTGGCAAATCCACTCTTTCTTAAGAACATATTATTCAGCTGTTTGTTCAAAGTGTGCGACTAAGTCGTTGATAACGCCACTCGATACAATCGTATCGATTTGTTTCATCGCATGGTACACGCTATCTGCTTTTGAAGAACCGTGTGATTTCACAACGGCTCCTTTAAGACCAAAGAGCACCGCACCCCCGAATTGTGAGTAATCCAATGTGTTCTTTAAGCCGTAGAAGGTATTCTTCAATAAGGCAGCGCCAAGTTTTCCTTGAATTCCTTGCCCTTTGATGCCTTCTTTTAGAAGCCCCATCATCGCAAGCGCTGTTCCTTCGATCGTTTTGAGGACCGCGTTCCCTGTGAATCCGTCTGTCACCACAACATCCGCAGCACCTGTTAAGATTTCACGAGCTTCCACGTTCCCGACGAAGTTTAAGCTGTCGTCTTCTTTTAAGAGTCCGTAAACTTCTTTTGCGAGTTCGTTCCCTTTTCCTTCTTCAGCTCCATTATTTAATAAGCCGACTGTTGGGTTCTCGTAACCAAGAACATATTTTGAATAATAACTTCCAAGAATCCCGAATTGGTGTACGTTTTTCGGTTTACATTCCGCATTTGCACCTACATCCATCATAATGAATTGACGGTTCTCTGCACCTAAAACCGGAAGAATTGGCATTAATCCTGGACGATCGATTCCTTTAATACGGCCTACGATTAATAACCCCGCCGTTAGAAGAGCCCCAGTATTTCCGCAAGAGAAGAGCGCGTCAGCTTCTCCTTCTTTAACCGCTTTAGCCGCAACAACCATTGAAGCGTCTTTCTTCGAACGAATCGCTTTAACTGGTTCGTCATCAGAGTTGATTTTTTCTGAACAGTGAATCACACGAATATTTGGAAGAGATTCCTCCAAGCATGCATTCACTTTTGCTTCGTCTCCGTATAATTGAAACTCGACAGTTGGCATTTCCTTTGCTGCAAGGACGACCCCTTGGACGATTTCTTTTGGAGCGTTATCTCCACCCATCGCGTCAATTGCAATTCTTACCATTGTTGTTCCTCCTCTTCTAGCCACGTGGCCGTGAAGTTATCCATTGATTTCTTTCGTTGTTTGTTCGATAAATGCCTTCATGCGTTTTGTCTCGGCTTTTTCTCCTGTAGGATCTTCCGAGGCATAAAGGATCGCATCTTTACGTGCTTGTTCTAGTATATCATAATCTCGTATTAAATCGGCAATCTTAAAGTCTGGAATACCGGACTGTTTGACCCCAAATACATCCCCAGAACCACGGAGCTCCAAGTCTTTTTGACTGAGATAAAATCCGTCTGTGGACTCGCACATAATGCGCATGCGCTCTTTCCCGTTTTCGGTCTTTGGACTCGCTACTAAAATACAGCTTGAGGCATGTTGTCCTCGTCCGACACGTCCACGTAATTGGTGCAGCTGCGCTAACCCGAATCGGTCCGCATCCAGAATGACCATCACTGTGGCATTCGGCACGTCCACACCAACTTCGATGACCGTTGTGGAAACGAGCACTTGTAGCTTGTTGGCTTTAAAGTCCGCCATCACCGCTTCTTTTTCTTCAGCTGGCATTTTCCCGTGTAACAGTCCCACTTTCACGCGGTCTGAGAAATGCGCTGAAATCATGCGGTAAATCTCTTCGGCGTTTTGCACATCGAGATGTTCCGACTCTTCAATCAGTGGCGAAATCATATATGCTTGTCGTCCTTCTTGAATTTGACGTTCTACAAAATTAAAAATTTGTTCCATTTCCTGCTCACGAACCCAAGACGTCTTGATGGGCTGGCGTCCACGAGGAATTTCACTCAAGATAGAAGTATCCATTTCCCCAAAAGCTGTAATCGCAAGCGTTCGAGGAATTGGCGTTGCCGTCATTTGAAGCACATTTACGCCCGCTCCTTTTCCAGCGAGCGCCTGACGTTGTTGCACCCCAAAGCGATGTTGCTCGTCAATCACAACAAATGCCAACTCTTTAAAGTTCACATCTTGTTGGAACAAGGCATGTGTCCCGATAACGAGGTTTGCCTCCCCACTCTCAATCTGAGCAAGCAACTCTTTCCGTTTCTTCTGCGAACGATTCATACTTCCGGTTAACAACACGGCCTTCAACGGTGTGCCTTGAATCAATTTTTCAATCGTCAGCATATGTTGCTCCGCCAAGATTTCTGTAGGAACCATGAGGGCTGCTTGTTTACCTGTCAGAGCCGTTGCGACCATGGCAATCGTCGCCACAATCGTCTTCCCGCTCCCTACATCCCCTTGCAAGAGACGATTCATCTCGTAAGGAGCACGCAGGTCAAAGCAAATCTCATTCACGACTTTCTTTTGCCCATCGGTGAGTTCAAACGGCAATGTCTGAATAAAGGCCTTCAACTGAGCATTATCATACAGCACCTCTTGCCCTTTTGTTTGCTGGTGACGCTTCTGACGCATCCATTGCAAGCGCAGTTGATATAAGAAGAGCTCCTGGTAGACGAGCTGGTATTGCGCACTCTGTCTTTCCAGTTCATCTTTTGGAAAATGCATCGCCCGCACAGCGTCTCTATGCCCCATCAAGTGGTGAGACGCCGTCAACTCTTGTGGCAATACTTCTGGAATTTTGTCTTCAAAACGATCCATCGCCGACCGAACGAGCTTGAGAATCGTCGCCTGCTTCAACGATTTATTCGTGCGATAAACCGCCTCGACTTGGTCTCCTTCTTCGTCCTCCACGTTTCGGTTCGATAAGATTTTCATCCCCATCAAGGTAGAACGCTTTGCATCCCATTTCCCGTAGATGGCAATCTCTTCGCCTTGAACGACTTTATCTTTTAAATACGGCTGATTAAAGAACGCAACTTGGATGACTTGCTCGTCAATCGCCATGCGAAACGCCAAGCGGTTCTTCTTGAAGCCGTAGTAGCTCACAACCGGTTGCGTCGCCACAAGCCCTTTTAACGTGACTTTCTCTTGGTCCATGATTGTGTTTACATCCCGAATCTGAATATCTTCATAACGAAACGGGAAATGCGTTAACAGGTCATAGACGGTTTCGATGCCAAGTTCGGCTAATGGCTCTAATCGTTTTGGTCCAACGCCTGGTATGACTTGCACACTTTGAAAAACTTCATTCATCCAATCACATCCTTTCTATACGTATAAGTTTACTAAAATTCACAGTCAGTTTCTATCATTTTTAGAAATACAAAATATTTATATCGTCTAAACCGTACATCATTTAAATCTATAAAAAATGAATTCTAGATAATTTCTCTTTCTCCTAGAATCATAGCCAATGTCCTTTTTATATCAAAATCACCCCATGGATTTAACTCAACAATCCCCTGAAATTCCCGATTTACTCTTAAAAGATCTAAAACATCTCCTTCAAAAATATAATGTGGCTTTGCTAAATCCAGTGCAAATGTTTTGAATTCTTCATAATCTTCTATTGTGTTGAACCTCACAATAAATTCATCTTTATTTATTGAAATTGTGGCTTTGAATTTATCTCTAAACTTATCTATTAATATTAATTTATCCGCATTATTTTTATTTAGTTTCAAAGGCCTATAATTTTCTTCATCAATAGTAGATTGGCTATTATTCCAATTAATTAATATCCCCTCTTTAATTTCCTTGTAGTCTATATCGTGTGTTTTTAATTTTTGAATTAAATATATAATTGGAGCATCATTCAGATCTTCAACTTCTTTTTCCTCATCTTTCAAACTACTAATGATTTCTTTACAATGATAATCACAACACGATTGGAAGTATTTTAAAATTTCGTTGGACAATATATTATTTTTAAGTAAATACTCATAAAAAGTATCATATATTTTTTTATTCTCTTCTTTCTCCAAATCAATAGAAGTATACCCTACTCCATTACCTTCATATTCAAATTTTCGTTTACACTTTTCTAAAACCAATGATTTAAAATAGATAGTTCTTAAACTTTTTTTCAATTTATAGCTAATATTAGCATTATAATTATGATTATATTCGTACAATTCATCCAATCCTAGATTTTTATACAAATATGTAGCTATCAATACATCTATAGTTGCTTGTTTAAGAATATACTGCGTTTCGCATTTATTACAATTAATACTTAATTGATTATTTGTTTTAAGATTGTTTTGTATCTCATAAAATTCTTTTTCTGACTCGCCTTTAATCAATATCAATTCATGAAATATTTCTACTATATTTGGCCGTTCAATTGCATTAGCTTTTATGCATCTTTCTACCAAGTCATCCAACTTTTCTAACCAAGGAAACCTATGAGATATTTTTTTATAATCCGATCCTTCAAGTTTTTCTCCAGTAAAAATTTCATTAATGATTAAACCTAACGAATATATATCGGCCGCATAAGAAATATTCTTGCTATTCCCCTTAATTTTTTGCTCTGGAGCAGCATACCAGCGATTTGCAACTAATTCATTTTTAGCCGTCAAAATAGAATTTTCAAAATGAGCTATACCTAAATCAGCAATAGCTACTCCTGGATTAATTAATATATTTTCAGGTTTTAAATCCCGATGAATAACTTTATTTTCATGTAAATACTTTATCCCTTTGACTATTTGAATTGAATAATTGAATGCATCTTCTAAATTAATTGTCTTTTGAATTATTTTAGCTAAATCTGATTCATACATCGGCATAACATAGAAGATTTTTCCATGATTTTCCCCAGACTCTATAATTTTAACAATATTTTCTGACTCACTTTTTTTACAAAAATTAATTTCATTTATAAATCTTTCTTTCTTTTTACTATCCTCTGTATTTAATTGTTTGAGCGCATACTCTATTCCTTCACAGGTTACTTTCCAGACTATTCCGTTACCACCTTGTCCTATCTGACTCTCCACAATATACTCACGACTACCCACCTTGAAAACTCTATTCGTCATTGTCTTTCCTCCAATAATTAGTACAACTATTCTATAATGATTAAATTACCGATTATTCTTAACATCATTATAAACACCTTCAAAGAAAAAATCTTTAATTATTACACCATATATTCTCACAATAAATAATAACGTGTTAATTTGAGAACATCCCCTTAAGTGTGCACTGTTTTCTCAAGCCTTCCATTGCAGTGAGCTTTTGTGTGTTTTCCACTAAGTGTATTGTTCTCCCTTCCGAGGCGAGTGAAGACTCAGACGCAAGCGAAATTTAGAAAGCACTAGCCGTCCAGCGAAATACCCTGATGTGAGCACGAAACCCAACCAGTACACTTACTTATTAATAAGAGAAAAATCGAAAGACGGAGAAGCTTACGGATTCTATAATAACAGTAATGGGGAATGGTATTAAATGCGAAAAAGCTGGAGTTAGGAATTTATTCCTTACTCCAGCTTTGAGGCTTTAAAGGTGAGAGACTTCGGCTCGAACCGGTACCCCATTACAGTTATTATAGAGGAATCCGTAAGGATTCGAAATCTTTCGATTATTTTAAATTTATTATTCTACAGATAATAAGTAAGTGTATACTGGTTGGTTTCCTTCATGGATTTCAACCTCTACATCAGGGTATTTCGCTTCTACAGCTTCCGTGATTTCTTCCACTTCGCTTGCGTCTGCGTCTTCGCCATAGATGATTGTTAGGATCTCTGAATCGTCAGAAATCATCTTCTCGATTGTCGCAAGAGTTGCTTCCTTACGGCCCGCAATACTTACTAAAATCTTGCCATCTACAATCCCCATGAAGTCGTCTTTCTTAATTTCAACCCCATCGATGTTTGTATCGCGAACAGCATTAGTAATTTGACCACTGGATACAAGTGCCATTTGTTCGCTCATTGCAGCTTGGTTATCTTCTAAACTTGCTTCTGGATTGAAGGCTAATAATGAAGCTAACCCTTGTGGAATTGTACGAGTGGCAACAACGGCAACGGCAGCATCTTCTGATACTTCAGCCGCTTGGTTTGCAGCCATTTGAATGTTTTTGTTGTTTGGTAATACGATTACTTTTTCAGCATGCGCTTCTTTGACCGCTTGAAGAATATCTTCTGTACTTGGGTTCATTGTTTGACCACCGTTGATGATGGTTGTTACACCCATGCTCTTGAATAATTCTTGAACACCTTCACCTGCAGCAACTGCTACGATTCCGTATTCCGCTTTTTGTTTTTGCGCTGCTTCTTTGACTTTTGCAGTGTAGTCTGTTTTTAACACTTCTTCGTGTTGCAAGCGCATGTTGTCCACTTTCACTTTCATTAATGAACCGAAGCGTTGTCCGTAGTTCATCACTTCCCCTGGACGTTCTGTATGCACGTGTACTTTGATAATTTCATCGTCAGCTACTACAAGTAGAGAATCTCCAAGTTCGTTTAAATAGTTACGGAAAGTATCGTAGTCGAAAGTATCTACGACTGTTTCGCCTTCACCGATTTTCACCATGATTTCAGTACAGTAACCGAATTTAATGTCGCCTGTTGATACGTGTTCGTAGTCAACGCCTGCTTCGTGGTGAGCCACTGAAGTTAAATCAATTTTATTGCTTTCTAATGCATGTACAGGTACTGCTTCCCCTGTTAATGCTTCGAAGAATCCATTGTAAATGAATACAAGACCTTGACCGCCTGAATCCACTACGCCCACTTCCTTTAATACTGGTAATAAATCTGGAGTTTTCGCTAATGATTTTTCAGCACCACGTAATACTGATCCCATTACTTCGATGATGTCGTCTGAAGTTTCTAGTTTGCGAACACCACGTTTTGCAGATTCACGAGCAACAGTTAGGATTGTTCCTTCAACAGGTTTCATAACGGCTTTATAAGCTGTTTCCACACCGTTTGTAAAAGCTTGTGCTAATTCTTCACCAGTGATGACATCTTTCCCCACAACCGCTTTAGAGAATCCACGGAATAATTGAGATAAGATAACTCCTGAGTTCCCACGAGCACCCATTAATAATCCTTTTGCTAAATCTTGTGCTAAATCACCTACAGTTGTTGCTGTAGAGTTTGCAACACGTTCCGCACCAGATTTGAATGAGAGCATCATGTTTGTCCCTGTGTCTCCATCTGGTACTGGGAATACGTTTAATGAGTTTACGAATTCTGCGTTTTCAGATAAACGCATTTCACCGATTTCCACCATTGCGCGAAAATCTTGAGCCGTAATAGTTTTCATAGTTGCCATATTTTTCTTACTTCCTCCTGACTAGAATCAACAAGCATTACGCTTCGATGATTTTAACTCCTTGTACATAGACATTCACTGTTTTTGCAGAGAAGCCTAACATTGTTTCTAAGTTATATTTCACTTGTTCTTGTACGTTTCTACAAATCGCAGAAATTTTTGTACCGTATCCAACAATAATGTAGACATCCACTGCAACACCATCATCTTCTTGACGAATGACTACTCCACGAGAGAAGTTTTCTTTTTTCAAGATATCATTAAAGTTGTCGCGAATTTGATTGCGGCTAGCCATTCCAACAACACCATAGTTATCTGTAGCGGCACCGCCAACAACTGTAGCAATCACTTCATTGCTAAGTTCGATTTGTCCATTTTCTGTTTGAATTTTTACTGTCATACAAATACCTCCCATAAATATATAAAGGTTTCAATCTAATTTTTAGACAGATTGACACATTATTTCTATACTATAATATCATATTCCTAGCTGATTACCTAGCCTTTTACAAATTTTTAGCTCTCTGGTAAACTCATTGACCAGTACGCTTGCATTCTAAGGTCAACTATGCTAAATTATTTAAGTATATGATTTAGTTCAAAATTATATCAGCTGATAATGAATTAAATGAAGGAGGAGAATGAAAATGGCTAAAGTATGTTATTTCACTGGACGTCGTTCTGAAACAGGTAACACTCGTTCTCACGCTATGAACGCTAACCGCCGTACTTGGAAACCAAACTTACAAAAAGTTCGTGTTTTAATCGACGGCAAACCTAAAAAAGTATGGGTTTCAACTCGTGCATTAAAATCAGGTAAAGTAGAACGTGTTTAATACAGAGCACTATTAAAAAGAGCTTAGGCGATATCCCTAAGCTCTTTTTGTTTTTCTAAAAAATAAGCCGACGGCTTAAAACAATAGTTTATGAATACTGGTCGCATTCCAAGCTGCTTGAAGTTCTGGATAGCGGACATCATTGTAATGGTACCGGCAGGAGCCTAAAGTCTCCTTGCCTACCAAGCTTCAAACCAAGGCTAAGCGACCAGTCGCTAATCCTTGGTAATTCACATTGGTTACTCATTCATTACAATGACCGCTATCCTCCTCAAGCAGCTTTTCATGCTCCACTATTGAACCGCAATTGTTTTAAGCCCTACCTTCTAAAAAAGAGCTTGGGAATCGCCTCAATTTTTATCTGCTTTAAACAGATCTACTTTACCTGAGATTAATGCCAGGAAACCAAGGGACCATGGGTGGTGCTTTTCATGGGGGTAGGTGGGTGTGCTTTTTTGATTTTTATTTCAAAAAAATGGAGTTTGTGAAAAGGTTATAAGATAGAGGTTTGAAGCAGTCTCAAAGGAAAGAAATCTGTTTACATTATTTGAAAATTCATATGTCTGTTGAATTTTCATCCGCTATGAAAGGCTTGGTAGTAATGATTAGAGAGCTTCTATCATTGAAAACACTAAGGAACGAAAAAATTCCAAAATTCACTTATAAGTGAATTTCGGAATTTCAACTACCTTTGTGAAAAATACGAGCTATCTTTTGTTTTAAATACTTTTTAATTGGAGCGCTCATGACTATTCTAAATCTTAATTAACTTCCCTTTACACGTTTTATAGTGTTTAAAGTTGTAGTGACTAATTCATCAATAGGCATTGTTTGACTATCTGTTTTTAACCATTCATCAAAAACATTGTAGAGACCACCGATAATAAATCTACTATCATAATTGATTTGTCTTTGAGTACTGTTTGGGATGTGCCAAGGAGCCTTTATGCTAGTATAAGCAGCAGGAAGCTTATCATACCACCTTTGTAAAACAAGCACTTGCAATCTTGCATCTTGCAAAATTTTTAATGGTTCAGTGTACTGGCTCCAGTACTGAAAAAATAAATTTACAAGATCCTCAAAATTATCCAATTTTTCTGTTTGAAGTTCGATAATATATCTCTGGATTAAGCGGTCGATATAGTTCGTGAGGACTTCCTCTTTTGAATGGTAATAACGATAAAACGTTCGTCTAGCAATCTGAGCATGTTCGCTAAGTTCTGCGATGCTAATGTCTTGTAAAGATTTTCTTGTTGCTAATAAATCGAATAAGGCTTCTTCCAGCCATTGCCGCGTTTGATGTTCCATGATACTTTTCCTTTCCTGGCACACTTTTGGTCAAACTGTGCCAAATTCACTTAACATCTTGTTTTTGTAATTTTATATCCTTACACTAAAACTATCACGCGTGATATATGATTAAAATTTATCATTAACGTATACAATTGTTAGTTGTTATTAAGGAGGTAAACGATATGAGCATTCTTTTTAACTTTTGGATGCTACCTATTTTATTTATTTTACACGATTTTGAAGAAATGATTGTTATGCCCCTGTGGAAAATACGCCATCATCAAAAGTTAGCAACTTTTAAGAAACCGTTCTTTGGTTCCGTTACGCAAGGTTCTGCCTTTGCAGTAGGCGTTTTAGAAGAGTTTGTCATTTTGCTGTTTATTTCTGGTTTTTGTCAATTGACTCACAACAACCTACTCTATTTATCTTTTGTAATAGCATATACAGCTCATTTCATAATCCATTATATCATGTGCCTGCAATTTAGGGGCTATGTTCCTGGAGTCATCACGGTAACCCTAGAATTGCCAATGGTTCTAATGATGATTGCCCACTATTGGCCTTCTGATGTTTCTTTGTTATCAATCGTTGTCTATCTTTTATTGGCTATAGTAATAGCTTTTACGAACCTTAAAATTATGCATCTTATCATGCCAAAAATCCAAATATATCTAGAAAAATACGCGAAGCAAAAATGATGAAGTGACTGAATTGTCTTCTCATAACAAAACTCCATCATCAAAACACCCCAAAAGTCAGATTTATTCTAACCTTTGGGGTGTAATTTATTTGTGCGATGTTTTGTTTTATCTCCAATGATCTCGGGTTTGAGCGACTAAGATAAGTCCTTTTGTAAAGGAGATGGTCATCTTGTCGCTTGTAAATTCATTGCTGACAAGCGCTACTGGGTACGCGTAGCTTTTTGAATCGAGGGTGTATTTCACATTTTTGAGGGTGACATTTTCCACAGGAGTCATACTAATAAAGGAGAGGTACTTCGTAAAGTCCATCTTTTCAATCGTATATGTGCCTGGCTGGATGAAATTCACGACATTCGTGGCATCCTCGAATACCACATACGGAATGAGCGGTGCTAAGTCTGGTCGCATCATCGTCCATAAGGTACTAATCGCGTGGTCCACTCGCCCGCCAAAAGAACCGAGTACATGAATCGGTGTTTCTTTGTAATGCTCCTTCACCCATAATAAGGCTGCCTCAAAATCCGTATCGTCTTTTTCAGAAGGAAGCGAAACAACCGTGCCCGCTGCTTCATGAATCAAGTCGCGCTGTTCTTTTGTGACAGAATCAAAGTCTCCAATCGCTACTTCCATGGGAAGATGCTGTTCTAATAACCGAAGAGCGCCACCATCGACTCCGACAAAACGGAAGTCTTCATAGGTTTTACCGTATCGGTTTTCTAAGAGCGCTTTGATGTTCTCTTTCGTGTTGGGTCCTCCCAAGACAATCACAACTTCCATCTTCGTCCCTCTTATGCTTTTTTAATGGAATCAATCGCAGCTTTGATGTCGTCTGCGTAGTATACATATGAACCGGCAACGGCAACGTCTACCCCCGCTGCTGCGCAAAGTTTCGCTGTTTCGCCGTTCACTCCGCCGTCCACTTCGATTAAGTAGTGGTAGCCTTTTTCTTGGCGCAACGCTACTAATTCGCGGACTTTATCTAATGTTTCTGGAATGAATGATTGACCGCCGAATCCTGGGTTAACGGTCATGACTAATACCAAGTCTACTTCGCTTAATACTGCTGAAATGGCACTGACTGGTGTTCCTGGGTTAATCACGACACCTGCTTTAACGCCTTCTGCTTTAATGGCTTGAAGCGCGCGGTGAATATGTGGTGTTGCTTCCACGTGAACAGAGATGTAGTCTGCTCCTGCTTTTGCGAATTGTGGAATGAAACGTTCTGGGTTTTGGACCATTAAATGGCAATCTAATACTAAATCCGTTACTGGACGTAATCCTTCAACGATGTTTGGTCCTAATGTTAAGTTTGGAACGAATTGTCCATCCATCGCATCGATATGAATCCAGTCTGCTCCTAATTTTTCGACTTTCTTAACGTCTTCTCCTAGTGTTGCAAAATTTGCGCTTAAAATTGATGGTGCTACTTTCATATTCTATCTCCTCTATCTATTTTTTCGTTTATACACTGGTTTTCTTTGGCCCAGCTCTTCATAGAAATTCAAATAATGGTCGTATCGCTCTTGCCAAATGTCTCCTGACTCCACGCCCTTAATCACGGCGCAGTTTGGTTCATGTTGGTGCGAACACTCTCTGAATTTACATTCATGCTCTACTTCGACAAACTCAGGGAATAAATGCGGTAAGTCTTCTTTTTCAATTTCCATAAAATCAACCGTACTGAATCCCGGAGTATCCGCAATCCACACGCCTTCGATTTCATGAAGCGATACGTGACGAGTCGTATGACGCCCACGTCCTAACGCATTCGAAATCTCTCCTGTTTCTTGGTTTAATTCAGGAATCATCTCGTTCAGCAAGGTCGATTTTCCAACCCCCGACTGCCCTAAGAAGATGACCTTCTCACCTCGTAGGCTCTCTAACAATGGCGCCTTGTCCTTCATGACTTCCTGTCCAAAGTAAACTGGATAGCCGATTTTTTCATAAAGCGCCTTAATGTCCATGAGACGAGACATGCCTGCTTCGTCCAGCAAATCCGTCTTCGTAATCATAATCACCGGATGCACATCTAAGCCTTCCAAGTAGACAAGGAAGCGGTCCACTAGATGCGTCGAAAATTCCGGCTCGACCGCCGACATCACGATAATGCCGACATCCACATTGGCAACAGGCGGACGAACGATAGCATTCTTTCGCGGATGGATTTTTGTTAGCGTTCCTTCTTGCAAGTTACTACTCTCGAACTCCACCACATCCCCAACAAGTGGCGATTGGCCTCGTTTGCGAAACACCCCACGTGCTCGCGTTTGATAGATGACTCCATCTGATTCGATATAGTAGAATCCACTCAACGCTTTAATAATAATTCCTTGAGTCATAAGTACTCCTTCAAAGTATAGATATCTTTATTATAAAGCCTACGCCAACACATGACAAATGACTTGAAAAACAATTAAGGATTACTCCGAATACAACGGATTGACACTATACTAGGAGTATGGCAGAAGAAAGAAATGGACTCACATAGTGTGAGTCCATTTCTTTAGTATAGTATCCGTCCTTGAATAATTATTTATGTTCCCAGAAGCGTAGGATGTGTCCGTCTACTTCGCGTTCACCACGATAGTTGTAGTCACGCTCAAACGCCGTACTGTTTTCTGTAAGGAAAGTTGGCTCGTTTCCGTACGTAAAGTTGTACACTTCTTTTCCGTTTTCAACAGAATGGCTCATGCTTGAATTCACTTTATACGGATCTTCAGAGTTATTTCCTTGAACATCGGAGTTAATGATTTTTATTTTTCCATCTAATGTCACTCCGGCATGCGTAATCGCCTCATCCGTAACTACTGGGTTCACGAATACATTGTCTTGAACCGTGATGCCTTTAATCTCACCATAAGTTTCTTCAAAGTCAATGTTGCTACGAGGTTTTGGATGCGTCCAATAGAAATCATTCGTCGTCCCTGAATTTACAATCTTGTTATCTTTGATTAAAATCTCGTTGTTTTCATCAAATCCAAGCCCTTCACCTTCTTTAGCAAAGACCGTTGACACACGAATCCCAGCGCCACCACGGCTATCTTTAATCAAGTTATTCGTAACTTTATGATTTTTCCCGCCGAAGATACCAACTCCACCGGCTCTCCAACCAAGTTCAATCGTGTTATGTTCAAACGAATTATTCTCCGCATATTGATTCGTGTTGATACTACTTGAGAAGGTTGCTAGAGAGTCATCCCCGTTGTTACGGATACTTGAGTTACGTACAACAGAATTACGTGTTCCTTGCGTAAAGTTTACCCCGTCCGCCAAGTTATTACGGATACGACTATTTTCAATCACAAGATGGTCCGTGTATCTCATGTCCGAAGCATAGTCGCCAATCCACGCTCCGCATTCGAAGTGTTCAATCCACATGTTGTCGATTCTTGAATCTTTACCGAAGCTTCCTGCAAAAGCTTTGTATTGTGCTTTTTGCGGTAAGTAGTCATAACGTGACGTTAAGGCTGATGTCATCGCAAAGTGACTAAACGTCAATCGATTGGAATCATGGCCAGCTTCGAATCCGCCTTGTCCCTGTGCATTCGTTGTAAAATTCAATTTTGAATACCACATTCCTGCCCCTGTAACGGTTAAGCCGTCAGCGGTCAAATGAATCTTTTTGTTAATCTTGAATTCACCCACTGGGATATAGAGAGTTTTCTTTTGTTCAATCGCTGCTTTTAGCGCTTTTTCAAATGCCTCTGTACTATCTTGTCCATCTACTGCACCATACGCTGAGTCTGTAATGGAAATACTATTTTCTGGTTGAGGAATAGGCGCAGGTACATTTTCTAACTCCACAAAATCAAGTGCTAATTCGACACCATTATTTTCAATCGTCACTTTGTCTCCAGGATTCACATGTTTCCCGAAGAATCCATGCACTTCATCAAAACTAAAGCGCGCATGACTATGATCCGTCGCCTTTGTATCGTAAACATTGCTTCCATCCACATATTGGTAGGCAGAGCTCGAATCCAAGTGGAAAGTGCGCATAGGCTCACCATTCACATAAATCGTGACATCGCCTTTATCTCCATCTTTAATAGAATAACGCATCGTTAACCCATCTGCGCCTTCCTTCGCCGTGAACGTCACACTTCCACCGCTATTCACTTTCACATAGGAATTATCAGAAGCTTCGTACGCCAATGTATCAAAAGTACGGTTGTTAACAACTTCCGCACTCATCAACTGACCATCCACTGCTTCATAGCGAAGATAATTTTGATTCGCCCCATATTGATTTTCGTAGTAAATTTCATCCGCATTTACCACATTTGTCGGTGCGAGCGTTACAGCACTAAGCCCAACGAGCGCAGCCGCTAGTAAGAATTTCTTTTTTCCGTTTGAAACCATAATGATTTTCATCTCCATTCGATTCTTTCTTCACCCTTCTATTTTAAGAATGGACTTTGAAGCTCGAATTGGTTTTTATGGAATATTCCAAACCCCTTTTTAGAAAACCTAGCCAACCTTTATAAAATTTTCAAAACTATGACTACCTTTTCAGCAATTTTCTATCAAGAATAATTCTAATTCATCCAAAATAAGAAATAATACCAATTTTCCGTGAAATCTTATCTCCAATTAGAAAGAGCTTACACCCCCTCCTCGTCGCGTATTTAACTGAGAAGGATTTACGCCCCTAGTTAAACGCACTCGTACGCGTATTTAACTGAGGAGGATTTACGCAATAACCTCCCAAGGCACTTGTCACGTATTTAACTGAGAAGGATTTACGCAATTATAAGCACCTGAAAACGAGAAACTAAAAACCTTTGGATTTTATAGTAGTCATAGTAGGGAATAAGAATCGAAATGAAATAGAGCCCCACAGCGGATCATCCGCCATGGGGCTCTTTGAATTCGATAGGTGAGAGACTACAGGCTCGAGCCGGTCTCCTACAATCACTACTATAAACAAATCCAAGGATTTAAAAGTTTCTCTTCAAACCTTCGGTTTGTATTTTTATTATTTGCGTAAACGTTCGATGTCTCGCGCAATCTCAACCTCTTCATTAGTTGGGATATTTAATACAGTTACTTTCGCGCCTTCAGAAGAAATAATCGCTTCAGAACGAGTATCATTACGCTCAGGATCGATATCGCAACCGAACCAAGTTAAACCATTGATGATACGAGAACGAATTGATTTAGAGTTTTCACCGATACCAGCAGTGAAGACGATAGCGTCCACACCGTTCATAACCGCAACATATTGTCCAATGTATTTTTGAACACGGTCAACGAAGATTTCTACTGCAACTTTAGCATTTTCGTTTGTTGCACTTGCACCTTCAACGTCACGCATGTCGCTTGATACGCCTGAAAGACCTAATAGACCTGATTTTTTGTTTAAGATGTCAACCATTTCGTTAACGTCTGTAATGTTTAATTTGTTCATTAAGAATGCTACTAATGAAGCATCGATATCACCTGAACGAGTACCCATTGTAACCCCTGCTAATGGAGTGAATCCCATAGAAGTATCTACAGATTTACCGCCATCAACTGCAGTGATTGAAGCACCGTTACCTAAGTGGCAAGTGATGATTTTTAATTCTTCGATTGGTTTACCTAACATTTCAGCAGCACGGCGTGAAACGTAGCGGTGGCTTGTTCCGTGAGCTCCGTATTTACGAGCTTTGAATTTTTCGTAGTATTCCATTGGAATGCTGTATAAGTAAGCTTTTTTAGGCATTGATGTATGGAATGAAGTATCGAATACAGCAACACTTGTAATGTCTGGTAAGATGTGTTTGAATGCGCGCATCCCTACCGCTTCAGCTTTGTTGTGTAATGGTGCAAATTCTGCTAAGTCTTCAACTTGTTGGATAACTGTATCATCCACTAAAGCTGAATCTTTGAATAATTCTCCACCAGCAACGACACGGTGACCAACACCAGTGATTTCGTCAAATGAAGAAATAATGTTTAAAGCTACTAATTGTTCTAATAATTTTTCTACCGCAACTTCGTGGTTTGGAATATCTTCTACCACTTCAAATTTTTGGTCGTCTCCATAGCTGATTGAGAAGATTGAATCTCCTAATCCAATACGTTCTACTAAACCTTTAGCCACTACTTCTTCTTGTGGCATATTAAATAATTGGAACTTCAAGCTTGAACTTCCTGCATTAATCGCGATTGATTTTGACATGCACATTCTCCTTTAATTTCAAATTAAGCCCATAAGTGGGTCTAACAGATTTATTATAACATTTCTTGTACCCATTTTTCGAATGTTAGAGTGAATTTTCTGAATTTTTCTCTGTTCTTAAATTCTGGGATATCTCCAAGGAGCACTTGACTCACTTGTTTTGCGCCTTTACCACGTTTTTGAACGATTAAAATCGACTTGCTAAATTGCACATCTTTGAAGAGATTGCGTGGAAATGCCAGCATGCCTTGCACGTATGTTTCTTTTTGTAAATAAGAAAGCAACTTCTCTCCTTCAGGTGTATCAAAAAGGTTCGTTGGAACGATAAAGAATCCAACTCCTGCCTCTTTCAAGTAACGCACTTGTTGCTCGATGAGTAAGTGGTGCGCGAATGAATGTCCTTCGTCGTTTTTCGTTTCAAAACGAGCGGCATTTGCATCTACTGGATAGTAACCAACTGGTAAATCACTCACTACGAAGTCTTGTGGATCCACGAGTGAATCTTGGAGCCCATCTTGTAAGGACGTCTTCACATCCAATTGTTCTAAGGCGAATGCTTGCAGCGCTAAGTGAACAAGCACTTCGTCATTATCAATGGCTGTTGCACTGACAGTTTTGCCAGCAGATTGTAAGAATAATAGAATCGTGCTGAGCAAGTTCCCACTCCCTGCAGCAAAGTCTGCAATTTGCAATGGCTCGTCTTTCTTCGTCATTTGGTCAATCATATACGCCACGAGTAAACCGATGGCATCTGGCGTCATTTGATGGTTCATTTGCAAGCCATCTTCTTTGGCGGCTTTCAAGAACGTGAATTGAATCATACGGCGAATCTCTTCACTCGAATAACTTGTTAAATCTAATTGTTGATACGCTTTGTTTAATTCTTCAGCGACTTTATTACTTGGCAATCCTTCGACTTGTTGCGCAGTGTTATCGTTCACGATATTTTGTAACGTTTCACCAAGCGCCTCTACATTCGAATAACCGATTTCTTTTTGAAGCACCTCTACAGCTTTTGCCAATTCTTCGAACGCTTTAATTTCTTTACCTGCTTCGATAAGAATCCCTCCTTCTATTTTTTAAGAGTTTTTGAGCTTTGAAAAATATGAAATAGGTTCATTCACATTATTTTGCTAACAAAACTACGGAGAACTTTCAGATTCTATAATAGCAATACTAGCGATTGTACTCAATGTGAATTACTGCTGCTTGGAAATTTATTTCCTAGCGGCAGTTTGAAGCTTGAGAGGAAGGAAGACGAAAGGCTTCTTCCGGTACAGCTAGTATAGCAATTATAGAGATATCTGAAACGTTCGAAGTAGTTTTGTTAACCCCTCATTTTTCTTAAAAAAAAGGATGTGACTGAATGTCACATCCTACTCAATATTATTCAGCAGCAGTTACTGGATAAACAGATACTTGTTTTTTGTCACGGCCTTTACGTTCGAAACGTACAATTCCGTCTACTTTAGCAAATAAAGTATCGTCTCCACCTCTACCTACGTTTTCACCTGGATGGATTTTTGTTCCACGTTGACGGTATAAAATTGAACCACCTGAAACGAATTGTCCGTCAGCACGTTTAGCACCTAGACGTTTCGCTTGTGAGTCACGTCCGTTTGATGTAGAACCGCCCCCTTTTTTATGGGCGAATAATTGTAAATTCACTTTTAACATAGTTGTGCACCTCCTTGATTGATTATGCAACAGTTACAGCTAGAAAGTCTTGATATTCCGATTGAATATCTTCTAACCCTAGTAATAGACTATTTAATAAAATTTGAGTTGTATGTTCTTGCTCTTTCGTCAAGTCTTCTACAACTTCCATATATAAGTAACCACCCTCAACCTCGTCGACTTCGACAATCGGTTGGTATCCTGCTAACTTCTCAATGCTGTTCACAGTTGTAATGGCTAAAGCCGATACCCCTGCGCAAACGATATCTGAACCATGTTCACTAAAGTTTGCATGACCAGTCATTTCAAAGGAAACGATACGTTGGTTCTTCTTGTGTACAGTCACTTGAATCATCGTGATTAAGCGTTGATTGCGTCAATAACAACTTTTGTATAAGGTTGACGGTGACCTTGTTTACGGTGTGAGTCTTTACGACGTTTGTATTTGAAAGTTACAACTTTCTTTTGACGGCCTTGTTTTTCAACAGTTCCTTCAACAGTTGCACCTGCTACGAATGGAGCACCAACTTTAACGTCATCTCCACCTACAAATACTACTTCTTCGAAAGTTACTTTGTCGCCAGCTTCTGCGTTTAATTTTTCAACGTAGATTGCTTGACCAACTTCAACTTTAACTTGTTTTCCACCAGTTTTTACGATTGCGTACATATTGCACCTCCTATATTTTAGACTAAGACTCGCCAGTTTAAAGTGCCGATTCCGGTCTTTTGTACTCTAATCCGAGCGGTTGTAGCTGTGGTGCTTCACAATTACAACACGACTATTTTAGCAAAAAAGAACGCCCCCGTCAACTCTAGTGAATAACGGGAGACGTTCTTATTTATCCTGATTTAAAGGAGTCGAATTCGACCCCTTTAAAACCTTATATGATGAAAGAAACGCCGTACTATTTTTCGATTATTCTACACCTTGATATAGTTCTTCAAAAACTTCCTCTACGGGTGTTGTTTGGCCTTTTTCTACTTGCTTAATAGTCAAATTCATCATCTTGTCAAATTCTTCTTTTGTAAGTTCTTCACGCGATTTCGGAGCAGTTGAAATAACTAACTCAAAAGGAAGTCCTTTGTTTAGGATAATTTGTCTATAAAACATTTCTATCGCCACTGCTCTCGAAATTCCCAATTCTTCTAAAATGGCTTCTGCCTGCTTTTTAGTATCTTCTTTTATTCTGACATGCACACTTGCAGTTTTCATCTTCGCCATAGTCTCACCTCTGTTATGCGCCTTCCACCAACTGAATTTGCAGAATGTCTTCTACTGCAATGCGGCGGTAGCCTTCTTCTGTCTTGAACGAGATTTCACTCTCGTATAATTCACTCACTTCGCCAATGAGCGTTTGGCGCATCATCCGATACGGCACCGTAATACTGGCTTGCAACTTTCCTACATACAATTGCGACAGCAGCATCCATTTCTCTTCCATCGTCAGCATGCTCGTCTGGTCAACGCGTTTCCGTTCGTCTTTTAAGGACGTCGTATGTTCAGACAGGAAGAATCCCATCCACTTCGCCATGCCGCGATCCTTATGTTCTCTTGCCGAGCGATACGGCAAATACGCTCTTTCCATTATTTCAAACCGTCTAATCCTCCAGCGGAATGTCCTCCGACTAACTTGCTTCTAGCCACCACGCGCGAACCACCTTCCAGCGCATTCCCTTTTAAAAGCGAGGTGAATCCGTATTGGTCGCGGACCGTATCAATCGCCGTCTGGAGCCTTTCTTCTTTCTCAACTGCTTCAATATCTTCGAATAGTGAAATGAGTCCAAAGCTTTCTTCGACAAATCCGGAATACCGCACCGCCACATTACGCACCGCACCTCCTTTGTATTTCTTACGAAAGAGTTCCAACACCACTTCCGATAACACCGAAGTGCGATTCGTCGGGTCAATTTTGCGTTGCGCCTGTATCGACGACAACCCTTCGTCCTTGGAATAGCCCACATGAATCGAAACAACCGTCGCCTTCTTCTTAATTCTACGCATTCGAATCGCCACCTGCTCCGCCATCTCGCGAAGTACGATTTCAATATCCCGCTGACGAACATAATTGCGTGGAAGCACCTGCGAGTTCCCAAGCCCTCTTGACTTAGGACGGTACGGCACATGCACATTACTCTCATCAATCCCATTCGCATGAAACCATAAATCAAGGCCTACGACGCCAAGCGCTTGTTTTAATCGGTCCGGATTTGCATTCGCCAATTCACGAATCGAATAAATCCCTAGTGCGTTCAGTCGCTTCTCCATTCGCGAACCGATTCCCCAGAAATCAGTCATCTCAGGAATTCCCCAGACCTTCTCTTCGACATCTTCATACGACCAGTTCGCGCGCATATGCGGAATCTTCTTCGCCTCATTATCGAGCGCTAATTTGGCCAAAAGCGGATTTGCATTCGACATGCCAACCGTCGAGTAAATTCCCGTCTCTTTCCAAATCGCCCGTTGAATATCCGCAGACACGCGGTCGAGCTTTTCCCGTCTAGAGAGCGCATTTCCCGGCACAAAATAATTCAAGGACGATGTTAAATCGATAAACCCTTCATCAATCGAATATGGAAAAATATCTTCTGGCCCACCAAAGTTTTGAAACACGCGTTGAATCTGCATGTTCACCTTAATATACTCGTCCATTCGAGGTGGCACGATATGTGTCACCTTCGCCCAGTTTTCAATAAACCGCACATACTGCGGCGTCACTTCGATTCCTTGACGACGTGCATTGGCATAACTAAACTTGCGTGTTTTGACATCAAAGGGTAACTCATAGGCCCGGCCAACATTGGATTTCCCGAAGACCTTCTTAAACGTTGGAGAAGACGCTAAAATCAACCCCGCCGAATTATCCGCACGACTCATCACGCATAGCGACGTCTTCAATGGATGCAGGCCCCTCGCCACACATTCCACACTCGCGTAAAAGGACTTCATGTCCACAAAGGCAATGTCGCTTCTCGGTTCCTTCGAATAGTCAAAGCAGCCCATCTTTATCCCTCCAACGGCATAAAGTTTCCGACAATCATTCCTACCACTCGTGGTTCTTCCTCATACGGAGCAAATAAGTCCGCATAGTCCGGATTAAACGACACTAAACGCAACCCATCTGGTTCACGGTACACGCGCTTAATAAACGTCTGTCCGTTCCATACTACCGCATAAACCGCCCCATCATAATCGAATCCCGTCTCACGAATGAGCGCCACCGATCCATTATGATACCTTGGTTCCATCGAGTCCCCCGATACCCAGGACGCAAAATCATGCGCCAACTCTTCATCGTAGTAAACCGTATCGTAGTCTCGGTCGTTGTAAATCGTCGCTCCAATCCCGGCCGACATCTTCTCGTACACATGATACGCGACTAGTTTCTTCTTCATCGGCACCACTTTTGGCGTTTGTTCCTCAGTGGCCAACGCGCGAACATAGCGCACCGCCTTCTCTTGATTTGGCGGCGTGAGCGTATGGTACAATCGTACAATTTCAATTTCTGTAAAATATCCCTTTGGCACAGATAGAAGCTTCTCCAGCTGTTCTACCTTATCAGACGCTGGCACCTTCACTCCACGCTCCCAGGCAGAATAAGCCTGCTTAGAGACACCGAGTGCATTGGCGAGCTCTTGTTGCGTCAAGCCCTGCGCCACTCTTCGTTCTTTTAATTTCTCTGGTTGATACATCGTACACCTCCTGAAAAAACTTGTAAACCAATTAGGTTGACTTCAGTATAATTCAACCTTTCCCCACTTGCAAGCAGAAAGATTTTGGCCTGCGAATCCTAGCGGATTTAGCCATAAAAAACACCACGTTTCGTATAAGAAACATGGTATTCTAATTTTATTCCCACTCAAATAATAGTTCGAGATTTTTCTCTAGCTCTCTCGGGTCAATATGATGGGTATCTACATTAGCATCTATCATTGTTTTCGTTACAGCTGTTGCTGCAATCCCCATTAACATACAACTAATCTGCGCTCTAAAATATTCAGACTTATAAGCAGCTTTTCCAACTACTAAAAGGTTTTTAATCTTACCTCCTAAAATCGTGCGATACGGAATTTCTTCGGCCGGTTGATAGTGATACATTGTTTTAAATGTATAAATCGGAGTATCGTATAAGGTGGCTGTATAGCTTTCGTTATCAATATGTGTACAAGAACGACTCACGGCTCTACCACCATGATCAATCAAATAAGAGTTCTCAAAACCTGGCACATATTTTTTCAACACATTCGCAAACATCACATTGTATTCTCTCGAATAAATATTTGCCATCGTTTCATCATCCACATTGTTAGGATTAAAACCAAACGCTTTAGCGACATTGATTAATGCAATATTTTCACCCCATGAGCCATAGCTAATACCATCGCCATTAAAAGTAACTCCCTGATGTTTGTTATACATGAGTTCGAATATAAAATCACCATTATCAACCGCTTGTTTTAATTCTTCTCGAAATAATGAAACTTCTAACGTATAAATAAAACCGTACTTCTTCCAGCGGTCAGTGATATACTGCCATTTCTCATCGTTCATGAGGAAATCATCTTTAGTAATAACAGGTGCATGGTCATACCTTACAGGACTTCTTAGAACAGCCGCAGTTGCTCTATAAGCTTTATTTGCTAGTTTAGAATCCAACCATTCATTATATCCTGGAATTTCTCTCCATTGACGTGTTTTATCAATATGAGCGAGTGTTTTTTCAATATCCACTCCACCCAATCTCATTAAACAACCATACGAAGTATTGTTATCATAAGTAGTCGCACCTGCCATTGTGGCAATAAACGCATTCCCTGTTGCATCCGTGAAGACTTTTGCAGTAATCGTTTCAGAATTCCCATTGCTTGAGTACGTCAGAGATTGAATGACCTCCGTGGTTACTTCTAATTGATGAATTTCCGCATTCAAGATAATTTCAACCCCTGCTTCAAAGAGCATTTCCGTCAATACACTTTCATACATTTCTGGCTGATAAGGAATTGTGATTTGGTACAGTTCTTCTGTATCCATCAATTCAGATAAACTCTTAAAGACCGTTCCACCTTTGTTAATAATACGTTCGATTAATTCTGCAACGATATTACTCGCATAAACATTTCCTTCATCATCAAAAAACAAATTCGAAAACGAGCCCATTAATGTATTGACAGGAACTCCACCAATACGATTGCCTTTTTCAATCAAACAAGTTTTCAATCCTAAGCGTGCAGAAGAAATAGCAGATAAGGTACCCGAACTTCCTGCGCCAACTACCACAGTATCAAAATTTTTCATTAGCTTCTCCTTTAAGAGGTTCTACTATTATTTCCACTCAAATAAAAGTTCAAGATTTTTCTCTAACTCTTTCGGGTCGATATGATGAGTATCCACATTCCCGTCTAGAATGGTCTTCGCCACAGCTGTAGCAGAAATTCCCATCAACATACAACTAATTTGTGAACGGAAACTTTCAGACTGATACGCACCTTTCCCAACTACGAGAAGGTTTTTAATCTTATTTCCTAAAATAGCACGGTATGGAATTTGTTTTGCTTTTTGGAAGTGATACATGGTTTTGAATGTATAAATCGGAGTACCATATAACTCCTCTGTATAACTAGTATTATCAACGTGCGTGCAAGAACGATTCGCTGCTCTACCGCCATGGTCAATCAAATATGAGTTCTCGAAACCAGGCACATATTTTTTTAGTACATTGGCAAACATTACATTGTATTGACGAGAATAGATATTCGCCATCGTTTCATCATCCACATTGTTAGGGTTAAAACCAAACGCTTTAGCAACATTGATTAAAGCAATGTTTTCTCCCCACGCGCCATAGCTAATGCCATCTCCGTTGAAAGTAACTCCTTTTTCTTTATTAAAGAACATCTCAAAAATAAAGTCACCATTATCACACGCTTTTCTCAACTCTTCTCTAAATAGGGAGACTTCTAGAGTGTAGATAAATCCATACTTCTTCCAACGATCCGTAATGTACTTCCATTTCTCATCGTTCATAAGGAAATCTTCTTTCGTCATCATCGGCGCATGATCATACGTCACAGGGCTTCTCAAAATAGAACCCGTTCCTTTATAAACCTTATTGACCAACTTCGATTCAAGCCATTCATTGTATCCTGGGATATCTCTCCATTGGCGTGTCTTCTCAATATGTTCGAGCGTTTTTTCAATATCCACTCCACCTAATCGCATTAAGCAACCATATGACGAGTTCTTATGGTATGTTTCTGCACCTGACATCGTAGCGATAAATGCATTCCCTGTCGCATCTGTAAAGACTTTTGAAGTGATTGTTTCTGAATTCCCATTACTTGAAAAAGTAAGAGAACGAATCACATCATCCACAACTTCAACACTATGAATCTCAGCATTTAAAATTACTTCAACACCTGCTTCAAACAGCATTTCCGTCAATACACTTTCATACACTTCTGGCTGATACGGAATCGTAATTTGATACAACTCCTCCGTATCCATCAATTCTGCTAAACTCTTAAAGACCGTTCCACCTTTATTAATGATACGTTCAATTAGTTCCGCAACGATATTACTCGCATAGACATTTCCTTCGTCGTCAAAAAACAAGTTCGCAAACGAACCCATCAATGTATTAACAGGGACTCCTCCAATACGATTTCCTCTTTCGATTAAGCAAGTCTTTAGCCCTAATCGTCCTGCCGAAATAGCAGACAACGTTCCAGAACTTCCTGCACCAATGACGACAGCTTCAAAATTTCTCATTCGTTTCTCCTTTAAAAAAGGGGCTCTTTGAATCTCAAAGAGCCCGTAGTAAATCATTTATTCAAATATTATTCTCTAGCTTTAACACGAGCATAAGCGTCATTGTAAACTTTAACAACTTTGTCTAAGTCTTTTTCTTTAGCTTCTTTAATAAATGAATCCCATTCACTCATATCGCGTTGACCTTCGATGAATTTAATGATGTTTTCATCAAAGAATGTGTTTAAACCAGCTTCAGCTTTAGATAGAATTTCAGCTTCTTCAGCAGTGTAAGAAATGATTGGAGCATCAGGACGTAAGCCGCCTAATTCATTTTTAATTTTATCTACTTGTTGATACATTACTTTAGGGAAAGTACCAGGTTGTGCTAAGATATCTAATTTAGTTTGAACTTTTGCAAACACTTGGATACCGTGTTTGAATAATAAGTCTGCTTGTTTGTTATCTGCATTTTCACCGTAGATTTGAATCAACCATCTAATACCAGCTTCTGTATTAGGATCTTTTCTAGTGAATGTTTTGTCTTCGAGACCGATTGCTAATGTTTCAGCATTTTCATCAGCATATAAGAAGTCGATTAATTTAAGAGCTTTTTCGATTTGTTCCTTTGGAGCATTTGCGTTAATTACCCAACCAGAGTTAGACATGTAACTTTGTTTTGGTTGTAAGTAGCGTTTACCGTTAATTTCAGGGTAAACAAGTGGTTGCCAGTCAAATGATTTATCGAAATTGTTGTCGCCGATAATGTTCATACGGTCAACTGTAAATGAACCTTTGTTTGAAGCTAATAAACCTTCCCAAGCTTCGTCTTTTAATACAGCCCAGTCTGGGTGAAGAATGTTTTCTGAACGTAATTGACGTAACCATTCAACAAATTGTTTTAATTGTGGTTGTTGAACTGGATGAACAAATTTATCTTGTTCATAATCATAGTAAGTACGGTAGCTTAAGTTGAATAAAGGAGTTACTTTACCCATGAAGCCTTCATAACCATTACGTTGAATGAACGCAGGAGAACCTTGTTTTTCAGTTAAATAACGTAATACTTTTGTATAGTCATCAAGTGTTTTAATCTTAGATAAATCTTCGTATGGCGAACCTACTAATAAGTCTTTACGAATAATAGGTGTTGTATACATAATGCTATCATCTGTAAAGAATTTAGGGAATGCATAGATATTACCTTTGTCATCTTCTAATTGAGCTTTTGCGTTATTTTTCTCAATATATTTTTTGAAGTTAGGTAGTTCGTCTAAATGATCTTTTAAGTTTAAGAACGCACCTTGGTCTCCTAATTTATTGATGTTGGCAATTGTGTTTTTATCCCCAGTTGTTAATAAAACTGTAGGTAATTGTCCACTTGTAATTAAAGAGTTTACTTTTGAGCTGATACCTTCGTTAGGAATTGTTACTAATTCAATATCTACCCCTGTTTTATCTTCAATCCATTGACCAACATATGTTGAATCTTTAGGCGGACGAACATCATTGATTTGCCAAGTTGATAAGAATGTTACTTTTGTTTTTTCGCCAGATTCTCCACCTGAAGATGATGAATTTGAGCTGTTATTTGAGCATGCCGCTAACGTTGCAGCTGCACCAAAAGCCAAAATCCCCTTTGCAAAATTACTTAATTTAACCATAACTAAACCTCCATTTTGTTTTTTGTTTTTTATTTTAGTTATTTACAATATTTGTTTTTTGCTTCCTGAATCATCTTGTGAGCTTTTTCAACAACAGGTAAATCTGCTTCTGTTACCGCTGTTAACGGACCACGAACAGAACCGCAATTCAAGCCTTCTCTCTTCAAGATTTCTTTTTGGACAGCATATAGATTTGCTTTACCGCTTACTAAAGTAAAGATAATACGGTCAATATCTTTTTGGATTTCTAATGCCAATTCTAGATTTCTTTCACTGAATGCTTTTTCTGCAGCTAAGAACAATTCTGGCATTACACCATATGTTCCACCGATACCACCGTCAGCACCCATTGCACGACCACCGATATATTGTTCGTCTGGACCATTGAAGACAACTACTTCACGATCTCCTGCAGCGATTTTCCAAGTAATAATATCTTGGACTGGCATTGAAGAGTTTTTCACACCAATAACTTTAGGATTTTTCAACATATCTTGGAACATGTTTGTTGTTAAAGCATATCCTGACAATTGCGGAATGTTGTAAATCACAAAATCTAAATTAGTAGCATCCACCATTGCGTTCCAGTAGTCCTTAATTGAATGTTCTGGTAAACGGAAGTAAATAGGTGGAATCGCTGCTAAGCAGTCAGCTCCAACACTTTCCGCATGTTTAGCAAGTTCAACTGAGCCTGCTGTAGAAGCTGCAGCTACGTGAGCAATAATCGTTAATTTACCTTTCGCAACTTTCATTACGTTTTCTAAAACGATTTTTCTTTCTTCTACTGTTTGATATACACATTCACCAGATGAGCCACCAACGTATAAGCCTTTAACTCCACAATCTACATAATGTTGAGTAAGAGCTTGAACTCGTTCTGGACTAATGTTTCCTTCATCATCATAACATGCGTAAAACGCTGGAATGATACCTTTATATTTATCTAATTTTGACACTTTAAAAATCTCCTTTTCTGTTTTTAACCTTTAACTGAACCTAACATAATTCCTTTCACAAAGTGTTTTTGAATGAAAGGATAAATCATCATGATTGGTAATACGCTGACTACGATAGTACCCATCTTGATTGCGATACGCATACCGATACCGCCACCTTGTGCGGCAATTTGTTGATAATACGTATTCCCTGCACTTAATGAAAGTTCAGCAGTATCCGTTGTATTTGTTACGATTAAGTTTCGTAAGTAAATTGCTAACGGCATCTTTGTATCATCATTCAAGTATAGTAACGGTGGAGTGAAACTGTTCCACGATCCTACGATACAGTACAAGCAAATGATTAAGAAAATTACTTTTGATAGTGGAATGATGATATTCCAGAAAATTCTAAATTCACTTGCCCCGTCAATTCTTGCAGATTCACGAAGTTCAGCAGGAATTGACTTAAATTGCGTTCTAAATAGGATGATGTAATAAGTAGATACCGCACCAGGTAAAACTAATGCCCAAGCAGTATTTAATAATCCTAATTTTGCAACTTGTAAGTAAAGTGGAATCATCCCACCACTGAAGAACATTGGAATGATAATCAATGTGTTCCAGAATTTTTTACCTTTCAATTCAGGAATCGTTAGTGGATATGCATACATACTACATACTGCAACGCTAATCACTGTTGTTAAGAATGCATAGAAAACACTGTTTCCGTATGCTTGCCACAACTTCGAATCCCCGAAGATAAATTTATAAGCAGAAATATCAAATTTAAACGGAATGAATTTAACAACTTCTTTTGATAACCACACTGGATCTGACAACGAAGTCATTAATACCCACCATAATGGATAAAGCATTAATAATGTAAGAATTACTAATATCGCAATTAATAGGTAGTCGACCCATGTTTCTTTATTACGTTTACTTTTTTTCGTTTTCTTATTATTTGAAATAGCGATTGAACTCATGTTGTCACCTCCTAGACGATACCTTCCTCACCTAATTTTTTAGCGAGCTTATTCGCTGCCAAAACAAATAGGAGAGCAATGACGTTATTAAATAATCCAACTGCTGACGCATAACTGAAGTCAGAGTTCAAAATCCCTTGACGGTAAACATAAGTTGAAATTACGTCAGAAATTTCATAAGTAGCTGGACTACTCATTAAGAATACTTTTTCAAATCCAACCTTCATAATTCCCCCAGCGTTTAAGATAAATAATGTAACGACTGTTGGTCTTAAAGAAGGCAATGTGATATTAATCATCTTTTGCCAACGGTTCGCACCGTCAATTTCTGCGGCTTCATATAGACTAGCATCAATATTTGTTAGGGCACCCATATAGATGATAGAACCCCAACCAATTGATTTCCAAATACCTGAACCGATATACAATGGTAAGAACCACTCTGTTTTCGTGAAGAAACTAATTGGTTCCATTCCAAGTGAAGTAAGGATGCTATTAACAATCCCGTAAGAACCAAATAGTTCGAATAAAATCCCTACCATTACTACTAATGGGATAAAGTGTGGAAGGTAACTGATGGATTGAACCACACTCTTGAAGCGAACTCTACGAATTTCGTTTAACATTAACGCAAAGATTAATGGTGCTGGGAATGAGAATAAGAAGTCCAGAACCCCTACTAGGAATGTATTTCTAAATATTCTGTAGAAATATGGATCTGAGAGTAATCTTTCAAAATGTTTAAGTCCTACAAATGGGCTTCCACCATATCCTTTAAAAATTGAGAAATCTTGGAATGCCATAATAATTCCGTACATTGGTACGTAAGAGAATAAAATGAGTAATACCGTTGCTGGAATCAACATTAGATATAAAATCCAAAATCTCTTAAAATGGTCACCAAATGATTTCTTTTTCGGCTTCATCACGCTTAATTCAGCCATTATTTACCACCTCCGTGAATCTTTTAGCGATTTGAAGCGGACGAGTAATCGCACCGCCAACTACAACAGCAAAAGCTCCTAATTCTAACATTTTCTTCAATTCAGCAGGATCGCCAATACGCCCTTCTGCAATCACTGGAACGTTCACTGTATTGACTAAGTTTTTAACCAATTCAAAGTCTGGCCCTTCTAGTTTTGGACTATACGGTGTATATCCAGATAATGTTGTTCCGACAAAATCAATTCCAGCATTTGCAGCTAAGACACCTTCATCAAAAGTTGAGATGTCTGCCATAAATAATTGTTGCGGATATTTTTTCTTGATTGCTTTGATAAAATCGACAACATTTTCAAATCCAGGATGTGGTCGGTTTGTGCAATCTAAAGCAATAATATCAACGCCTTCCTCAACTAATTCATCGACTTCTTTCATCGATGCAGTGATAAAAGGTCCAAACCCTTCATAATCTCTTTTGATAATTCCGATGATTGGCAATGGTACTGCCTCTTTAATTTCAGCGATGTCTCTTACTGAATTAGCGCGAATTCCTCGTGCACCAGCTTGATATGCTGCTTTTGCCATTAAAGGCATTACTCCACCAGTTGGAGAATATAGAGGTTCATCCTCTAATGCTTGACACGAAATAATCACATGTCCCTTCATTTGACTTATCTTTTCACTAAATACCATTTTCAGTCCCTCCGATAAAAAAGCGTTTACTTGTTAACTGACAAATTTATTCTAACAGATTTATAAGGATAAGAAAAGCCTTTTCATAAATTTTTTTTACTTTTTTTCGTTTTTTTGTAAAAATTTTAGTTTTTAAATTTATTTAATAAAATAAACTATATTTTTAGCGTATTTATTGAGAAAAACTAGCAAATCATTTTAAAAGCTAAAACATTTATTCCTGTTGTGTCTTCTGTTAATCTATGTTACGATTTAAATTAGCTTTTATATATAAAGGAGAACATTATGCAACTGAAACTCGTTGATAAACTATCAAATCTAATTATTTTAAATCTATTCTACATACTCGGTATGATATCCATTGTCGGATCAGGGTCATCAGACGCTGCTTTAAACGCCGTCTTAATCCGAACGGTTCGAAACGAAGAAGGTTATGTATATAGAGACTTCATCAAATTCTTCAAAATGGACTTTTTGAAAAACTTACAAGCTTTTCTAGCTGTCATTTTCTTCCCATTATTATTAGTTGTAATCTTCGTGTCGTCGATATACACCCCATTACCTTTTTATGTGATTGATGTAGTGAGAAATATTTGCTTTGTTGTATTAGTACTCTTTGTGCTGGCTACAACATTCGTTGCTCCATTGAATGCTCGTTATAAAAATACGCTTAGAAATTCATTCCACAACTCAATTTTCTTAGCTTATAAGCACTTTTTCTTAGCAGTGCTTATTCGAATTATTCAATGTATTCCATTTTTACTGTTCTTCTTTTTACAAGGTCAACTATTCGTTTGGTTGACTCTCATGATTTTTATCTTGCCTGCTCTATCTGGATATGCATGTGCATACATTTATAGTTATATTTTTTCTAAATACGATAAATTAAACTAATAAAATTAGCAAAACCGCTAATCTGATTAAGATTAGCGGTTTTTTTAGTCCATTCAATCACTTCATTTTTTTGAAATGTAACATATTTGTTACTGTAGCATATATGTTACATTTTACTTTTTTTCATGCAAAAATGGCGCAAGAAAATTTTATACAAACAACTTATTTCAATCCTGCGGAAAATAAACAAATTTTGTATAAATATACTCCTTACTGTATAGAAAATCCCTTTACAAATGGATCCTGCATCCAGATTTCTAATCGCTGTCCCATCCATCTGCTGAATAACTTTTATATCATTCTAGTACTAGCCATTCGAGCGATTATATTCTAAAAATTCAGTTTTCGGAATAGTTCCAACAAACTCCGTCGAATTTATTTTTCAATTTTTTTGGACAAAAAAAGAAACGAAGCAACGACTGGTCGCTTCATTTCTTCTAAAAAATGATTACATTTCTAAGCTTACAAATGAATAAGGAACTAATTCTTCTAAGCGTAGTTCACGAATTTCGCCTTTTCCATTCAATAAGAATACAAGAGTATCTGGTCCACAGAACTCAACCATCACTTGACGACAAATGTTACATGGTGGTAAGAATCCTTCTGTTTCCCCCGCAACAGCAATCGCTAAAATGTCGCCTTTACGATAACCTTGTGAAGCTCCGTAGAAAATTGCGCTACGTTCTGCACAGTTTGTCACTCCAAACGATACATTCTCAACGTTGGCACCTGTAATCACACGGCCATCTTTGTATAGCACCGCAGCTCCTACAGGGAATTTTGAATACGGACAGTAAGCATTCTTTAAAACTTCTTTGGCTCGCTCCATCAGAGCCACTTTATCAATTGTTGTCATCATCAAACTCCATTCTTATTAAATGAGATCACTCGCATGATTATGCGCAATCTTGCTACATGCGGCGGCTGCAATCGCACCGACGATATCGTCTAGGAAAACATTACAAATACCTTCATGGTTTTCATTTAATTTTTCTAAAATCATCGGTTTTAGTTTATCTAAATATCCATAGTTTGTAAACCCAATCGATCCATATAAATTTAGAATCGAGAATACAATCACTTCATCAATTCCGTATAATGGGTTATCTTTCTCCATAATTTTTTGGAACGGTTCAGAAAGTTGTTTTGCTTCTGCTAATTTATCTAGTTCGATTCCTGTCATAATCACATTTTGTACTTCACGTTTTTTTAGTACACGTTGAATCGCATAAATTGCATCATCGATTGTTAAATCTGGATAGTATTTCTTTTGAGAAAATAATACTAGGTTAGACATTTCCTCAACCGTGACACCACGTTCTTTTAGTAGTTCAATACAATAATCATATAAATCGTATTTCATATTTCTACCCTCTTAGTAAAGCATTGTCGGCTTCCACACGGAAGATATCTAAATCACCTTCAATTGCAAAAATTTTCGCATTCTTGAATGTAAATTTAAGTCTTGTTTGTGTACGTGGTAGTTTTTCGCTAAACACTAATTTATAGCGTCCATCTTCTACTTTTTCTAAAGTTGCAGTAACGTCTTTTGGTGTATGGTTATTTTCAAGCAATTCAACCTTCACAAAACCATCTTCCGCAATATCCGCATCTAAATAAACTTGATCATTAAGGAAGATAAATCCATTTGTGTATAACACCCCTGGATGTTCTGGGCGTTTGACATCCCAGTATGCAAAGTGATCTTTCTCGACATAAGCACGAGACAAGCTTGTTTCACGGAAGTTCGTATGTTGTCCATTTCCGCCCATGTAGTAGAAGTACGTACGGTCTCCAATGGTTACAGGAGCTGATGAGTAGATACATCCACAATCAAATTCCCCATTTCCGTATTCTCCTTTTCCACGAGGAATTAATGGAGTGTTTGTATTTATATAATGCCATCCTGTATGACGGAAGCTATATGTTAATTGTAAATCTACTTTATCATAGTTTGGATCCAATTGATCCCCTTCGTGGAATACAGAAGCTAACCCAAGTACATAGTCTCCACGTTTAAAAATTGGCATTGAGTAAATCTGAGTATTATAATCACAGACGTTTAAGATTTCTTGAATTGGTGTCCAGTTAATAAAATCAACACTTGTAGACACACATGGCAAGCGTAATGAATCTCTCCATGTGCGAGTAATTAATACATAACGATTAATCGTTTCATCATAAATAATATGGTTATGTGTATCTGCACGCGGATTGAAGTTTGGCACTTTAATGTATTCATCAAAATGTAGTCCGTCTTTCGAGAACGCTACAGCAATGAAATGAACTCCATTACCGTAGTCAATCTTTGTAAACATTTTATAACGACGATTTTCATCGGCTTCATGTTTATCTAAGAACACAGATGTTCCATGTAAGAAATGTCCGATAATATTGTTTTCTTTCGAACCGCGGAATTCAGTAATTCCTAAGTTTGGTTTCACCCAGTTTTCGCCATTTTTACTTTCTGCATAGCATAATGAAACAATACGTTTTGCACGAGGAATGTATTTACGTCCAACACGTTCTTCTAAAGAATAATTTTCAGATTCTTCATCATCTGTGAAGGTAGAGTAATAACAACGATACACTCCTGCTAAATCATCAAAGAACACATTTGGATAACTATTGTCAAAACGAATTTCCCAAGGTTTTTCTTCGGTGAAAAAGATTTTATTCTCCTTCACAGCTTGGTTTACCTTTAATTCAACATTACTCATATGATAAGGATTGAAAATCCCTTTATCGAAGAAATAAATTTTTTTGTTTAATTGCATCTTTTATTACCATCCTTGTTATTTTTTAATATAATAAAACCTTTACTAAAAGAACCTCATTAGTTCTTCGTCCCGGACTACACTCGCCACTAACTACAAAGAATCCATCATCAGCCTCAACAAATCCCGCACCGCAAAGTGCAAATCGTTCATCGCTTGCGACCATTGAAATTTTGCCTGTTTTCATATTTAGAATTCGTAGATTTGAATTCCACTTAAAGAAACTTTTATCTTTAGAAAAATACTCTTCTCTGTAACCAGCTCTTTGTAGATCAATTACTGCTTGATCATAAACAGATTTATTAAATCCTCCTAAGACAAGAACTTCATTCTCATTTAAACGAATACTTGTTGCTCCTAAAACAGAATTTGCCAATTCATAGTCAGCTTTAGTCCATTTATCTTCATCAAAATTATACTTAAATCCATCAAGATAGGCTTTAGAATTTGCACCACCTAAATAATATAGTTCGTTCTGATAAAATACCGAAAGTCCTTGTCCTCGAGCCTCTACTGGAAAATCAGCTTTTCTCGAAAGCTCTCTTGTATTTAAATCGAATGAATAACTTTCTTGATGTCCAAAGAACAATTTGTCGCCTATATAGCATCCGTATCCACTTTCAATTTGAAATTCAAATTCCCCAATACACTCTTCATTCACTTTATCTTCAACTGTAATTCGGTAAATTTTGGAACCTAAGATATAATAGAGTTCATTATTCTTCTGAATACTGATTCCTTTATCAGGGAAAATCTTTCCTTCCTGAACATACAAAAGATTAAAATTTGAATCATACACACTTATTTTATTCGATTGCACTTTTGACGATTTTAAAGGGTCGTTCCCCGGAAAGTAACTTCCACCATAAACTAAAATCAAATCTCCAATTCTTTTACAAATCATCCCAGCAATCCCTGGTGATTCTAATCTATTAACAATTTCAACTGTCATATAACACCTCATGCATTTTTCTTCATTTATAATTCTACTTCTTCTTTTGTAAGAATCGTTTCCACTGTTTGTAGCATCGCATATTGATAACGATCATCGCCCAATAACTTCATTGAAAGAATGTCAATGACGTACATTAATGCGAATTGCGAATTGACAAAGCGTTCATTATTTACAAACGTACTATTATAAGCTTGTAGGTGAAAGTCACTTAATTTTGCTAATTCACTCTCACTAAAGGCTGTTAGTCCAATAATCTCTGCTCCACGTACCTTCGCAAGTTTAATCGCCTTATTAATATCATCTGTCTCCCCAGAAACGGAGATGCCAATCACCACATCTTCTTCGGTTACTAACGTACTATTAATTAACATCATATGCGAGTCCGTCACACAGACACTGTTCATTCCCATACGAATCAATCGTTGGTTTAACTCTAACGCTGAAAGTCCTGAGCTCCCTACTCCAAAAATATAAATACGACGAGCTGCTTTTATCTTCTCTAAAACAGCATCCACTAGTTCAATCGTTAAATTCTTTTTCGTACGTTCAATCACGTGATAGTAGAAATCAGAAATATGATCGGCCACTAAATCACTTTGAACAATGCTTTCTCTTTCGCGAATACTACTGATTCCTAGTTTTAAATCCATAAAACTGAGATTATCAATTTTTTTACAAAAATGAGTAATCAGTGCTGGAGAGGTCCCAATTTTTGTTGCCAAATCTGTGATGGTGCTTGTTTTAATCTCACTAGGATGTTGCAACACATATAAGGCAATTTGCTTTTCCTTCTTTGTTAAGCTCATATATTGCGCTTCAATTTTCTCTAATACTGACATCTATTCACCTTCTTCTTTTTGCAAGAAATGATACAATGCTCCAAGCATTCCTGCATCATTATCTAATGTCGCTGCTTCTATTTTTGTTGTTAAGAAGCGTTTATCTACAATTTTTTTATTTAGGTTGCGTTCTAAGATTGGCATAATATAGTCTTTCTGAGCCATAATTCCGCCACCTAAGATAATTTTCTCTGGATTTAATAGGTAGCAAATATTCACTAAGCCTTCCGCCAAGTAGCTCATTTGTTCGTCAACAGCATCAATTGCAGAATAATCCATGCCTTTTGCTAATTCAAACAGTGCCTTCCCATCTACCTTTTCACCTGTTTTGTTTTCGTAACTTTCAAGAAGAGCCGTTGTCGAAGCTAAATCCTGAAAGTACTTTCCTTGAATGAGCATATATCCAATCTCACCGGCTGTATAACTAATTCCTGTCCATAAATCATTCTTCAAGTAAACAGCACCGCCAACTCCAGTTCCAATCGTTAACATAACTGCTGAAGAAACATTTTTGGCACTTCCCTTCCAAACTTCACCAAGGCAAGCACAGTTCACATCGTTCTCAACTGTACAAGGAATTCCGAAAGTACTTTCAACCCGTTTTTTAATCGGTGTGTTTGTATATCCCGGAATCGTATAGCCTGCGTACGCAATATTTCCATTCGCATCAACTACTCCTGCTGAAGAAATCGCAACTCCTCGAATGTCATCTTTGAACTGCTCAACAAGTTTTAATACGGTCGGTAAAATCTGATTACTTGTTTCATCTTTTATCGTCGGTGTTTGGAAGACCTCAGACACTTTCTCTCCTTCACGGTTAAACAAAGCATACTTAATACTTGTTCCTCCAATATCAATACATAAATAGTTCATAAAACGCGCTCCTCTCATGTCGTTACCTTTATTATACACAAAAATGATAGCGTTTCAATAAAATTATTTCAAAAACTTATATAAGTACTAAAATTATTTTACGAAGAATTCCGACTCCAGTCCTATATGCACACTCCGCAACTGTGATATACTAGGGTCATTGATGAAAGGAGCTAGTCCATGTTACAGCTACAACACATTTCAAAAGTTTATCGTACTGGAAATCAAGAGTTTCACGCGTTGAAAGATATCTCGATTCGCTTCCGTGAAAATGAGTTTGTCTCGATTCTCGGGCAATCGGGTTCAGGGAAAACCACCCTATTAAATATCATCGGTGGACTCGACCAATATACATCGGGTGATTTACTCATCCAAGGCAAATCAACAAAACAATTTAAAGACCGCGATTGGGATAGCTACCGAAACCACACCATTGGGTTCGTCTTCCAATCGTATAATCTTATCGGTCACCAAACAGCACTCTCAAACGTCGAGATTGCGATGACGCTCTCTGGTGTTTCCAAAGCGGAACGCAAGAAACGTGCCATCGAAGCGCTCGAACGCGTTGGATTGAAAGATCATTTATATAAGAAACCAAATCAAATGTCTGGGGGACAAATGCAACGAATCGCGATTGCGCGTGCCCTTGTGAATAACCCAAAAGTCGTTTTAGCCGACGAACCAACAGGAGCGCTCGACTCTGAGACTTCACTTCAAATCATGGAGTTACTAAAAGACATCGCCAAGGAACGTCTCGTCATCATGGTGACGCATAACCCAGAGCTGGCAAAGACGTACTCCACTCGTATCGTACAAGTATTAGATGGAAACATCTTGAGCGACTCGAATCCATATGACCCAACCGAAGAAACCAAACATGGGGACATTCAGTTCACGAAGACGAAGATGAGCTTTATGACCGCTCTTGCTCTCTCGTTTAATAACTTATTGACGAAGAAAGGCCGTACCTTCCTGACCGCCTTTGCCGGTTCTATCGGGATTATCGGGATTGCCCTTATTCTAGCGCTCTCTAATGGTGTGAGCGACTACGTGAAGAAGGTGCAAGAAGATACCCTCGTCTCTCTTCCGCTGACGATTAGCGAGCAGAACCAAAGCAATTTGCTCACGACCTCTCCGGATTTAAGCGATAAGCCTTATAAAGACAATAACGAGCTCGGCGTCAATACGGTTCTGACGAATTTATTGAAAAAACAAATTGGGAAAAACGACCTCGCATCCTTCAAGGCTTACTTGGATGAACACGCATCCGAAGTGGCATCCCTTACAAAAGACATTCGTTACCAATACAATTTACAGCCGTACATTTACGCTAGTGACACATCAAACGGTCCCAAGAGCATTCTTCCGTCAAACTTAGCAGAAGAAGTCGACACGCCGAACCAAACGATTAAAGGCTACTTACAAAACATCGACTATTGGAGCCAACTTTCAAGTGACGAGGAGATGCTGAAGGCGCAATATGACGTACTAGAAGGTCGTCTTCCAAAAGATAAATCTGAAATCGTCTTGATTGTGGATGAAGATAACCAAATTAGCGACCTACTTCTTTATAGCTTACGCATCAAAGATCCTAGCGAATTAAACGACGTGAAGAAACTCGACGAGCTCAAATCACAAACGTATCAATATAGTGATTTCATCGGGAAAACATTCAAGGCCGTTGTCAACACGAACCGATTCGCCAAAGAAAACAACCAATGGATCAATAAAATTGACGACGAAGCCTATATGAAGACGCAAATCGAGAATGGCCTCGAGCTTACAATCGTCGGCGTTCTTCGTCAAAAAGAAGGCACAAGTTCAGGTGTGAACTCTCCTTCTGGCGGTGTGGCTTATACAAGCGCCCTTATCGATTACACTTCTGAGCAAATTCAAAACAGTGATATCGTAAAAGAGCAAGAAGCCAACCCAACCATTAATGTATTTACTGGGAAAGCATTTGCCAAAGATCCAAAACCATTCAATTCGGCAGATTTAACCGAAGAAGAAAAAATCCAGTTGGCAAAAATGACGCCTGAACAACAAGCGCAATACATCCAACAATACAACGAAAACTCGGCTGCCACTTACGAGGAAAACCTCGCAAAATTGGGTGTCATCGACAAATCCAAACCGGCTGCCATCGAGTTCTACACTTCTTCATTCCAACAAAAACAAGAGTTGAAGGACTTCATCAACGCCTATAACACGGCGAAAAAAGACGACGGCGAAGACGACAAAGTGCTCGCCTACTCCGACGATATTCAAACTATCATGTCATCCATCACGACAATGGTGGGCGTGATTACAACCGTACTCGTTGGTTTCGTAGCCATCTCGCTCATCGTATCATCAATTATGATTGCGATTATCACGTACATCTCGGTTCTCGAACGTACAAAAGAAATCGGAATCCTACGTGCAATGGGGGCTTCGAAGAAAGACATCCGTCGTATCTTCACAGCCGAAACCGCGATCGAAGGATTTATCTCAGGAGTGCTCGGCATTGCCATTACGCTCCTTGCGACAATTCCAATCAATACCATTGTTGCGAAAATGACCAACGTGGCAAACGTGGCCCAATTACCATGGGAAGCAGCACTTATCCTCATCGGTATTTCGATTGTATTAACGATGTTGGCAGGTCTCATCCCTTCACGCATCGCCGCGAAGAAAGACCCAGTCGAATCGCTCCGCAGCGAATAACCAAAAGAACTCAAAAGGTGGATAAAGGCCTAGCCTTTACCCACCTTTTTCATTGCCTAAACTTTTTTAAATTAACATATTTGTTAATTAACAAATATGTTAATTTCCATCCCCGTCCCTGCACCCTTGGAGTCTCAAAAAAAAAAGACAACTCGACTTCACGCGACCAATCGAGTTAGCACCAATCTTTGCGTAAGGACAGAATTTAATACCAAACTTGTTCAGTGGAACGAAAAAACATCTTCAGATGATATAGTGGTATTTGTAAGGAAAAATACCCAATGTGAATTACAGCCGCTAAGAAATTTATTTCCTAGCGGCTGTTTGAAGCTTGGGAACCTGGAGACTAAAGGCTCCAGGTGGTATCCTTACATTTACCACTATTAAAACATCTGAAGATGTTTAAAGTGACACTGTTTTAGTTTATTTTATATAAATTCTGTCCTTACGCGAGTGACCCCATTGGATCCCATGGTGCTAACACAATTGGTTCGCTGTTGAAGGCGTCGAGTTGCTCTTTTGTAAGCAAGTCTTTTCTGACAACGATCTGGTACGTATACTCATCCATCCACGCATCGCTCATCATCCAGAACCCTTCAACCCCAGATTCTTCGCCCCAACTGTTTTCCACTTTCCAGCGGTTTGGTTTGCCATCGATAAGGTTCACCCCTGTTAATACCATTGCGTGCGTCATTAAGCTATCGCCATATTCAAGACGTTCGCCTTTTGTGAGTGAATAGTCGATTCCAGTTAAGCCTTTAAGGTCGAAGTTGTTTAGCGCTAGGCGGCCATTTCCGCGGTTCGAAGATTGACCGACATCGCAACCGAACCAGACAGACTCGCCTTGTTCTAATTGACGAATCGCTAATTCTTTGAACGTTGCCATATCAAGGTTCAAGTAGCGTACTTGGTTTCCAACAACATTTCCAAGCATGTCAACAGTGTATGAACGGTTGAATGGTTTGTCCGCTGTTGGTGAGTTGATGATAGACACGTAATCGTCCAAATTCAAGCCCACGAATTGTTCGAAGAAGCTTTGTGGTGTCAAATTCAAGTGACGGTGGAATTCCTTGTCTTTATCACGATATTCGAAGTCGAATGTTTCTGGCGGAGTTCCAAGAGTCACGCTAAGTAAGTCGTACACTTCTTGCATTAATTGTTTACGTGTTTCATTGATTTCTTCTTCACTAGCACCTCTTGCCACTAAGTCACGAAGCACTTTTGCGTCTTGGCGAAGTTTTTTATTTAAGTATTTGTTCAAATCGCTTGAAGCCGAGCTTGAAAAACTTTCCGGCATCACGCTTTTTGGCACAACCCCACAGTTCTGGAAAATAGGCACGATCAT
>CAUTST010000008.1:0-44836 GCA_963540995.1 uncultured Streptococcus sp.
GCAATAAATTGTTCCATATTTTTCGAACGATTGAGTATCTTTTTGTTCAGTCCCTTTAACATCTCTTCAATAGTATTAAATTCAAGGTCTGAAGTTATTTCAATTTTAGGATTTTCGTCTTGCTCACCCCACTTAGGTTCTTCATTCTTGCCAGTAAAAATATTAATCGGTCTAAGGTTAGCACTTTTTATTGATTTTTCTTTACTTACAAATGCCTCAAAGCAGAAAAATTCTATATAAGTTTCAAAATCTTTAAAGTGAGATAACCACTTCTTCAAATCTTTTTTTGCCTGTTTATCTTCAATTCTTGTCATTATTGTCAATTTCTTTTTGTCATGATACCAATAATAAATCTCCCATAACGTTAAATCAACACGATCCTGTATATAATGACTTCGATTAGACTTTATAGTTCCACCTCTTCGCATATTGTAAATTTCATAAAATGAAGCTGGCCATAGAAAAGATCCACCTATAGTTCTTGAGCCAATAATCCAATTAACAACCTGTTCTAGTGCATCATCCTTATCTCCACTTTTCATTAAGTATAAATCATATGGGTAAACCTTTTCGTTTGTCGGAGCTGAAAAACCTAGTTGGTCGGATTTTAGATAAAAGCTATCCTCTTCATTACCACACTTTACTTTAATTCCTTTATTTGCTTCGAATTCGTAAGAGAACGTTCCTTCTAGTTCTAATTTTTTTCCAGTTTTATTTTCTTCGACACTTAATTTTTCCTGTTCGTTTAAAAAAATAACTAATTGTTCGAAAAAATGATGATTACAATCTTTTTTATAGGTAGTATCAGGATCACAGTATAACTCTCTTACTGAATTCGGTTTTTGTAATTCGGAAACATATGACGTTGTAAAGGTCTTTACATAAGCTTCCTTCCAACCATCCGTTTCACTAATTTTAGCAACAATATTTTTTCTATTTTCATCCACTGCACAGTAAGTATAAAGTTCGTTCATCTCCTCGTTCATAAATAAACCTCCACTTAAAAACTAATTGCTCGTATTTGATACGCTCAAATTCCCCATCCTCACGACATACAATCTCTCATCTTCCCCGACAAGTTGACTAAGCAGCTCGTTTGCACGCACCGTATCGTCTTTAATCGCAGCATTCAACGCCTTGTAGTAGATGATTTCTAGCTGTGGGTACTTAAACTCGTTCGTTAACGTTTCGAAGTAGTCGTTGCTTTCGTGCGCAATCGTTAAGTCATAGAGAGCCACACTCATCTTTTTCGTTTTTTCGGCCAGCGTAGGGTCTGTTATCGTCAGTTCACCAATCATTTCCTCCAGCTCTTCTCGGCTCAACTCCGGCTGACTTAGTACGACTGAACGGATTAGATAGCTTTGCAAGACGTTTCGGTATTGTAGTGGAAGTCCGTCCCGACTCAAGATTTCTTTGGCTTTTCGAATCGCCGTCTCGAAGTCCCCTGTCATGTACGCCAAGGACACTTCCGACGTTGCAGCGTCTAATCGGAGAACCGCTCTCTTAGCCTCTTTATTCGTCTCGATATATTGTTCCCATGATGTAAAATCCAAATCCATATGCAACAATTTCGCCACAGTGCTTAAATACCATTTATTAATCAAATAGATGGCAAGAGCTAACCCTGCAATAATCACAAGGATGCCCCCTGTTCGCATCGGAATCTCACTTACTGCGAACGTGACGCAAAGAATGAGGAGCATTGTCAAAATCCCCGCAGCTCTCGTATAGAGCGTATATTTTTTTCGTACTGATTGATAATCCATATCGTTCCTCCAAAGCCGCAACTCGTATATGATTGCGGTTACAAAATTGTTTAGTTCTTTAATCAAAATGACTGTCTTAGCCCATTATCTCACGTTCCCCAGGCCGCTTCAATGGCAAAATGCATATTCTTCGAGCCTTTTTCGATAGAGTTCTAATATTTTTGCTCATAATACTTGCTAATAAAAAGCATGATAATGGGAGAACATGCAAGTGAAACTGTTAAAAGAGCTGCCGGCAAATATGCCTCTACTGAAATACAGATAACTGCAATAATTCCCATCAGAAGCATTAGAATTGGAGACATCGTTGCATTGACTTTATCTCTGATTTTTTCATTTCGTTCATCATTCACACTAATTTTGTAATCACGATCCTTTACCAATAATCTATGGTGTGTGAGTTGTACATAGGAAACAGATACACTAATGGCAAATACAAAAATCAACAACACCCTAATCACTTCATTCAAGTTAAGTGTAAATACTGCCAGTAAACTGCAAATCCCTACTAAGTATCCTATATACCACAATTTATTTGTCTTCATTTTGATCCTCCTCGTAAATAAATACCTCTTCAATCGAAACGTCAAAGAACCGTGCGATTTTAAACGCCAATATAATGGACGGATTATATCTTCCATTCTCCAAAGATCCCACTGTCTGCCTAGATACTTCAAGAGCATTCGCTAGTTCTTCTTGTGTAATTCCTTTTGACTTCCGAATTTCCTCAAGCCTATTCTTCACATTCAATCACCTCTTCAGATGGAAAGTTTACTTTACATACAATATAATTATTTTCTAACAAAATGTCAAGCTTACTTTCCATATAGAACGCAAAAATACCGGGGCTCTTTAACGGAACTCCGGTTTGCTTTAGAAGTAAAATATCGATATTTTATAATTATCCCTTAAATCACATTCATTTTTAAGGGATAACTCAAAATTTAAGGGATAATTTGTTCATTCACACGAAAAAACAGGCAAATGTTACTTTGCCTGCTTCTGATTTCAATTCTATTTATAGTCTTTGTATCCACTCTTCCTGGACCACAAAGCGACTATTGCCGTCTTCTGTTTCAAGCCCATGAGGCACTGACGTATCAATTTCAACGTTATCCCCTAAATCACGGATGACTTCAACCGCGATAAGTTTTTCAATTGGAAGGCTTCTTACTTCCGCCTCTTCCAATCCAAACGCTGGAAGTTTGTCCACGAAAGTATGCTCTTCTCCATTCGCATCCGTCAGAATCGCCTTGCACCAACCTGGAAACTGATCAAGGTCGAACGCCTCTACGATTTTCACTTTACATTCAACCATCTCATTCTCCTTGTCCCCGAAAGATTTACCCTCTCTCTTTAAACTCATCAAAGTATAGAACCTCGACTTGCCCAGACCAATCCAAGACACAGCCAACGAAGTCAACAAGGTCTAGCCCTGGCATCTCATAAGTGTCGCCGTCATTAACGCTTCCCGTTGCATCTTCAATATAAGTTACCTTATAGCCTCTGTCTGAAGCGATAATAGCAGAAAATAAGCAGCAATATTCCGCGTTCAATCCCGTAATCACCACTTCATCTACCGGATGGTTCGCAAGAATCGCCTTCAACTCTTCGCTTCGGAAAATATTTGGCGAGTCTTTTTCTACGATAAAATCCGCATCTGCAGAAAGCTCTTCGTCAAGCGCTCCTCGCTGGTCGCCATTGTAAATAATACTCTCCTCATTCTCATCAATATGACGCGTATGAATAATGAGGTTCCCACTTGCTTTAAACATCTCTTGTAACTTCAAAATATTCTCTCTAAGCAGGTCAAAATCCCCTCTAGCTAACATTCCTTTTTGGCAATCTAAAACAATTAATGCTTTCACTTATTGTGCTCCTTTATATGTTTTTAATGAGTTTATTTTCAATTGTATGTACAAAATACGGATCAGTCTTTAAATATATAAAATGATCTACAACTACCCTAAATCAACTTATATTCATACCACTCTTCATCTACTTTCTGAAATCCCAAAGCCAAAAACATTCTTTGACTTTGAGTATTAAAAGGATATATTTGTGCAGAGACCTTTACCATTTTTTGTTCTTTCGCCAGCTGTATCATTTCAGAAATACATCGTCTTCCAATCTGTAAATTCTGATACTCTTTGCTGATAACTATAGAAAGTTCCGAGTTATCTTGGAGTGTCACATCTCCAACTAACACTCCTTCATATTGGATATAATAGCAAGAACCATGTGAAGTTAGGTAATCATACATTTTATGAAGTTTTGTTAGATTGTAAATCTGATCAGTATTATCTACTTGTTTGCAAACCTCACTATCTTGATACCAAGGAAGGGAGATGTCATCATTTCTATAATAAGGAATAAGCGTTATCTGATCGTCTACTATTCGATTCATCTTTATTTTTCCTTCTTTCTATTTAGACGCTTCTTCCGATTCTTCAATATTCTCCACAAACCCTTCAACATCTTCAATCTCTACAAACATTGAATCTAAGTGGCATAAGAAGTGCCAATCTTCGGCGCCTTTTTTTCTGTAGAGAATTGCCTCGCCATCTTCACTTCCGAAATAGTTTCTGTCGACTTCATACCCAATGCGTTCTAAGAAAGCTTTTGCCTTTCGGAAGTTTGCTTCTCTAGCTTCGATATAGGCTTTCACTTCATCGTTATTCACAACATAAGCATCGATTTTTGTAGCTCCTTCGACCACTTTATCGTTTTTAACGGATAGATTCGAAATCTCTTTCCAAATAATCTCGACATTTTCTCCAGAGTCAAACGAAAATCTAGATAAAGGAACAATATTCCCATTGAAGACAATTTCCATATAATCCGGCAAGTGTTTAGGATTCACATACTCCACTTCAAACCCATCTTCGTTTTCTAGAGTATACCCCGGGATTTGAGCGACAAAGGCTTTCCCTTCTTCTAAGGAATCAAAAGCGGCTAAATCCTTTTGATAATCACCTTGATACAATTCCAATATAACCATCGATAACCCTCCTAAACTTTTTCGTTCTAGACATTGTTTTGCTACCGTCAATAGGAATAAAACAAGCACTCACGATATAAATCCAGTATTCCTGCATGCATGAGGAACTCTATCTATAATCCTTTTAAAAATACATAGAAGGTTTCGCAACAACGTATCAGACAGAAGAAAGAGTAGTTGCTTATTTACGATACGCCTCTATTTTGTTTTTATATTCATTTAGAAGCTGTTTGGAATAAACTTTTTCATTCTTTGAGTCTCGAACTTCCTTCCAAAGGATAGATGCAACGGTTAACTTGTTAGCATACTGATGGCTACATTCATCTGTACAAAAGTCTTTTAAAAATTGATTCCACTGACAAACCGAATGATCATACTTGGCGTAATCGGACTCCCCATAATAAATTTTAATCATATCCTGAATCGTAAATTTTAGATCATGATCCCTTTTTACTTTTCTCCAAGCAGTTGCCATATCCGCATTAAATTTAAAGGGGCTAACTCCTGTTACCGCAGCAAAATAATCTCTAAACTTCTGGTTAAAAGAAAACCCACAGTTCAGTAATGGAGTCTCTAAAGTGATTACTTCAGATTGAGTTTTGAGACCTTTCCTCAAAGATTTCTCTATTTTATTTCCCTGAAAATATTGTTCAATTATATAAACCAATTCTTTCTTCGTGCCTCTATACTCTAATCCAAGAGACTTGCAAATTTTGGAAAGTTCTTCTCGATACCAATAGTATTGGTTAAATTCTTCAAATGATTTTATCTCTTTAAAACTAGGTCTGTTTTCTACCAAAACCTTCACCCCTTCAAATCTACGACGGTAATGCCCCTCAGCACGTCACCTTAACGTGTGGTCATATGCCTAAATATACGATTATTTTATTACAACGAACTTTTCCCACCGTCTAAGCACATCTTTTAAAGGCTCATCTAAATAGGTATATACCTTGTCTGTGATCCACTCAGGAATTCCATAAGCCGCCTCTGCGATACTTCCTGTGATTGCAGCAAGGGTATCACTATCCCCGCCAAGAGAAATTGCATTTCGAATCGCATCTTCAAAATCTGTACTTTCCAGAAAGGCAATGATTGCTTGAGGAACTGTATCCTGGCATGTTTCATTGAAACGATAGCTCGGGCGAATTTCATCTAACGTTTTAGAAAGGTCATATCCATACGTTTTCTCGATATGTTCCTTGATGCGTCTTTTAATCTCCTCAGGGTTATCGCTATTTGGTTGCCCATTGTCACCAGCATGACCGCCAAAGAAGTAACGGCACATAAAGATCGCATCCGCCGTTGCCATAGCTCCTTTGATTCCTTCTGGATGGTTGTGCGTCACCTCTGAAGACAGTTGCGCAAGACGTTTCACCTCGGACGGCAACTCGTCTGTTGCAGCCTCCATCACCCAAGCACACGGCGAAACACGCATCGCTGAACCATTTCCAAAACTATTGTAAGGTTCACGGTTGTCGGTCACAAGCCACCTGTTAAATCGAGCCCCGTAATCCGCGTTTGGATACATTCTGCCGTACTTCTTCATAGCATCAATGAAGTCATCCTTCTGTCCACCATTCATGATGGCTTCTGCCACCGCACAGGTCATCACCGTATCATCTGTGAAAAAGCAGTCCTTTCTAAAAAATGGAAAGTCTTTTGTTTTAATATTATTCCATTCATAAACAGACCCAACAACATCTCCAACAATTGCTCCTAACATAAATATCCTCCTTTTACAAAATTAACTATTTTTGTCAAAATATGTATATAGACATTTCAAACTCCTATGACAGTCCTCCTTCTTATACTCTACATCTATGAACCCTCGGAACTATATCCCTTAACTAGAACAGACCCAAAAAATAGAGAGTTACCAATTATTTCTTAATTTAACATAAGAATATATATCATAAACCTTTTTATTCAAATAAACTCATGGAAAATCCCTAGTTTGGTTATTGGATACCTTTGCCTTATCTATATTTTAAACTTTCTTTTCATACTGATAAAAAGGAATGTTAACAAAATCTTGAGTATAAGGTTTTATGTTCGATCTATTTTTCAACCATGTAGGTAACAAGGCAATTCCTTGTCCTTTTTCAACTAAGGTAATAATATTTTCAAATGAATCAATTTCTACAAACTCTTTTAAATGAGCGAACTCTCTTACGGTTCTTTTTCTAAAAGGACAATTTTCATCTTTATTAATTAAAAAAGGTGTCTCCTTGGCAACCAATTGATTGCTTGAGCAAAAATACATTGCTTCAATGTTTCCTAGAATTTCATCATAATTTTTAAGATTTTCAATCTTTTGAAAACAAAAAATCTTATCAAAATCTTCTTGCTGAGCGACACTTGGTATTTCTGAAGTTTTTTTGATAGTGATATCACTTATACCTAAATCAATTGTATGCAAATTATTAATATCATGATTTAATAATAATTCTGAAATTAAGACGGTTACTTTTGCCTTTGAAATCCTCTTTTTTAAATTCTCCAAATTATTAGAAGTTTCCTTACAAAATTGATAAAACAAGTCTCCTTTTTCAGTTGGAACTAATCCATTATAATTTCTAAGAAATAGCTTGCACCCCAGTTCAGTTTCAATCACTTTTAATCTAGCGCTTAAATTTGATTGTGCATATTGTAAAATCTTTGAACTTTAATTTATGGATTTTGTTTCATAGATTGTCACAAAGATTTTCATATCATTAAGATTCATCTAAAACACCTTATCATTTTTTATGATAATTATATCATAATTAAGTATTATTCAAAATTACAGAAATCATATTTACTATAATTAATAAATTAGAAAAGAGGTACTTCCATGCAAGCAATGCAATACACTATAAAATTACCAGCTGATTATGATATGAATATCATTAGACAACGTGTCCAAAAGACAGGGCATTTGATGGATGGCTTTGAAGATTTATTCTTAAAAGTCTATTTAATCTCTGAAAAATCTGAAGGTCAACTATTTAATAGTTATTCTCCACTATATATTTGGAAAGAAACTAATGGAATGACCAAATTTATATTTGATGGTTATTTTGATAATATTTTAACTTCCTTTGGTTGGCAAAATATTGAAATTGGAGTAACCACATCAGTAGAATTGTCGGATCATTTTGATTCGGCCAAATATGTCACATTAGAAGTCGTTGATATAAAAGTTTCTGAAACTTTAAAGACATTTACTATTTATGAGCAATTACAAAATGATGAAAGTGGTAAAATTGTAGTTTTTAATCCCGATAAATGGAAAAAATATATCTTTACATTTTATACCAATAAACCTGATAAATACCTACCGACTTTTGAAATTTTACATATTTCAAAATAATCAAAATATAAGTAGCGATGAAGAAAAAGAGCGATGAAAAAATTTTCATTGCTCTTTTTCTATAGCGATAATATAACTGTTATCTTCCTTACCGCCTAATTTTTTGAAATAAGTTTCCTACTTAAAAGCAAGATTTACTTTAAGTTTTATTACAACGGTTTCCCTCAAATCACTTTTTAACATTCTGTTGTACCTTGTCACATTAGTGAAACATCTGCTTCTACTTCGCTGATGCCTCAGCTCGTACAAGCAGTGATACGGTCTCAACATCCTCAGTCATGAAATACATATCCACATACTTTTTAACAATAGCATAAGATTATCGTTAAAAGGGTTCGCCTCCACAAACTGGAATTTGCGTATGAAATCAGTCTTTGCGAAGTTCCATATAGATCGAGGTTTTCTCCTCATTCTCAGAAATCAGGTACTCCGGAAAGTCTTTCTTCTGAAAGCCAAGCCTCTCATACAACGCGATTGCTTTCGTGTTTTCCGGATTCGGATCGACCCATACAATCTCCGCACCGTTTCGGAACGCTTCTTTGATTGCATGAGAGAGTCCGGCCGCTGCAATTCCACATCCCCGTGCAAATCCAAACAATTTTATGTCCAGAGCGGCGCTTCGATGTTCTGCGTTGATTTCATAGAACGATTCTCCGCAGTATTTCCCGTCTTCGAAAATTGAATAGTGGTTCAAAGCCGGTCTGTTCGATTGAATCCACCGAAACCAATTTTGCATTCCTTCATCTGTTTGATGTAAGCCGTCCGGAAAGCCGACGAACTTCATGACATCTCCATCAGCCCAAAGCTGTTGAACACATTTGATATCCTCAATCATTGTTTCCTTTATCTCAAGCATTTTAATCCCCCCTCAAATTCGATTTTTTTAGTTTTGGTGCTGGTAACGCATCATACATCGAATTGAATAAGCCCGTTAGAAATTCTTTGTTGTCAACATCATCTACCAATAGCATTTCCTTTATACTACTTCGTATCTCGCACAAGTAGTGATACCGCCTCAACATGCGCGGTCATTGGGAACATATCCACGGGTTGCACGAATTGTGCCTCGTAGCCACGTTCTTTGAAGTGTACAAGGTCGCGAGCGAGAGTTGCTGGGTTACAGCTCACATACACGATACGCTCGGGTCCTGTTGCACACGCCGCTTCGATAAAAGCAAGGTCGAGTCCCTTGCGCGGTGGATCCACCACAATCACATCTGGCTGGATGCCTTCTTCCTTCCAGCGTGGCATGATTTTCTCTGCCGCACCCGTTTCAAAGTGCACATTCGTCACACCATTTACCTTCGCATTTTCCTTCGCCATCACAATCGCATCATCCACGATTTCCATGGCATAGACTTTCTTGGCATCACGGGCAAAGGCCAAGCTCATCGTCCCGATTCCGCAATACGCATCCACGACCGTCTCGCCACCCTTCAAGTTCGCAGCATCAATCGCCTGTTGATAGAGTACTTCGGTTTGTACGGTATTGACTTGGAAGAACGAACGCGCGCTAATCTTGAACGTGAATTCGAACAGCTTCTCTTCGTACACGTCTTCTCCGAACAGCACCTTCGTCTCACGTCCCATGATGACATTCGTTGGTTTCGGTTGGATATTTTGCACAATAGACACCACTTCCGGATGCGCTGCTGTAATGTCTTGTACAATCGCCTCAGCTTGCGGCAACACTTTTGTTCTCGTTACGAAAATAATCATCACTTGTTTCGTGCGGAGTCCTCGTCGCACGATAATATGCTTCAAGTCTCCAGTATGATTCGCCTCATCATACGCCACCACAGGATACTTTCTTAAAATATCACGCACAGCCACAATCAAGCGGTCGATTTCAGGGTCTTGAATATGGAAGTCTTCCATCGGAATTAAGTCATGCGAATTCTTCTTGAAGAATCCTGTTGTTAACTGACCGTCTACCGTACGCACTGGAATTTGCGCCTTGTTTCGGTAGCCCAGTGCACTCTCCATTCCAAGCGTAGGACGTACTTCTAGTTCTGGCATCTTCGCGATTTTCGTCATCACATTTTTCACTTGTTGCTGCTTGAAGGCCAGTTGGCTTGCATAAGTCATATGTTGCAGCGGCATTGTCCCCACACGTGTTCCAAGGGCATCTTTCACGTCTACACGATTCGGGCTCACTTCCAGCCACTCCTCCACACGCGCATAGCCATAGCTTTTTCCAATCTTCATCGTCTTCACACGAACAACTTCGCCGGGAATACTATTTTCGATAAATAGCGGGAATCCATCTACCTTCCCAACCCCAAGACCTTCATGTGTTAAATCCTCAATTGTTACTGTATAAAATTCGTTTTTCTTCATTTCTGTTCCTCCAGAGTTCATCACGTCTATTATACCGTCTTTTAGTGGAAATAAAAAGGCCATCCATACATACAAAAAAGCTACTCTAACCATGTCAGAGTAGCTCCACTATTACCATAAAATTCCCTTGTAAGAGAGCGTAATCGCCATTGCAAGCAGCAGGTAAAAACCGATAAATATCCATTTCATTTTCACACAAAGGGCCACATACTCCCGGATGAAGGCAGAAGGAATATAATAGCTTGCTGTTGTACAGCCTAGGCCATCCCCTTTCATACCGATCATCTTGGCGTAAGTACTGGTTCGAAAGACATGATAGTCGTTCGTTACAAATAAGAATCGCGGTTCTTTAAGGAACGTTTCCCCCAATCGTTTTGAAAACAACAAATTCTCATAGGTCGTTCTCGACTCTTCTTCAAGCAATACAGACTCTCTTGGAACATCCGTTTCTTCCATTAAGTAATTCAAAATCGCCTGCGCTTCCGAAATCTTTTCATCGGCTCCTTTCCCACCACTTGCAATCAGTTTGATAGTTGGATTTTTTGATTTTTTAAAAGCCTCGACTGCCTTATCAATCCGACGTTTTAAAAGAGGTGTTACCCGTTCTCCATTTAATAATCCTGCTCCATGAATAATGATGAAATCATACTGTGTTCTCTTTGGAATAAACACATACAAAATCGAATACAACAGGAATCCAAAAAAAGCAAACCCAAAAATGACATAGGTGTAGATAAAACAGATCAAGAAAATATTCAACCAGTGATTTTCATATAAATACTGATTATTGAGCTCACGAATTATCACCACGCCAAAGAATAGTAAAATCAAAAAGCCCATTCCAAGCGATAAGAAATTCGACTTGGATTTCCCCTCACGCTTCAGAAGAACGATTCCGTTATAAATAAAGAAAAAACCGCTTAGGAAGATTAAAAAGGGCACGCCTAAAAATCCCGCCATTAATACCAGCAAATGTCCTTCTTCACTTCCAGATTGATAGGCCGCTTGAACCACTGATAAATATCCAAAAAATACAGCAATAACAAGAAGTGCTGGGTTCCATAAACTGCGATTATCTCGCCACATTGAAGCAATCAGAGCTACCACTACAACCCCAGTAATAAGATAAATTCCCACTTTCATTCCTCCAATTCTATTCTTGTATTATAACAAACTCCAAAGAAAAACGATAATCTTACAAGAAACGAAGCGGAATACTACCTGCCTTAGAATTTTTGCGGCTTTAACTGAATATCCACCTCATATCCGTTTTTGTGTGCCAGTTCGATGAGCGTAGATAATTTCGGATTTATCTTTCCTTTTTCTAATCGTGAAAGGTTTGTTCGCTCAATCCCCACTCTCTTCGCATACTCCGCTTTTGATAAACCACTTTCCATACGGAGCTTAATGATTCGTAGAGCTGCCCTGTACAAAGCTAATTCTCTTGCCAAATCCTCTTTAAAGTTCGGATAGCGCGATGCTATAATCGAGAATGTTTGTTCTCGTAAAGAACTCACTGCCATTCACTCCTTCCGTAATAGCTTCTACTTCGAATACCAAACACATAACTCCTTTTTCTTCATTGAATTTTCCCCATTTTTCAATCATCTCCGGAGTAACCCCTTCTTCTTCAATCAGTTGCAGAATCGCAGCAGCCTTTACCATCCTCCCATACGGCATTTCCATTAACTCTTGAAAGTTTTCCTTTGTAAATTCACGTTTATACCTCATAAATACACCTCCGTTTGCTTTAAGTGTATCATGCATGATACGTATCATACATGATACATCTTGCTCTCTTCTTATACTATTTTGCTCAAAAAATCCTCCAAAAAGCCAAACTCTTTGGAGGAAACCTGATTAAATTAGTATTTTTACTTGTTTTAGCTCGAAGTCCTAGTGATCAATGGAGCCTTAACTCTCAAAGCACCATCGTCCTTGCATGGATTGTGTTTACTTTTTTCTTTTTAAAAAGCAAAAAACAAAATTCCAGCACTGGATTACGAAGAATCTTACGGATTTTATAATAGCTGTAACGGGAATACGCATTAAATGCGAATTAGGAGGTGTAGGAATTTATTCCGTACACCTCCTTTGAGGCTTTAAAGGTGCAAGACTAAGGCTTGCACCGGTGCCCCGTTATAGCTTTTATAAAAGAATCCGTAAGGATTCGCAGTAATCCTCTGCCTTTAATATTTTCACGCATTATTTTTGTTTTACTTTTTGCACTAGTTTTTCGCTTTAGGTTTTAAGAAGAAGAAGTTTAAAACTAGTAGCACCACAATCCATAAACCAGGGACGATGAAGCTTTGAGCAGTTAAGGCGAAATCGTTTTTGGTAAAGAAATCCACAAAGTTCCCCATGAATGTATAGTGTGTCACTTTTGATACCGCATCGCTCAACATTGAGAACATCGGTAAGAACGCAATCAACATCATCGGAATCACGCCATTTACTTGCGCTTTTGCTTGCGTATCTGTCAACGCACCCACTAATAAGTTGAGTAAAATCACACAGATGGCCACACTCGCGACGATGGCACCATATTCCATCCAATGACCTGAAAGATCCGCTTTAACAATCATTGGGAAGCTCACAATCGTAATCACTGCTAACACGACTGGATAGAATAAGATTGAGATTAAGTATTCTACTGAGTGAATGCCGCTCAAGAAGAGTGTCTTCAAGTTTTTCTTTTCTTTTTCTTCTGCAAGCATAATGGTAATCATATTTCCGACAGACAAGCTAAGCGCTAGCGGAATCATCATGAATAGGATTTGTACGGCTGTTTGTGGGTTGCCATCTTTGTTCATGAAATGGTCGTATGCGAGTAACATTCCGTATGGGAATACGATTTGGAATAACATTGCTCCATTGCTTAAAATCATTTGTGTACGTAGCCAAATTAAGGCGCTAATTCTTTTAATCATTTAATTTCTCTCCTGTCAATTGAATAAAGATGTCTTCTAACGTTGGTTCCATTGAGTGAATGAGCTCCACTTGCGTCATGTCTTGGTCTTTTAAGTCTTCAAAAGCCATCACTTTTACGCTGTGGTCAGCAAATGTCACTTTCACTCGTTTTTCTTTGTTATATTTTTGAATAATGTCTCGTGGTGTTCCGATTTCCACTAAGTCCCCTTGGTTTAGTAGGGAAATACGATCACACATCTCTGTGGCTTCGACCATGTCGTGTGTCGTTAGGAAAATCGTTGTCCCCGCTGCTTTTAGTTCTTCCAATAGGCGGTGAATCTTCTTAGAAGTCATTGGGTCTAGCCCACTCGTTGGTTCATCTAGGAAGAGTAACTCTGGTCTATTTAGCAGTGCTCTTGCTAGAAACATTCGTTGACGCATCCCTGTTGAAAGTTTTTCTGCGATTGTCTTCTTACTTTCTAGTAGTCCAACTTGTTCGAGCACTTCATCGACGCGGCTATTTGGTAATCCGTAAATCTTCGCATAGACGATTAAGTTTTTCTCGAGACTTAATTTCTCGTAGTAGCCACTTGAATCTCCTACAAGTCCGATACGTGCTAGGTCTTCAGGGATTAGGTCCTTCGTGTTTTTGCCGAGGAGCTGTGTCGTTCCTTCATCGGCTTTTAGTTGGCCGGTTAGGATATTGATGAGGGTTGTTTTCCCTGCCCCACTTGGCCCTAAGAACCCGAAGATTTCTCCTTTATCGACGTTAAATTGGATTTGATTTAATGCTGTCTTGTTTCCAAAACGCTTTGTAATTTTTTCTACTGTAATCATGTTTGCCTCCATGTGTTGTTCTTGATGATTCTACTTTAACAAAAACAAAGGTCACTCAGTAGGCCCGTCCGTCACGACTCACCATGACAAAAGTCACGATAAAAAATGGTACGTGGATCTGACTGATTCTACCAAACAATCAGGAAAATTTCCCTCGTTTGCATACTTTTTCGGAACCCTTTTCATTATTGTTGTAAACGCAATTCTTCCTCTTTACTTTCCTATTTTTTAGAACTATAATGCAGGTAGAGAAAGGGGGTAGCGATTATGAACGTACCTACACTAGCATCACAACGTATCTCTCTAAGGCCCTTTCAAGAAACTGACATGGAGATTGTAGAGGCTTTGCTAACGGACCCTCTAGCAACGTCTAATCTTCCATGGGTATCTGCAACGTCTCATTTAAATGCAGAGAACTTTTATACACACCTAATGGACAACGACCCGTACTTTTTTATGATTGAAATGAAGAATTACGACCTGCCAATTGGCTTTATGAAAGTCTCCACAGACAAAAGTCATCTAATGGATTTCGCGCTGCTCGAAGAATATTGGCATCGTGACATTTTAATTGAAGCCTTTCAATTATTACATCCGTACCTTATTGAGCAGGGAATCTCAGAGCTCTATTTAAAAGTAGAAAGTACGCACACAGACTCTTGCGACTTCGCCAAACGTATCGGATTTTTATACGAGTATTCCTATGAGGTCACAGACGGAAGCACGGTCCGACTCTACCACATGATTCTCATTCCCGAAAATGCTCGTTTCAATTCCGATATGTGGCAAACTCACTCTGAGCGCTTTATCGAAGCCCTTTAGCATGCAAAAACTCCGACTGGAATCCCAGCCGGAGTTTCTTTTTGTATAGGACGCCTTTCCTGTTTGTCTCGGTCCCCTTCTTGAAGAGTTCAAAGCAGTTCCACAAAATTAAAAGCATAAACTAAATAGATGATTACGGAGTGTCCTACGGATTCTATAGTAATGGAAATAACGAGTGTAATCGAAATGAATTAGGGCGTCAGTTGATTCATCAACTCGACGCCCTTTGAAGTTCGGTAGGCAAAGAGACCTTGGCTCTTGCCGGTACAGTTATCTCCTTTACTATGAAGATATCCGTAAGGATACGCAGCAATCATCTAGTACTGTTTTATTTTGTTTGAAATGCTTCGAAGTCGAATGCTTCGCCTTTGATCTTGTCCGGTAAGATGAGCGCGATTAAAATTCCTAGAATAGCCGGTCCCATCCATCCAAGCGACAACCCTTGTAACGGAAGAATTTCCAATGCTTTTTCTAGTCCCTCTAATTTCAACGCTGACGCTAAACTTGAAACGGTTGAAATAATCGTTGTCAACGCCACTGTTAACTGCATCCCTCTCTTAGAGAACGCTACTTTCTTGTTCACTAAAACGAAGAACGCAATCACAACCGTAATTGGATATAAAATCATCAATACTGGAAGTGAGAACTTGATAATGGTTTGAAGACCAAGTGTCGCTACTCCAAATCCGATTAACGTTACTACTGTTGCATACACTTTATAAGAGAAGCGTGGGAAGTTTTCTTCGAAGAATTCCGCAACAGATACGATTAACCCTACAGTTGTTGTTAAGCAGGTAATCACTACCATTACTGCTAAGAAGGCCTGTCCGAATGTACCGAATAACTCGCGTGAAGCCATTGTTAATACGTAGGACCCAATGTTTAAATCTGCATCTTGTGCTAATGCGCTCGCCACGTTGAAGCGATTTCCTAGGAAAGCAAGTCCGATATACAATACGCTGAATCCAATCGCAGTTACAACGCCAACGCTCATGATTGTTTTCTCGTACTCTTTCTTAGAGCTGAAATGGAATTCTTTTAGCGTGTTTACGGCAACCACTGAGAAGGCGACCGCTGCTAAGGCATCTAGCGTGTTATACCCTTCGATAAACCCATTCCCGAAGGCAGTAGATGCGGTTAGGTTTGTTTGCCCAGCTAATTCAGGAGTCGTTTGTCCATACTTGAACGCTCCAACGACTACTAAAACTAAAATTAACCCTGCAAAAATCGGTGTTAAAATTTTACCGATGCTTGATAACAGCGATGAACGGTTATACGCCAAGTAGAAGGCTACCGCAAAGTAAATCGCTGCGTAAATCAGTAGTCCTGATTTTGAATCGGGTAAAAACGGTGCTACCCCGATGTTGTAAGAAACCGTTGCTGTACGTGGAATCGCAAAGAAAGGTCCAATGGATAAGTATAATGCGACTAAAAATGCGAGTGAGAAGATTGGATGAATCTTTTCGTCCAACTCTTTCTTAAACCCACCATTGATGACCGTTCCGATTAAAAGTGTACCAACTGCTAGACCCACCCCAGAAACGATAAATCCGATTACTGCTGGCCAAAGTTGCTCAGCGGACTGATATCCTAATGTTGGCGGAAAAATAAGGTTTCCTGCCCCAAAGAAAAATCCAAAGAGTAATAATCCTGTTAATAACCCTTTTTTCATATCGTTAACTCCTTTAAAATAGACAACCCTTCAAATGCCTTTCTTCGCATTCGAAGGGTCGCGCTCTCGTTTTATTCAATTAAGCTACGGTTGACCCGTTTGGCATTCCTTCTGGTGCAAACACCACTTGTAGGACGCCATCTTTTTCAGCCGAAAGAATCATTCCTTGGCTGATTTGTCCACGCATTTTACGTGGTTTCAAGTTCGCCACGATGACGACTTTCTTCCCAACGAAAATACTTGGATCTGGATACCATTCTGCGATACCAGAAAGGATTTGACGGTGACCGCCCGCATCTCCGGCGTCTAAGCGGAATTGAAGCAACTTATCTGCCCCTTCCACTGGTCCGCACTCGATGACTTCTGCGACTTTCAATTCAATCTTATCGAAGTCGTCGTATTTGATGCTTTCTTTATCGCTTGAAAGTTCCACTTCTTCTGGATTCCAGTCTGTGTTTTCTTCTTCGACTGGTGCTCCACCCATTTTTGATTGGATGTAAGCTACTTCTTCTTCAACGTCTAAACGTGGGAAGATTGGTTGTCCTTTTTCAACCACTTTCGTTCCTTCAGGAATCACGCCGAATGTGTGTAATGAAGGGTAATCCATTAACGCACTATCTGTAATTCCTAATTGTGCCAAGATTTCTCCTGGAGTTTGCGTTAAGAATGGTTGTAAGGCAACGGCAATGATCCGTAAGCTTTCTGCTAAGTAGTTCATTGTGCGTGCTAATTCTTCTTGGCGTGCTTCGTCTTTCACGGCTGCCCATGGAGTTGTTTCGTCGATATATTTATTCGTACGAGAAACAAATTTCCAGATTGCAGCAAGAGCCACTGAGAATTGCATTTGTTCCATGGCTTCTTCCACTTCCACGATCATCGTTTTAGAAGCATCGACTAATTCTTGGTCAAATGTGGAAACCGGTGCAGTGTATGCAGGAATCGTTCCATCGAAATACTTATTAATCATCGCAACAGTACGGTTTAATAAGTTCCCTAAGTCGTTGGCTAAGTCATAGTTAATACGTTCCACGAATGATTCTGGAGTGAAGATTCCGTCAGAACCGAATGGCACTTCACGTAATAAGTAATAACGAAGTGCATCTAATCCGTAGCGTTCGATTAATGTGTTAGGGTCTACGACGTTTCCTTTTGATTTAGACATTTTACCGTCTTTCATCAATAACCAGCCGTGCGCGAAGACTTTCTTCGGTAATGGTAAATCTAATGCCATTAACATAATTGGCCAGTAAATTGTGTGGAAACGAACGATTTCTTTTCCGATAAAATGCACATCTGCAGGCCAGTAGCGGTTGAATAATGTTTCATCGTCACTACCATAGCCTAGCGCTGTAATGTAGTTTGATAATGCATCAATCCATACGTAAACCACGTGTTTTGGATCGTTTGGCACTGGAATTCCCCAGTCAAATGATGTACGTGAAACAGCTAAGTCTTCTAAACCTGGTTTGATGAAGTTATTAATCATCTCATTTTTACGAGATTCTGGTTGAATGAAGTCTGGGTGTTCTTCGTAGTATTGCAATAAGCGGTCTGCGTATTTGCTCATTCTGAAGAAATAAGATTCTTCCTTAACAAGCTCTACTTCGTGTCCACTTGGTGCAACCCCACCAATCATATTTCCTTCCGCATCGCGATAGACTTCGACTAATTGAGACTCAGTGAAGTACTCTTCGTCTGATACGGAGTACCAACCTTCGTATTCACCAAGGTAAATGTCGCCATTGTCCACTAGTTTTTGGAAAATCTTTTGAACGGCTTTTGTATGGCGTGGTTGTGTTGTACGAATGAAGTCATCGTAAGAGATGTCTAGCTTTTTCCAAAGGTCTTGAATGCCGAAAATAATTTTATCGACGAATTCAATTTCAGAAACACCTGCTTCTTTCGCTTTTTCTTGGATTTTTTGTCCGTGTTCATCTGTTCCTGTTAAGAAGTAAGTGTCAAAACCTTGTAGTTTTTTATAGCGAATCATTGCATCGCTGGCTACAGTTGTATAGGCATGACCAATGTGTAAGTTGCCACTTGGATAGTAAATCGGTGTGGTTAAGTAAAATGTTTTCTTGTCTTCAGCCATGTTGGGAAGAGCCTCCTTGAAATTGTTTAAAGATAGGCATAGTATACCATACCTACGCAAAAAATACGAGAAGTGAAACCACCTGAAAACATTGTGGAGCGGAAAGAAGTTGCTTGGATTCAGTTTGGCTTTCTGGAGGTTAATTAGTGCAGATGATTCCTACGAATCCTTGCGGATTCTTTTTATAATCGCTGTTACGGGGCACCGGTGCAAGCCTGGGTCTTGCACCTTCGAAGCTTCAAACGAGAAGTACAGGACAAGTCCTTACTTCTCGTAATTCACATTCGATGCAATTTCCCGTTACTGCGATTATAAAATCCGCAAGATTCTCCGAAATCATCTATGTTGAAATCCAACTGAATTTAGTTATTTTTACTGCTCCACAATGGTTTTAGTTGGCTTCTCGTATTTTTTGAGTGCTTGGATACTTTAAACAATTTCGGGAGGTGAGCTCGCTGGAGACAAGGAAACTTTAAGGGAGAATAAGAAAAAAGAGAAGGTGGGGGAACCTTCTCTTTGAAAGGAGATAACAAAATTTATTTATTTCTTCTTACGATTGAGAATCGCGTTTAAAATAACGGCTAGGATGCTGGCCATGACGATACCGTTTGATAAGAACATTCTAACTTCAGTTGGGAGGCTATTAAATAAATTACTGTTATTAAAGCCGACGCCGACTGCAATCGATACGGCCGCAATTAAGAAATTGTGTTCATTGTTTGCGAAATCGACGCGAGCAAGCATTTGCATCCCTTGAAGAGATACGAATCCAAACATCACGATCATCGCCCCACCGATAACAGGTCCAGGGATGATTTGCGCTAAGGCCCCAAATTTTGGAAGGAGTCCTAATAATACAAGGAATCCTGCTGCGTAGTAAATTGGAAGACGTGTTTTAATTCCAGACATTTTTACTAAACCTACGTTTTGAGAGAAACCAGTATAAGGGAATGTGTTGAAAACACCGCCAAGTAACACGGCTAACCCTTCCGCACGGTACCCATTGCGAAGACGTGTTTCATCGATTGGATCATTCGTAATGTCAGAAAGCGCTAAGTACACCCCAGTAGACTCTACCATTGAAACCATCGCAATAATACACATCATCAGAATTGACGTAATTTCAAAGGTTGGCATTCCAAAGTAGAATGCAGTTGGAACGTGTACAAAAGGTGCCTTGACTACTGGTGCAAAGTCTACTAAGCCCATAAATGCCGCAAGAGTTGTGCCAATAACTAATCCAATTAAAATCGAAATGGATTTTACGAAACCTTTTGTAAAGATGTTTACGATTAAAATAATCGCAACGGTAACGAGCGATAAGATAAGGCTGCCTAGTGTTGGATCAGGTACATTGTCCCCCATATTTCCAATGGCAACCGGAATGAGCGTTAGCCCGATGGTTGTAATGACGGACCCCGTAACGATGGCTGGGAAGAAGCGGGCAAGTTTCGAGAAGACGCCGGAAATCAAAACGACGAAAATCCCCGATACGATTAACGCTCCGAACATCGCTCCACTACCGTGACTTTGCCCAATAATGGTTAATGGCGCCACCGATTGGAAGGCTACTCCTAATACGACTGGAAGACCAATCCCAAAATATTTGTTCAATTGGAGTTGTAAGAACGTAGCAATCCCACACATGAAAATATCCGTTGCGACTAAGTAAGTTAATTGTTCATTGTTATATCCAAGAGCTCTCCCAATCATCATTGGTACTAGGATTGAACCAGAGTACATGGCTAATAAATGTTGTAGACCGAGCACCATCGCTTTTGAGTGTTTTTCTTGTTGTTGCATTATAAGTCTGCCTCCTTAAATACGACCTGTCCATTTTCAAAACGTTCTAAGCGTGCTAGCGAAAAGACTGGGATGCCTGTTTTTTCTAAGAGCCCACGTCCATCTTGGAATGATTTTTCAATGACGATTCCGATGGCTTCCACTTTAGCGCCGGCTTGTTCCACGATCTCGATGAGTCCTTTTGCGGCTTGTCCGTTCGCTAAGAAATCGTCGACGATAAGGACTTTGTCATTTTCAGAAAGATACTTACTGGCGATAGAGACGGTATTGGAGACTTGCTTTGTAAATGAATAAACTTCCGCAGTGAGGATGCCTTCATTCATCGTGATGTTCTTTGATTTCTTCGCGAAAATCATTGGAACCCCAAGCGCGTCCGCTGTATACAGTGCTGGAGCAATTCCGGATGCTTCAATCGTAACAACCTTTGTAATACCCGCAGTAGCAAACTTATCCGCAAAGACTTTTCCAATCTCTTTCATCAAGTTTAAATCCACTTGGTGAGTGAGAAAGGAATCGACTTTAAGGATGTTTTCGCCTAAAACATAGCCATCTTTTAGAATACGTTCTTCTAATGTTTTCATAAGTCCTCCTTAAAAATAATCGACAGAATAAATGCAACACCATTTCCGGTCAAAAACCGTACATTTTTAAACCGTTTGTTAGGATAGTTATGATTTTACTGTTTTTATTTTTGAAAATCAACTATAAAATGTGTATTTTCTACATTTTCGCGAACAATATTCGCCAATCACAATGTAACGTTCATTTTTACCGACTGAAGCACAAAAAAACGAGCAGGAAAACCTGCTCGTCTAAAAGTTAGATTTTAAATTATTTTTCTTCTGCTTTTTTATTAGTCACAAATACGATTGCACCAATTGTAGCGAAGATTGCTGATAATACCCAGTAAGCATCACGAATTGAACCAGTGTTTGGTAATTCAGGGCTTGGTGTAGTTGTAGTTGTTCCAGGAGTTGGGGCAACCACTGTAGTTGTATTACCTGTTGTAGAACCTTCTGTTGTTACAGCTGTTGTTGTAGCAGCTGTTGTTGTAGCAGCTGTTGTTGAAGCAGTCGTTGACTCCGTTGTCGTTGTAGATGCTGTTGTTGAAGCAGTCGTTGATTCAGTAGTCGTTGTAGCTGCTGTTGTTGAAGCAGTTGTTGACTCTGTTGTCGTTGTTGCTTCAGTCGTTGTTGTAGTTGGTTTGTTTGAAGTATTTACAACTTTAATGACGTTTGAATCATCAATTTTTTCAACTTTTGAAGTATATCCATCAGGAGTATTTACTTCTTCTACTGAGTACTCAATTTTCTCACCATCTTTAATACCAGGTAAGTTTGTGAAATCCGCTTTCCAACCAGAAGCTTCTGTTAGAGTTTTTGTCATACCGTCTAATTTTTGACCATTAGCTACTAATTGAACTGTGATCTCTTTACGGTCTGCTTCGCTATCTCCAACCCATTCTTTTTGAACTGTAACAGTTGTGTCACCAGTTACCCAGAAATTCAATTCTGTGTTATTCCAGAATGCTGGATCTTCTTGTGGAGTTGTAATTTCGTCAGATTTCAATGTAGCGTTGTTGTCTACACGAATTGTAGTCTTAGGAATTAATGTCCAGTATTCGATAACGAACATTTCATCACTTGCAGTTTTGAATGTGTCGCTTACGTCTGAAAGGTTTAATGTAAATCCTTTACCGTCAGCATCGAATTTCACGTGTTGTGTAACTTGAGTACCTGAAGCAATCACTTGTCCATTTCTAGACACTGAGAATGATGGTAATAAGTATGTTCCGTTGAATAATTCTTGAACCGTTTGATTTGGAGCTGGGTTGAAAGTAATCTTAGACAAATCAACTTCTGGAGCTTGAATACGGTCTGTTACGACTGGATTTGTCAATGCTTGTTGTTTGCCATCTCCGTTTACGCGGATAAACCATTTTGTTAAGTAGTAGTCATCCCCTACGTTCATCCAAGCGTAGTTATTTGAAGCATCTAATTTGAATTCTTTTGTAGTATAGTCCCCAGTAAGGTTGTATTTATTAATCACTGTTTCAAATACGCCAGGTCCATCAGGACGTGTGATGACAACTGATTCAGAACCTACTTTTGAAGTTGCTGTTTTGTTGCCAGGATTTCCTGGTGTGTTATCCCATTCCGCTTTATATGAGAATCCACCTTTAACGTTTTGGTTCATTGATTCGATTGCTTTTTTGAATGTAAAAGTAATCTTTTTATTTGTCATCGAAACAGTTGCCACTTCTGCACCGTTTGCTTGTAGTGATTGTGTTGCGATTTCAGTGATGTTGACACCTTCTGGAGCATCTATGGTGAAAGTGTCACCTTCTTTAACAGATTTACCTGTTAAATCCCAGTCAAAAGAAAATGTAACCTCTTGACCGTTTGCTGTTGCTTTTAAGTTTGAGATTGTTGGTGTTACTGTAGCCGCGTTAACAGGTTGCATTAAAGTTAATCCTAAAATTGCCCATGCAATCATCGCAACGAAAGCTACTGTTTTCTTGAAGCTAGATTTCATTTTTTCCCTCCGTTCCTTTTTCTGGCTCTGTAGCCTCATCTTGTTTGAACGCCCAAAAACGTTGTCCCACGTAATTTAATAATACGTACAAGCCCATACCAATCACGAGCGCGATATTTCCTTGTAATTTTTCTCCTGCTCCTTGGAAAAGATACAAGGCTAAAGGTTTCGCAACTCCATATGCTAATAAATAACATACGGTCAAATTAATCGTGAATCGGATAATGGCTTTAGGACTAGTTTCCTTCACTTCAAATGTGTACTTTTTGTTAAGGAAATAACTAAGAATTCCTCCACATAAGTAGTTCATCGCTGAAGAGAACCAATAGTCCATCTGTAGCAGATTAAAGCAGAAAAACATAATAGCCGTTCCGAACAATGTATTTATAATTCCAACGACGATAAATTTTAAGAACGTCTTATCAAATATTTTAAGTAGTTTATTTTTCAAATTATTTCCTCCAAATTTACCCTCATCGGGACTATTATACACCTATCTTCACAAAAAAGCACAACTTACGACAAAATTTTCATAAGTTGTGCCAATATTTTTCTGTTAGTTTCCAAAGATTACTCTTCTTCGTCTTCTTCGTCGAAGTCTTTATCTAGATCTTCGTCATCGATGATAATTAAATCTTCCTCGACACTTGCTTCATCTACTAAGTCTTCATCAGCGCCTAGTTCATTTAAATCAGAACGGTAAGCATCGATTTCGTCTTCCTCATCCACATCGTCGTCAAGATCTACATCCATATCATCGTCTAAGTCATCGCTATCAAGATCTTCATCATCAATAAGTTCCTCATCTTCAGGATCATCATCATTGTAATCGATAAGATCATCTTCAGATCCAAACGCGTTAACTTTCTTACGTTTCTTACGAGGTTTCTTCACTTCTTCATCTTCCATTGATGTCGCGATTTCTTCATCGATAGAATCGATTGGATACCAAGCACGTAAGCCCCAACGGTTATCTCCAAGTGAGATAAAACTTCCGTCGATATTTAAATCTGTATAAAAGCGTGTCATACGTGATTCTAACGCTTCGTCAGTTAATTCCATATATTCTTGAATTTCTACTAATAATTGGTTGAAATCTAAAACTTCATTCTTAGCTTCTAAAATAGCATGCGCTACTTCGACCATTGATAATTCGTTTTTATTAATGCCATCGAGTTTCTTTAATTCCAATGGTTACACTTCCTTTCCTGTTCATCCTAAACAGTATAGCACAGATTCTTCATATTGTGCTACTTTAGAGAGATTTTTTATGCATTTTCTCCTGTTTGTAAATGGAACGTCACAAGCGAGCTTGTAATCAGCTGTCTTTGTTGGAATAACTGATATTCTAGAACCACTAGCACGGTCTCTTCCGTTTCTTCCACGTGTAGTTGTTTTGTCTGAATATCAAAATGCATTTGCCGACCAGCTCCTAATTCATAAATCCCTTTAGTAGCCTTTGTTTGATTGAATTCCATTCTACTACGCGCATCACCTTGACGATGAAGGGTCACATGCGGCACTTCCCCCGTCGTATCAATTTCGACTTTAACACGCGTATTCGTCTCATCCTCTACATAACTAAGCACAAAACCAGAGTCCTTACGAAGACGCGTCGCATCCGCAAGCATCCGCTGCTTCATCGTTTCCCCGCCTTGACTCAAAACTGTCTCAATCGTTAACTTCACATTCCATCCCCCTCTCAATTATACTTTCCCTTTCTGGATTTTTTATCGGGCAAGCAAACTCTGCGCTCCACCCCCTATACCAAAAAGGTTCGCAAATTCCAAAAAGTCTTTGATGGCGGAGAATTTTTCGGATTTTTTTGGGTAGCGGGCCTTACAATTTCTTATGTAGTTGTCTTGTACACAAACTACAACGCACCAAACCTCATTTTTTCTCCATCCACCTTTCTTTGAATTCCAAAAGGGCAAGCAAACTCCGCATTGCAATCCCCACTCTTAAAAAGAGTTACTAATTCAAAAAAGTCTTTGATGACGGAGAATTTTTAGGAATTTTTTTGGTGAGGAGAACCTTACGGATGTTATAAAAACAGTTATGGGAATTCGTATTAAATGCGAATTAGAGGGCGTAAGGAAATTTTTCCCTACGCCCTCTTTGAGGCTTTAAAGGTGAGAGACCCTAGGCTCGAACCGGTACCTCATAACAGTTTTTATAACAGCAATCCGTAAGGATTCGAACCCCAAAAAAAGATCCGAAAAAATTCGTAGCCATCAAATATATATTTTTTAGTATTTCGCTAACTCTTGTTGTAATAGTTGGTTGACAACGCCAGGGTTTGCTTTCCCTTTCGTTTGCTTCATAATCTGCCCAACTAAGAATCCAACAGCGCGGTCTTTACCATTCTTGAAGTCTTCGATAGATTGTGCATTATTTGCCAACACATCTTGAATAATCGGTAATAACTGAGCAGGATCACTCAATTGAACCATACCGTGTTTTTCAACAACGCCTTTTGCAGTTCCGCCTTCTTCGGCTAATAGCAAGAAGACTTTCTTCGCTAATTTCGAACTAATAGTACCGTCAGCGATTAATTGAATCATTTCCGCTAAGCTTTCTGGCGTCAACTTCAAGTCTTTCAATTCTAATTTTTTGCTGTTCATGTGCGCTGAGATGTCACCCATTAACCAGTTTGAAGCTTGTTTAGGGTCAGCACCAGCAGCAACTGTCGCATCGAAGAAATCAGACATTTCTTTTGTTAATGTTAATACCATTGCATCATATTCCGGTAAGCCAAATTCGCTCACATAACGTTCACGACGTTTGCTTGGCATTTCAGGAATCGAAGCACGCACTTCTTCAATCCATTCATCTGAGATATGGAAGTTTGGTAGGTCTGGTTCTGGGAAATAACGGTAGTCACTTGAACCTTCTTTGACACGCATTAAGATAGTTTGACCAGTCGCATCATCAAAACGGCGTGTTTCTTGTAGGATTTCTCCTCCATTACGTAGGACGTTAGCTTGACGAACTTCTTCGAACGCTAAGCCTTTACGTACGTTGTTAAATGAGTTTAAGTTTTTCAACTCTGTTTTTGTCCCGAATTTTTCTTGACCATAAGGACGGATTGAAATGTTCGCGTCACAACGCATGGAGCCTTCTTCCATCTTCACGTCAGAAACACCTGTAAACATGATGATTTGACGAAGTGCTTCAAGGTACGCATACGCTTCTTCAGGAGAACGCATATCCGCTTCCGATACGATTTCAATCAGTGGAGTTCCTTGACGGTTTAAGTCCACATAAGAGAATCCGTCCGTTCCGTGCGTATTTTTACCCGCATCTTCTTCAAGGTGAACACGTTCAATACGAATGCGTTTTGTTTGCCCTGCTACTTCGATATCAATCCAGCCATCATGACCGATTGGGTAATCGAATTGAGAGATTTGGTACGCTTTTGGATTATCAGGGTAGAAATAGTTTTTACGGTCGAATTTTGTATCTTGAGAAATAGTACAGTTCAACGCAAGAGCTGCACGCATTCCGAATTCTAACGCGCGTTTATTGACAACAGGAAGAACCCCTGGATATCCCCAGTCAATCACGTTCGTATTTGTATTTGGTTCCGCACCGAAATGCGCTGGTGATGGAGAGAACATTTTTGAATCAGTTTTTAATTCAACGTGGCACTCTAAACCAATAATTGTTTCAAAGTTCATGTCATTGTTCCTCCTTATAATTGTGGGCGGCGTAAGTAGTAATCATTTGCTTGTTCAAATGCATACGCTGCTTGGTAAATTGTTTTTTCTTGGAAGTAATTTCCGATTAATTGAATTCCGACTGGTAGGCCTTCGCTAGTGAAGCCAGCAGGAACTGAAATCGCTGGTAGTCCAGCTAAGTTTACAGGAACTGTTAATAAGTCCGCCATGTACATTCCGATTGGGTCGTCACTGTGTTCGCCTAATCCAAACGCAGCAGAAGTCGTTACAGGTCCTAAGATTAAATCATAGTTTTCAAATACTTTTGCAAAGTCTTGTTTGATTAATGTACGTACTTGACCAGCTTTCTTGAAGTAAGCATCGTAGTAACCAGAACTTAAACTGAATGTTCCAAGCATGATACGACGTTTTACTTCCATACCGAAACCTTCAGAACGGCTCTTCACGTATAAATCTTCTAATGTTTCTGCATCTGTAGAACGGTGACCATAACGGATTCCGTCAAAACGTTGTAAGTTCGAAGAGGCTTCAGATGAAGCAATGATATAGTATGCTGGAATACCGTATTTAGAGTGAGGAAGGCTCACTTCTTCAACGATAGCACCCATTGCACGGTATTGGTCAGCCGCTTTAAGAACGGCTGCTTGAACTTGTGCGTCCACACCTTCTCCAAAATATTCTTTTGGTAACGCAATACGCATGCCCTTAACGTCGCCTGTTAATCCTTTATGGTAAGCAGGTACTTCTTGTGGCACACTTGTTGAATCGCGGTGGTCATATCCAGAAATCGCACTTAATACTAAGGCGTTATCTTGAACAGTACGTGTAAATGGTCCGATTTGGTCTAAGCTTGACGCAAAGGCAATCAAACCGTAACGAGAAATACGGCCATATGTTGGTTTCATCCCAACAACTCCTGTGAAACTTGCAGGTTGGCGGATAGAACCACCAGTATCAGAACCAAGAGAGGCTAGTACTTCGCCTGAAGCAACCGCTGCGGCAGAACCACCTGAAGATCCACCAGGTACTTTTGTTAAGTCCCAAGGATTTTTTGTTTTCTTGAAGTAAGAAGTTTCTGTAGAACCACCCATGGCAAATTCGTCCATGTTGAGTTTCCCAACGTTTACCGCACCTTCTGCTTTTAATAATTCCATTACGTGCGCATCGTAAATAGGATTGAAGTCTTCTAACATACGGCTTGAAGCAGTTGTTAAAAGGTCGCGCGTTACGATGTTGTCTTTAATCCCGATTGGAAGACCTTGAAGAGAAACCTCTTCACCGTAGCCTTTTTCGTCAGCAGCGGAAGCTTGTTGCAACGCTTCTTCTTCATTTAATGTTACGAACGCTTCTACTTTAGGTTCTAAAGCGTGGATACGTTCGAATGTTTCTTTTGTTAATTCAACAGAAGTGAATTCTTTATTGCGAAGACCTTCGTGAAGCTCAACTAATGTTTTGTTTTCGATAATACTCATGCTTCACCCTCCTCGTTTTCACCCATAATTGCAGGCACTTGAATAAATCCATCTTCGCTTGTTTTCACATTACGCATTAACAAGTCACGGTCTGTTCCTTTTTCAGCCACATCTTCACGCATTACATTCACTAATGGATATCCGTGAGTTGTGACAGGCACACCCGTTGTATCTACTTCGTTTAATTGTTCCACCATATCAATGATATCGCTCATTTGTTCTGTAAAATGAAGGATTTCATTGTCGGCAAAAGTTAGCTTTGCAAGTTTGGCAACGTGTCTAACTTCTTTTTCCTCAATGGCCATGTTTTTTCCTCGCTTTCAAAATCATTACTTTTCTATTTTAAAAGGCACTTGCGCCTCCGTCAATGTTAATCAAAGATATGGTATGTGAAGACGCCTTGTGATATATCTTGTAATAAGAATGCTTCCACTCCATTAATCGAACTAATGCGAACTTCGACTGGTATTGTCTTTGGCAAGTATTTATTCGCAACGTCTGTTACATGCTGTGCTAGGGCAATAATTTCAGACTCACCATAGAATTGCGTCATGATATTCACAACCATTTTCGTCGCAGCATTATCCTGATACATCACACGAGCCGTTACCCCTGACAGGTTTGGGAAGAAGTTTTGGACTTCTGTTCTGAAGTTTTCAAATGCAGTAGACTCCTCTGTCGCAGATTCGTTCACTAAAGGAAGGACCACTACTTTTTGGTTCACGTTTGACCAGTTTGTAATTTCTGTCCCCTCTACTGAAGTGGCTTCAAGAATGTATACCCCTCCGCCAATATCATCTTTAGACGTTTGGCGGAACACTCCAAAGACGATTGGTACAGCCTTCAACGCATCGTTTTGACGTAAACGCGTTAAAATCGTATTTGCAATTTCTTTTGCTCTGGCAATCAACACTTCATCTGAAATCTCAGTTTCCGCATCTTTACCATCGTTCGTGTAGTAATCCACACTGTTCATCGCAAGCCCGATGCTAATTCCACCTAACTCAAAGCTGTTTTCCGTTTGAATCATGTAGTTTTGTTCAAGGATTTGTGCTAAGTACATTGGCTCACGGCCTGTAGGAGACGTATCTCCATTATCAGCCGGATTTAACCCCTCTGGATTATTATCACTCTTACGCGCAATCCATTTAGCCGTTGTTTCCGCATCGATGATTTGCCCTTCTCTAAAGAAGTATTGGTTCGTTGGGAACACGTTTTTTGAAAGGTTAATCAACCCTATCTCAAAGTTCTTTAAGTTAAATCCAGTATTTAAGCTTAAAGTTGCTCCACGGTTTTGGCTCACTTCATACTTTCCATCTGTAATAAGCGCGCGATAAAAATTACTCGATAATTGATTTGTTGTTGATTGTACTACTTTTGTATTTGCATCTTTATTCGTATTGTTACTTTGTTGATTTGCTGTTGTAACATCTGCACAGGCAGCTAACGATACAACACTTGCTAAACCAAGTAACCCTAATCGTAATGTTTTTCTCATGTGACATCCTTTCTATGCAAGAGAATCGAGGAATTGTTGCTCGCTCCACACTTCAATTCCGAGGTCATTTGCTTTCGTTAATTTACTTCCAGCTGAATGCCCCGCAATCACCACATCCGTCTTCTTCGAAACAGATCCGGTTACTTTCGCTCCAAGTGATTCGAGTTTTTCTTTTGCATCTTGTCTTGTTAATTTTTCTAAAGTCCCTGTTAATACGACGGTCTTACCACTTAGGACGTGTCCTGAAGCCATAGAATCGTCTTTTGTCACTCCAAGATAGGTCATATTCACGCCTCTATCTTGCAATTCTTGAATTAATTCTTGAACAGAGGGTTGTTCAAAATAAGTTTTTACACTATAAGCAATAATAGCACCTAAACCATCAATTTCCAACAATTGTTCAATGCTTGCTTCTTTCAAAGCCGTCATCGTTTTAAAATGTTGCGCTAATTCTTTAGCCGCTTTCGTTCCGACATGACGGATTCCCAGCCCTGTAAGGAGGCGTTCGAGTGAGTTTTCTTTACTCTTCTCGATTGCTTCAAGGATATTTTCTGCACTCTTTTGTTGAATTTTATCTAAAGCTAATAGCTGGTCGAGTGTTAACTGATATAAATCTGCCACATCGAGAACAAGGCTTTCTTCAAAGAGTTGCTTGATGACACGCGGCCCAATTCCACTCATATTCATCGCATTTCGTGAAACAAAGTGGCTCAGCCCTTCTGTTAATTGAGCAGGGCATTTTGGATTCAAACAGCGAATCGCTACCTCTTCTTCCAAATGCTCTAATTTTTCATGGCAGGCCGGACAAGTCGTTGGGAAAACGTAAGGCTGGCTCGTTGTCGGACGTTTTTCTAAAATCACACGAGTGACTTCAGGAATAATATCCCCTGCCTTATGAATCACAACGGTGTCTTCTAGGCGGATGTCGCGCTCCTTAATCAAGTCAATATTATGCAGGCTCGCACGGCGTACCGTCGTTCCTGCCAGAAGAACTGGATCCATCACCGCAGTTGGCGTTACAACCCCCGTACGTCCAACCGTCCACTCGATATCGCGGACAACGGTTTGCGCTTCTTCCGCTGGGAATTTATAAGCAATCGCCCAACGTGGTGCTTTCACGGTAAAGCCAATTTCTTCTTGAGCGGCAAAATCGTTCACCTTAATCACCATACCGTCAATTTCATATGGTAAATCTTGGCGTTTTGCTGCAATCGTCTCGATGTAATTCCACACTTCATCAATCGTTTGGCATTTTAAGCGCTCCGGATTTGTCACAAATCCAATCTCTGCCATTTTCTCTAATAGCTCTTCTTGGGTTGAAACACCTAGTTCTTCCACACTTGGACTATTGTAAAGAAAGACTGATAAGTTTCTCTTTGCTGCAATCTTTGGATCGAGCTGTCTAAGACTTCCTGCCGCTGCATTTCTTGGGTTTGCAAAGACTTCAAGTCCTTCTTCTTCACGCGACTGGTTTAATGCTACGAATGCTTTCTTTGGCATATAACATTCCCCGCGCACTTCGATATTCCAAGGTTCTTTTAGAGAAAGCGGCACAGATTTAATCGTGCGGACATTACTCGTTACGTCTTCCCCAGTCGTTCCATCTCCTCTGGTCGCTCCGAGTACAAGCTGTCCGTCTTGATACGTCAACGCGATTGAGAGTCCGTCGATTTTCAATTCACATACATATTCAATCGCACGGTTCGTCAATTTACGAAGACGCGCATCGAACTCTTCCAAGTCTTCTTTCGAAAAGGCATTTGAAAGACTCAGCATTGGATTGGTATGTGTCACCTTTTGGAACTGGTCGAGCACTTCTCCACCCACACGTTGCGTAGGAGAATCAGCTGTCACGAATTCTGGATGTTCAGCCTCCAGCGCCACTAGTTCATGATAAGCCTTATCGTACTCTGCATCCGTTGCAGTCGGCTTATCTTCCACATAATACTCATGACTCCAACGATTTAATTGTTCTTTTAGCTCTTCAATTCTTTGTTGAATCGTTGTACTCATCTTCATCCTCTATTCTTCGATCTTTTCGATTGGGGCAAAACTTGCAAGGAGTCGTTTAATCCCCATTCCTGCAAAGGCCACATCTAACTCTTGACGGTCTCCTTCACCAGTAATGCGGACAACGGTTCCTGTTCCCCATTTTTTATGTGATACTTTCATACCCACAGTCCATCCATCTGCTCCAGATGAACTTACTTGTGGTTTGTCTGCACGTTGAATACGCGCTGGTGTCGTTTGTTTCTTTTGTAAATAACCACCGCCAGTTGACGATTGGCTGGTCGTTCGATAGCGGTCGAATAATCCTCCACCACTTGTTGACGCGGATGATTGTGTCTGACTACGCGTTCCGAAAGAAGCGGTTTGACTACGACTACCATAAGATGACGACTGGTTATTCGTATAGAAACTACTTGAGTAATACGAATCACTCACCGTTTCGCCTTCTTTTTCTAATAAACGATCATCGATTTCTTCAATAAATCGTGACTCACGATAGTTTTGTGTCTTCCCATAAAGAAGTCGTGAGTACGCACGGGTCATAAAGAGTTTCTTCTCGGCACGCGTAATCCCTACATACGCCAAGCGACGTTCCTCTTCTTCGTCACCATCTTGCAGCGAACGTCCTGATGGGAAAATCCCATCTTCCATTCCGACAAGGAAAACAACCGGGAACTCAAGCCCTTTTGCCGCGTGCAAGGTCATTAATGTAATTTGAGAAGTGCTCGTATCTTCTTCGCTTTCCATATCTGTCACGAGTGACAAGTCCGTTAAGAATTGGACTAGCGGTGATTCTTCCATCTCTGTATCGAGCCTTTGGTCCTCGAACTCTTTGGCTACCGATAGGAACTCGCGCATGTTATCGATACGTGCATCGGCTTCCATGGTATGCGCTTGTTCTAACGAAGCGATATAGCCTGATTTTGTCATGACTTCTTCGATTAATTCCGTTAATGTCACGAACTCTTGCATCTTCGTTAAATCAGCAATCAGTTGTGCAAAATCGGCTAATCCTTTTCCTGCTTTTCCAGAGATGCCGTTTAATGGACTTCCAGCCGCTTCTAAAAGGGAGAAGCTATGCATTTCGGCAAAGAGCGCCAGTTTGTCAATACTCTTATCTCCGATTCCGCGTTTTGGCGCATTCACCACACGTCTGAAACTAAAGTCATCCGTTGGGTTCACTAAGAGTCGTAAGTAAGCAAGAAGGTCTTTGATTTCCAAGCGTTCATAGAAGCGTTGGCCTCCGACCATCTTGAATGGCATATTTGCCTTTAATAGGTCTGCTTCGAGGGCACGTGACTGCGCATTACTTCTGTAAAGCACCGCAAAATCGCTATAGTCATACCCATCAAAATTCACCATTTTTTGAATGGTACTGATCACATAACGAGATTCATCATACCCCGTATGTCCGCAGTAGTACGTGATTTTTTCACCAGTTTCATTGTCTGTCCACAATTCTTTTGGTTTACGATTCACGTTATTTTCGATGACTTGGTTTGCTGCTTTTAAGATGGTCTTTGTTGAACGATAATTTTGTTCGAGTAAGACTACTTTTGCATCCGGATAATCTTGTTCAAACGACAAGATGTTCTCCATATCGGCTCCACGCCACCCGTAAATACTTTGGTCGGCATCCCCTACCACGCAGATATTCTTAAATTTATCTGCAAGGAGTTTCACCAATAAGTATTGCGCGTGGTTTGTATCTTGATACTCATCCACGTGGATATAGTGGAATTTTTGTTGGTAGTAATCCAACACATCTTGATGTTCTTGGAATAATTTAACGGTCAACATGATTAAATCGTCGAAGTCTACTGTCATATTTTTGCGCATTTCTGCTTGATATTCTTTATAACATTTCGCGGTAATTTGGCTGACATAGTCCAAATGATTCTTCGCAAATGTTTCAGCGTCTTCGAAATTATTTTTCGCATTGCTGATGCTTGCGATAACCCCACGCGGCTCATAACGATCCGTATCGATATCCAGTTTTTGCATGATTCGTTTCATCGCAGAAAGCTGGTCTCCTGAATCAATAATCGTAAATGACTTCGCTAAACCGATACGCTCACAGTCCCGACGAAGGATACGAACGCACATTGAGTGGAAGGTTGAGACCCACATGTCTTTGGCCTGTTCTCCAACAAGGGCAGCCACACGCTCTTTCATCTCATTGGCGGCTTTATTCGTAAACGTAATCGCTAAAATATTCCACGGTTGTACCGCTTCTTCTGCCAAAATATAGGCCATGCGGTGGGTTAACACACGTGTCTTCCCACTACCTGCACCAGCCATGACTAACAGTGGCCCTTGCGTATGCATGACCGCTTCTTTTTGGCGAGGGTTCATTCCCTTAATTAATTCGCTCGAATTTTTCACAACTCTGTCCTTTCATAAAGGTTATTGAACGTTGAAAAATAAATCTGTTACTTCAATTTCTTTGAGTAATTCCACACTGGAAGCTCCGCGAAGTCTGATGACACCCAGCACATCCAACGGACGTTTTGGTGTTAATTGGAAGAATTCGAAGTCCCATTGTGGTTTCAATAACGTTAATAAACTTGCTTTTTCCATCATCGTTTCATAGATTGGCACGATGATCATTTCTTCTTTAATGTCTTTGTATTCAATTGGTAATCCTGTTGCTATACGCACAAGAATTTCAGACAGGCTATGACCTAAGAAGGCACTGCTGAATTGTTGTTGTACGAGTGGCAATTGGTTGATTCCATCCACATAGAAAATGCCATTATTTCCCATCTTCACTTGAATTGATAAAATGGTTGTTCCAGATAAATGATCCATCACTTTAAAGGCAATGCGTTTCAATTCTTGCACCCATTCTGGATTTAGGCGACGAGAGACAATACTGTATTTTAATTTCCCAGTAATATACACATCTTCTGAAATCGGAAGGATCGTTACGCGGTCTTCATAATCACGCACGACTGTCACCGTGAAATGACGTTGCGCTGGAACGAAGGCTGTTAACATGCATGGACCTTCTTCAAGCTTTTCGAGAACGCGCTCTTCGAAGTCTTCATCGTAGAGCTCTAGTTTTTCTTCCTGACGATTCTTCACAAGATTGCTTTCTAAGTAAGCTGGAAGACCGATGCTTTGTACAATCGATGGTAATTCACCAACAGTTGTCACTAAACTATAGGGTGCTAAGTTAATCGCATGCGTATCTAAGAATAATTTTTCAACAGTACGGTTTTGCGAAATCTCCGCTAGTTCAAACGACTGATAGTAGCGAGTTTTGCTGCTAATTTCGTATAGCACCTCTACTGGCACTATGTTTGTTAATAGTAAAACGGTGTCTACTTTTTCAGCAAAGTCTAATAACGCCTCGCGGTCTGTGTAAGAAGAGACAATTTCATATTCAGCCATCGAAATCGCCGCTTCGTTTGATTGATGGTAGCAGTACACAACATACCCCATTTTTCTTGCCTCACGTGCAATGGATGACACTTGTTCATCTCCACCGATAATTCCGATAATGGCTCCTGGTAATAACTGACTCATTAACTATCCTCTCCTTTTCTAAAACATGCGCCTTACGAACTCTTTCGTACAGACACGGTTGTTTCTTCTGTTGGTAATTGATCGTATTTGTATAATTCATGTTCCTCAATCATTTGAATGAGTTTTTGTGCATAGGTTGGGTCGGTCGCATATCCTGCGTCTTGCAAGGCTTGTGCGGCTTGTTTGTAGTTTCGAGCTCCAAGCACCTTGTGATAAAGTGTTGGGTCCCAATCCACGCCATACGCTAATAACCTAGCATGTGCTTCAACCGATTCCGCCCAACTTTCATAGACACGGAATCTTCCGTTAATCGTAATCCATGTATCGTTCACGAATTCTGCTGTTTCTAGGACGACGTTTGGTTCGTCAGCCGACGCTTTTACGCCATATAAATTATAATATTTACTTGCTAATAAACTCTCTCCCCAATTTGATTCGAGAATCGCTTGCGCTAAACTCACGCTTGGCAACACACCATAGTCTTTATAAGCTTGTTGCGCTGCAGGGATGAGTACTTTTAAAAACTCATCTTGCTCCACATGTATTTCTTGAGGCTGGGTTTTATGTTCAGACAACCACGTGATGGTCCCGGCCAAAAGAACGCTTGCTACAGCTATGATCAGAAGTCCCGTCAATTTCGATAATGACTTGAACCATTCAACAAGATGAAAGACGATTTTATTTTTTCTTTTCTTTCTTTTCGCCACAGTTTCACCACTTTCTTTATCTTTTCAATTTTATCATAAAATGGCCTATAAAAAAATGGATACCCCCTTGTCTTACAAGAGAGTATTCCATTTATAAACTCGATTTTTCCAAGGCCTTCTACTCATTTGTATCCTCTTCTGGAACAAATGCATTTTTACTGTACTCTAAATACTTTTGTTGTGCTTTTTTATCATGCATCCATTCAAGAAGTGCCTGTTTCTTCGTTCCGATTTGTTTATGTGTAATTCCTACCACTCGAATCTCGATAATATCTTGATAACTCCAGTGGCCATAAGTCGTCGCTACACGTAAAATAGTGACATTTTCCTTAAATTTTCCCTTACTAACAGCAGCTGTTTTCCAATCTACACGGACATTGTCTTGGCGAATCCAACGGCTGGCAATTTCTACCTTCAATCGTAAATACTCTGCAACAGGATCTGAAGCCACTTCCGGAAGCACCTCTGCATTCCGTGCGATTTTATTAACGAGCATCCATTCATAGTCTGTAAAGAGTCGAGAGATTTTTTGTAGGTTTTCTGCCTTCAACCCTCTTTCGCCGTTCTTCCATCTAGTCCAACTTTGCCCGCTAATTCCTAATTCTTCTGTGTAAAATGCCTTTTCTGAAACATAACGTTCCTTAACGGCATTCACCACAATCAATACAAACGCTTCATGCATTTTTATCACCTCTTGAGTTAATTATACACCTAATAGGTTAACTATTCAATAACTCTACCATTTTTTTAGCGCATATATTATAATAGCGATATCTAAAAAAGCAGAGGTGAGAGCGTGCCACAATCTTCAAATAATCCATTCCATATCGGACTTCGTACTTTTAAAACAGCCGTGTCTGTATTTTTGTGCGTGGTTTTATTTAGAATCTTACATCGTGGTTCGCCAATGTTAGCTGCCTTGTCCGCTATTTTCAGTTTGCGAATAGACCATCAACAAACATTCAAATTCGCCCTCTCCCGTTTTATCGGAAATACCACAGGTGGGGTTGTCGCGATTCTTTTATTCTACGTGAGATCGGTTCTTCCGTTTCCAGAATATACTGATTTACTACTGGCCCCTATCGGCATCGTCTTAATCATTTTATTCTGCAATCGATTCAATAAAACAGGTGTCATCAACTCTTGTGCAACCTTTCTCGTTATTTTCTTTAACGTCGAAGCGGGACAAAATACCGCCTATGCGATTCAACGAATTCTCGATACATTGATTGGTGCAGTCATCGCCATCGGAGTCAACCACATCCTTCCGAACCCACATCTAAAAGAAGAAAAACAAGCATCATAAAAAGCGTTCTGCCACAACGGTAGAACGCTTTTTAAGTACTTTTATTTATTTCATTTGCATCATGCCATACATACGTGTATCGATAAAGAACACATCATCGTATACATCTATCGGCTTCGAAAGAAGAACCTCTTTTGTTTGCATCGATTGCACCCGTAGCGTTGGTGTGCCATCGACAAGAGTCACCATCACTAGATTGCCTTTATTTAAGTACACTTGTGGTGCATAGACATCTGTTTCTGTTGTAAAGGCTTCTTCTAGTTTCTGTGAACCTGCATTTAGCACATAATATTTTGTCTCGTTATTTTTGCGCTCGCTTGCTTTCACATACGTGTCTGACCCAGTGAATGTAGGCACTTCATCCGCCAATGCAATATAGGCTTTGTCTTCCACTGTGTATAGAATTGAATGTGTCGGGCTCATGCCGTTTTCAGGTGTAATTTCTGTAAACTTCTCCGTCTCTGCATCAAAAGTCATTAAGCGGAATTTTTCATCTCTTGCATACATACTCTTGAAGAGCAGAACTTGTGGGTCATACACGCGAGAGCTCGTAGCTTGGCCCCACGCAATCGAAGCGAACTCCTCTGGTAAATTCACTCGTTTAGGTGGAGTGGTTGCTCCCGTTTCTAAGTCCACAGAGAATGTGACGAAGAAATAGGTTGGTGCTTTCGACCCTCTATTTTCAAACTCAGACATCGGCACCACTCCATACACTGTATTGCCTTTTCTATAGAATGTGACATCTGTTGTCATATGATTATTGTCACCGCGTACGTCTTTAGTAATAGGAATCGTAACAGAAGTAATCTTCTCTGTTTCTTTATTGACGATACTAACATTCACTTTTGGATCTGTTGCACTGTCAAAGCTATAGCTCAGACCATATAGAAGGTCATACCCCTTAAACGCAACCAAACTATCATAATTTGGACGTTCAGTGAACGAAAAGTCTGCTAATCTCTTTTTCGTTTGGAAACTGTAGGCAGTATCGCTAAAGCCAACTCTTTTTACGTTTCCGTCTAAAAGGGCATACGCTGCACCGCCAGACGACGTTAAATCATCTGTGGCATATGAGATTTCAAATGTTGCTCCGTCGACTAATTTTTTCTCTTCATCGGTTAATTGAATCGATATCGGAGCAGGCTTCACTTCTTGATAGACTGCGTGACCAGCTGTTGCTAGAAACACCAGTCCACTAAAGGCAAATACTGCTGTTGCAAATTTACTTGATTTCATGATAACCCCTCCTTACACACTAACCTTATGATTTAATAAATAATCGCTCAGTAGCATATTTAGAATAATCCAAATGAGCATGCTACCGATTAAGAAGACCATCGTTTCATTTCCAATTAAACGAACCACAAATTGCGTACGCATAATCAGCGTGAATATCACAACCACGACTAAAACGTAGAGAACTACCGACGTTACCTTACGAACGTACCCCTTCTTCTCAACCCCTACAACAAGGATGGCGAGTTGGAAAACCGTCACAATGAGTGCTATCCCCATTGTAAGAATAAGAAGAAACTGTACCGCATACTGCGGCACTAGAAGCGGCATCGCCATCGAGTTTGTCACAAGCGACCACGGTGTGATGTGGTATTGTGAAAACTCTGGAATAAAGAAACTTGTGAGATAGTAGTTTAAGAAGACCCCCACTACTTGAACGGCTTGTAAGAAGAACGTGATGACAAGCATCGTTAATAATTTAGCCCAGTAGATTCCAAAACGAGATCCCGGAAGCATGAGTAGACGATAAATGAAAGACCCTTTGCTACTCCATTCCTTCGACCAAATGACTGCCGCGTAGACCAGAATCGCTGTTCCAGCAAAGAACACTGGAAGTCCAATGGAGAGTTGGTCCAAAACGACTTGTTTCACGATATCAGGACTCACAATGCGCAATTGCCCGGTTAGTAAACCAGTCGTCACAAGTGTTTTCACCTTCAATCCTAGTTGCAATAAGATTTGAAGCAATGCCACCACGAGAATGAATCCTTTCGCCTGGCCGATATTATAAATCGTTAAATTGATGACTTTCTTCATGGTAAGTATACCTCCCTCATCACATCGACAATTGATTTACCCTCTTCCTCACGCACTTGTTCTGGATAGAATTCCTTCACAACGCGTCCGTCGTTAAGGAGCACTGCTTTATCGACGATATACTCAATATCATTAATTTCATGCGTTGTAATCAAAACACCTCGCCCATCAAGTAGGTCGCTCGTAAACACACGCGCGATTTCTTCACGGGTAAACACATCAATTCCTGAAAATGGTTCGTCCATCAAGATGTAGTCTGTATCCAACCCCATCCCTAGAAGCAAATTCAGTTTCGCGACATTCCCTTTCGAGAGCGAGCGTACTTCATCTTTTAAATTCAAACGGAAGAAGTCTAATAAATGTCTTTCCTTTTGACGATTCCAGTTTGGATAGAACGTACGCATAAAATCAATCGCTTCGTCCACTGTTTGGTCCGGCGAGATAATCGAACTATCCGTAATGTAGCTCACCTTTTCCGCAAACACTTTACGTGCAGGCATCTCATCGATGGAGATTTTTCCTTTATCAAATGGCAACAATCCTGCAATGCAGTTCATAATCGTTGTTTTTCCAATCCCGTTGACCCCAATGAGAGCCGTCACTTCTCCTTTTTTTGCGTTAAATGAGATGTCATTCAACACTTGTTTCTTTCCAAATCTCTTACTTAAGTTTTGAACCGTTAACATAGTACCGCTCCTTCCTACAATTGTTTTTTGAGATGTTCAATCACATCTTCAGCACTTAAATTGAGAGGTTTAATCGCTACGGCAAAACTAGCAATCGCCTCATCCAACATTTCTTCTTTTAGTTGTTCAATCCGTTCTACATCTTCTGTCACACGACTCATGACATTATTTCCAGTTGTAATCAACCCCATAACCTCCAATTCATGAAAGGCACGTTGGACCGTATTGGGATTCACTTGCATGGTTTGCGCAAATTCACGCCGACTCGGCATCTCTTGGCCTGCTTCCATTCTGTGGGAGGCAATTTCCGCTTTGAAATAGGCGATAATTTGCTCGTAGACCGGACTTCTTTTATCAAATACGATCATTAGTAACTCCTTTCTTTGATTCCTTTTTGGTGTATTAACCGGTTAATACACTTATCTTCAACTGTATTATGCGCTTAGTACACTCAAATGTCAATAGCGTTTTCAAAAATATTTTTAAAAATAAAAAAGACGACTCAAAAACCGAGTCGTCTCAACGTTTATTGGATTTTTAATTTCACCATTTCTTGTAAGATGAGGTTCGCTAATTCCGCCGCCCCTGTATCGTTTGGATGAATCTCGTCCTCAAAGAGCCATTCTTTTGTATGCCCTTTGGCGTAAGTTCCCCAGTCGATTAAATGAACATTTGGATAACGTTCTGCAGCTGCATTTAACTGCTCATTTACTTCTTTAGCCCATTTAATTTCATAACCGGCCGTCACTAAGAAGATTTCACGGTTACCGGCCGCTTGAATCAGAGAATCAATTTGCGATGCCGCAAAGGCTCCATTAGACCCTAGTACAAATACCACCGTTTGAGAAAGTCGACCTTGTTGCGCCAACTTTTGAACGATTGGTGTACTGTAATACAACTGACGTCCGACTTCTCCGTCCACATAGGCGTTCGGGAAAACCTCGCGAAGTTTATTCGCTGAGGCTAGTAACACGGAGTCTCCGACAAAGGTAATCGGCGTTTGCTTCACTTCTTGTTCCACATTTGCTTTCATTTCATTACTAATCGTCGTTGTCCCTTCCGTTGTTGGTTCGGCGGTTGTCTCTTGTAAGAGCGCTTGGTTTTGACGAATTTTCTCCTCAACTTCTTGAACGGCTGAGTTTTGATTCTTCTCTTGTGCAAATCCAATACCCGCAAGTCCTACACAGATTAGATACATCAATGAGAACACGAGGCCGAACTGCTTGATTCCTTTTGGAAGGTTCGATTTCCCATAGGCCGTTAAATTATACGGACTATGCGCTTGTCCAATCGGAAGAAGAATTCGTTCTTTTTCAAAGAGTTGATACGTGATTTCTGCCATCACGAAAATCAATACAAATTGAATCCCAACAGACAGCCACTGCTCATCAATTCCACGTAAGAATGTTGGAGCGATGAGATGAATTGGATAAAACCATAAGTAGTATGAGAAACTTCTCTTTCCAAAGAATGTAAATCCTTTAAAACTGAAGATGTAATGAATCCCTACCCCTTCACGAATCGAGCAAGATAACAGAAGCATCATCACAAACGATGAAATAAACATCATCATGTAATAAACTTCTGCTTGCGTTCCATTGAAGGTTGTAAACATCCATCCTAATGCCCCTAAACAGAGGATGCTCAACACATTTGGAAGAATCGAACCTGACTCACGAGCTGGCAGGAGCAATTTCCCTTCGTGAATGTAACTTAAGAGCGCTCCAAACGTGAACGAGAATAAACGCGTTGATACTAAGTAGTATACGTGAGAAGGATCTTGTTCAAACCAATAGAGTGCTGCCATCCCTGCTGCTGAAGCAAGCGTTAAGAACGCAAGCAAGGCAAACTCCTGCATTCTGAGGAAGTTAAGTTTCTTCATCAGTTTTCGAAGGAGATATCCTACGATTAAAAGTTGCACATAAAGGGATACATACCAGAGATGCACAAACGGACTCGGGTTAGCCGATTGCACGAAGTATGATTGTTGAGAGAAAATCTGATAATCATTATTGACGAAGAATAATGCCGAAAGCGCCATTCCTCGGATATTGGATAGTAATTGCGGTGCTGCCACGAATAAAAACGCGACCGTCACAACAATCATAAAGAGCATCGGGAAGAACATTCTCTTCAAGCTTTTCACTGGGAAACGCTCCTTATAATCTTCCGCGAATGTTTTGATATTATGCCGGAATGTCAAATAGCCACCGACCACTAAAAATCCGTTAACGGCTAAAAATCCGCCCGGTAATAAATGTTGGAAATAATAATATGTAATAATTGCTAGTATAAAAAAGCCTTTCAAGCCATCAAATGCCGCACTCCGTTTTTTCTCTGTTTGCTTGGGAGGGTGTGGGTGCGTTGGTGCTTGAGAAGGTGTTGTTTGATAATTCATAGTCCCCACTGTCTTTCTCCATTCCTTAAATTCTTATTCATTATATCTCAAAACCACTACACTTGGATACTAGGAACATTACAATTTTGTTAATTTTAAGAAAATAGTTTCCAGTTGTTTCTTAAGCGTGAACAAAGCTTTGTTTTGTCTATGAACACGCAAAAAAGCTAGGCAAAATCTGCCTAGCTTTCTCTTCTTACATTTTAGTGTTCTGAAGCACCGCTTGTTGCGTCAACTGCTTGTGCTTGAGCAGGAGCTGAGTGTCCGCTATCTGAAGCACCACTTGTAGCATCTGCTGCTGGAGCAGGCGAAGAGTGTCCGCTATTTGAAGCGCCACTTGTTGCATCCGCTACTGGAGCAGCACCATTTGCGCTTACTAAACGTTGGCCAGTTGTTTGTAAGTACCAATCTAACCATGGTTTGAAGTCAAATACGATTTCGTTAATTCCAGCGTAAGAACCATCAGGATAGTACATTGCTTGGTAGTTGTGTACGTTGATGATTTCTGGTGGAGTGTTTGGAACAATTGTACGGAAGTAATCCACGTTTCCTGCACGTAAGTTCGCAATGAGGTATTCCACATTTTTGAATGTACGTGGTGGGTGAACAGTTCCTAAACGGTTACCAGATTGAGCTGGCACACGTGGAGCCAACATTTTGTTTGCCGGTTTGTTGAAGTTATAGTACAAGAATTGGTTGTTGTCATCGGCATATGTTACTTCAAATGGTAAAGCCTTTAAGAACATATCGATTTGGTCAACCGTTAATAAACCGTGGTCTAGGCGAACATAGTCGTTTCCTTGAGCTGCGCCAACGATTTCACTTGCTTTTTCAACCCATTCTGGATCATCTGGGTCTACCCCTTGAACAGTTGTCGCAATTGGGTTTGTGCAGTCTAAATCTTCTGGCGGTGTTGGCAATGGTTTACGTAACACTTTCACAACCTCCACATATTTTACGAAGTTTTCTAAGCATGAACGTAAGAACGCTACAGTTCCTTCGCTCTTAATGTTTCCTTCTTGGTCAAATGCTTCTTTTGCTTTTCCTAATAGGAATTCATTCCCTGGTAATACATATGCGTTTACCCCTGGAGCATCCAAGATTTTACGTAAATGCACTTGCGCACGTGAAGTACCTTGGTCATAGTGAGAAGCTCCCATGATCATGACTGGTTTGTTTTCGAATGGGTGTAAGTTGAATGACATCCATTCTAGTGTGCTCTTCAACGCAGCTGGAATTGTGTGGTTGTGTTCAGGTGTTGCGATAATCACACCATCTGCACGAATTAATTTGTTGTACATGTATTGTACAGGGAAGCTCTTAGATTGATCTTCGTCTTGGTTGAACATTGGAATATCTTTAATTTCTAAGATTTCAAACTCGAATAAGTCACTGAATTTCTTTTCGATAAATTGTAATAATAAACGGTTATGCGAAAATTCCGCATTTGATCCTACGATACCAATAATTTTCATTTTCTACTGTCACTCCTTATTTTTTAGAACTGTCCCATGAGAAGTTTTTCGCTTCTTTTTCACGAGCTTCGTTTGCACGAACTAATTGTCCTGTAATTTCAATGAATAATAAGTAATCTGCGAAAATCTTTTCTAATTTTTCAACAGTTGCTGCATCTTTTAAGTTGCCTTCTTCGTCAAATGCTTGTAAGGCGTGACCTAATAAGAATTCATCACCAGGTAAAACGCGTGCTTTAATTTCTGGTGCGTCTAAGATTTGACGTAATTGACTTTGCGCACGTGAAGAACCTAATGTTCCGTAAGATGCTCCTGTAATCATGACAGGTTTGTTTAATAATGGATAGATACCATAAGATAACCATGCTAAAGCATTCATTAATACAGCTGGGCATGAGTGGTCATATTCTGGTGTACTAATGATTACTCCATCTGCTGCAGCGATTTTATCTGCAATTGCTTGTGCTTCTTGTGGCACTACTTTTGGAGTTGGTTTATTGAACATTGGAATGTCTTTAATTTCGACAAGTTCTACCTCCGCCTGTTCTGAAAAATGTTTTTGAATGTATTGTAATAGTTGACGGTTTGTTGATTTTTTAGAGTTTGTTCCGACTAAACCGATTAATTTAACCATTTGAGTACTTCCTTTCGAGTAATTGAATCTTTGAAGCGAGTCCTGATGTATAGAAGATACGATCATCTTCCAAAATCAACACTGCTTCGATATTAGGGTGTTGTTCCACTTCGAATAAGATTTCGTGTGCTTTTTTCCCAAAGAGTCTAGTCGTCCATATCTCACAGTCCACGGATTGTTTCGATACAATCGTCAGACTCGCAACGTCTGTTTCAGCTGGATATCCCGTATGAGGGTCCAAAATATGATGGTATTTC
>CAUTST010000009.1:0-43331 GCA_963540995.1 uncultured Streptococcus sp.
TCCACTTCGAGCACCCGTTCATAGACACCTGATGTCACAATCGACTCATCTTGAATCGGAAGAAGCGCCACATTTTCTCCACGCAGGAGTTTCGGGTTTTGAATCCCAATCCACCAATTCCCATCTTCATGATGAACAGCTGGTCCTAGCGTAAGAACATTCCCACCTAGATTAATAAGCGCAGAGGTCACTCCAAGCTCTTTTAGCTGTTGCATCACCAAGTCGGCAATATACCCTTTGGCAATACAACCAAGGTCGATTCGCATTCCTTCTTCCAACAGAAAAATCGTCTGGCTGTCTTCATTCAGTTCGACTTTCGTTGCATCGGTCAGTTGCAGTTTGGCTTTAATTTCTTCATCCGTTGGTACTCGTGCATCACTAAAGCCTACGCGCCATGTTTGAACAACTGGGCCAATCAAGATATTCATCCGACTTCCCGCAGCTAAACTATTCTCCAGACCTATTTTTACAAGATGAAAAATTTCTGAATGAACACGAACTGCATGTTTCCCCGCTGCCAAGTTCACAGCCATTAGCTCTGAAGTTGGGTCATTCGCGCTAAAGCGATGTTCATATCGCTTCAATTGCTCGAAGACTTCATTTACTAAACGCTCGCCCTCTGGATGCGCAATTTTCAATTCGATGACGGTTCCCATCAATCGAATGGTACCTGTATGATACTGTTCCAAAACTGCCATTTCTCCTAAACGAATTTTGTGATAAAAGTCACAGAAACGCCTACACAAAAGCGTTTTCTACTCCTTGCTTTGAATGTAACACAGCGAAAATTAAATTTCAAGAACGCAGACCCATTTCCCTAATAAAAAATGCATAAGAAAACGATTCTCATGCATATAATCCTTATTTATTAAATTTTATTTACAGTTCACTATTTGAAAATTTTACACAGATTCCCTCTTCCAAAATCCTTTCTCTTAGCCTTGCTCTTTATGAGAAGCAATAAAACTTATCTCTAAGTTTGGTAAAGTTTACTGAGTCGAGGGACGAAAAAAAGCCCAATCCCTTCTCCTCCTGAGAAGCAAGAAACTTAACTCTAAGTTCGGTAAAATTCACTAGGTCGAGGGACGAAAAAAAGCCCAATCCCTTCCCCTCCTGAGAAGCAAGAAACTTAACTCTAAGTTCGGTAAAATTCACTAGGTCGAGGGACGAAAAAAAAGCCGAATCCCTTACCCTCCTGAGAAGCAAGAAACTTAATTTGAGCTTTTAAAGAGTGTTGGGTTCCTCGAGGGACTACAGAAAAAGCCCTTTGGATTCTATAATAACAACAATAGCGACCAGTAACCGATGCGAATTAGATTCTCTTGAAAATTTATTTTCTAGAGAATCTTTGAGGCTCCACCTATTAGCCGAACCTGCTCTTTATGAGAAGCAATAAAACTTAACTCTAAGTTTGGTTAAGTTTACTGAGTCGAGGGACGAAAAAAAGCCGAATCCCTTCCCTTCATGAGAAGCAAGAAACTTCATATGAGTATGTATAAATTTAGGGAGCCTCGAGGGACTACAGAAAAAGCCCTTTGGATTCTATAATAACAACAATAGCGACCAGTAACCGATGCGAATTAGATTCTCTTGAAAATTTATTTTCTAGAGAATCTTTGAGGCTCGGTAGGCGTAAGACCTAGGCTTACGCCGGTACAGCTGTTGTCGTTATTATGAAGATATCCAAAGGGCTTGAATGTAGTCCCTACGGGACGGGACTCCCATTAAATCTTTTTAACAAACTCAGATTTAAGTTTCATTGCGCCGAAGCCATCTATCTTACAATCGATATTATGATCGCCTTCCACAATGCGAATATTCTTCACACGTGTTCCTTGCTTAATATCCTTAGGCGCACCTTTCACCTTTAAGTCTTTAATGACTGTTACAGTATCGCCGTCTTGTAATTTATTTCCGTTTGCATCGATGGCTACTGGACCTTCTTCAACTTCTGAACCTGGTTCCCATTCATACGCACATTCTGGACAAACTAATAATACGCCATCTTCATATGTGTATTCTGAACCACATTTAGGGCAATTTGGTAATGACATTTTCATTCCTTCTTTCTGTTAAAAATTCGTCTTAACGACGTTTTCGAATCATATCTAAAGGTTTCACGGGCTCAGACACTTTCATCTTACAGATCATCATCGCATGAGGAGCTGCTTCGATTTCTTCACCATGTTCATCCCATAATTGTTCTAACACTTCTTCGTGGTGACGCATTCCTGGTCCGTAGAACTCGATGTGGTCTCCAACTTTGAAGTTATTACGCTGTTGAATCGTTGCGATTTGTGTTTCTGGATCATATTCCAATACTTGTCCAACGAAAGCATATTGAGGAATTTGACGGCGTGGGCCAAATAATTGCTCTTCTTCCGTTGGAATTTGGTAGTAGAAACCAGTTGCTAATTCACGTTGCGCTGCTTTCCATAACTCGTCAATCCATTCTTGTTTACATACATAGTTATCGGGATCCTCGCAGTATGAATCAACGGCAGCACGGTAAACATTCGATACTGTTGAAACATAGTGGATTGATTTCATACGACCTTCAATCTTCAAGCTATCCACACCTGCTTCGATTAAGTCAGGTAAGTTTTGAAGCATGGATAAGTCAACGGCGCTCATTGAGAATTTTTCTTCGATTCCTTCTTCGCCAGCACCGACCATATTCTTTTCACCAGCAAATGGCATATCGAATAGACCGTATTTCCAACGACACGACTGCGCACATCCCCCACGGTTGGCATCACGATGCACCATATGGTTTGATAATACGCAACGTCCTGAATAAGAAATACACATTGCGCCGTGAATGAATGCTTCGATTTCTACATCCACTTTTTCTTGCATTTCTCTGATTTCATCCATTGATACTTCACGCGCTAATACGACACGCTCTAAGCCTTCGTCTTTCCAGAAGTTTAGCGTTTCGTAGTTGGCTGCCGAAGATTGTGTTGACAAATGAATTGGTAATCCTGGCGCTTCTGAAGCACAAATATCCATTAAGGCCATGTCACTGATGATGGCTGCGTCGATACCGATGTCACGAACCGTACGGAAGAAGTCTCCCGCTCCTTTTTCATCACCTTCGTGCGTCACCATGTTGGCTGCAATATATACTTTTGCGTTATGTGCATGGGCAAAATCAACGGCTTCTTTCATTTCCTCAAAGTCGAAGTTTCCTGCACGGCTACGAAGCCCGTACGCTTCCCCACCAAGGAAAACCGCATCTGCTCCGTACAAAATAGCTGTTTTTAATTTTTCAAGAGTACCCGCTGGAGCAAGTACTTCAGGTTTTTTCAATATTTTTCTTCCCATTTGACTCTCTCCTATTTCACATCTTCTGGATTTAATAAGTAAAATCCTGCTTCGAGGCCACGTACTTTTGGATGGTGTGCGCGCACTTGTAGTTCAAGGCTTGCGCTCTTTTCTGGAGTCCATGTGCCTGCTTCGATTTCATTACGAGCATTGACGAATAATTTTGCCACTTCCACAAAATCTTGACCTGGAGCTAACACTCCGTCTAATTTCCATTGTGGGATACCCATTTCTGTTAATTCTAACAAATAAGGCGCAAGAGACACGTCGTTATTCGCAAAAATATGCGTTCCGTTAATGTCTTCGTAGATTGAATAGTGAGAATCTTCGTCGGCAGGTTCTGATACGAATAAACCGCGACGTTTTTCAACTGATTCTTTTTTCTCGATATAGTTAAAGTAGTTATTTAACAGTGGGCGTTTTGAATGATGGATACAAGTCGCACCGTATACTAGAACTTCGATTGGAATTTCTACACCTGCTGCCAAAATTTTCATTTCTTCACGAGGAATTTCACGCGCAATGACCGCACCAACGGCACCACGTTTTCCCCAGAAGTTGATTTGACGACTACTTGTTACTAAAACCGCTGCATCATAACGATACGGAATGGCGTACTCAGGGTTCTTCATAATTTGAACCACTCCTGGGTCTCCTACCGCGATGTTATCCACACCGATTTCCTTTAAAAATGTTAAATACTCAGGCACAAGCGCAATTCCTTCATTATGGAAAATCGCGTTGACAGCAACGCTTGCTTTCTTTCCATATTGGTGCGCCAATTCCGTTAATTCTTTTTGTTCCTCACGTGTAAACGACATTGGAAGGCGAAGTCCGAATTGGTCTTCCCCAAAATAAATCGTGTCCACGCCCGCTTCAAGCAAGTCTTTTGCTTGTTGGATGGATTCAACTGTTGCAATCAGCTCTATCATCCAAAGGCCCCCTTTATTCCTATTAAATTTATACTCATCTAGAGTATCATAAAACGGCTTATTTTTCTAATGTTGTATAGAAAAATAAACAACCCATCCTCCCAAAAGTGGCGGATGGATTGCTATTTGTTATTCGACTTCTAATTGAATGCCAAATCCTTCTGGCAAAGCAGTAAATACTGAAATCTCAGATGGAAGTAAGTGCCCAATGACATTTTGGCGAACGTCTGCAGGCAACTCAACTTTAGCAATTTCGATTTCACCTTGGTAACGACCATAACTAGCATTGGCTTGGTTAATTTCTCCAACGGTGCGGGTTGTTGTAGAAACCTCACCACCCAATAAGGCTGACCCACGAGTACCAAGGACTCTATACACAAAATCACTAGCATCGATACGGTCATAAAGTACTTTACCTGTCAACGCTTCAGGCACTTGCGCCTTTAGGGTCACGAATCCTTCTTGGAATTCCTTCATGACTTTTTGAGTGGACGCATTAATAAACGTATCCCCCACTAAAATCATATCCGTATGAGAAGCAATCAATTCGCAAATCGCCAAGCGGGTATCCAGTGTACGATGCGTTTCAACTGTTGGCAATCCTTCATGAAGCGGTCCTCTTAAAGGCTCATCCCCTGGAATAAATGCCAACACTTTTACACCAAGTGCATGCAATCTTTGATTAATCGTTGCAAATTTAGAAAGCGAAATCCCTGAATATACTTTTGGATAATAATTATGACAAGCGATGATTCGACGTGCAAATCCGAGTCGTTCCAACAGTTTATATTCGCGGTTCGTAAACGTTGAAGCATTCACGACCAGCGTAAACGTCTTGCCGCAACGCTCAATAAATGCTTCGTCTCCAAATTCGTCCAGACGTAAGTACGATAGCCCTGCTTTTTTCAGAGTTGCGATGTTTTCTTTGGTAAGATCTTTATGGGCGATGTCTGGTATTAAATCCACCTCGTATGAACGAGCGAGTTCCACAAGACGTGTCATATCCGAAATTTCAAGCGGATGTTCTGGCAACTGAAAAGAAGTAAAAGCCACGGTTTGACGCGCGGCTTTCATTTCTTCTAATACTTGTGTAACGACTTGTTCACCAAGATTGATATAGATGGAGCGCCCAAAAGAAATGTTTGCTCTATTTGTTTCCATATACTTCGTTAATACGATCCTCATCTACACCGAAGAACCATGTGATGATAAATCCACCGATGTAAGCTCCGACCATTGCAGTTAGGAATAAAGCTTGTGTTCCAGGGACCATGATTAAAGCACCGAATAACCCAGAAACCCCTTGAGATACAGTACCTAAGTGGAATAGAACTGCTAACATACCACCAAAACCTGAACCTAAGCAGGCTGTTAAGAATGGTTTTCCTAAAGGAAGTGTTACAGCGTACATCATTGGTTCACCGATACCTAAGATACCAACTGGTAATGAGTCTCTTGTTAATTGTTTTAATTTTTTGTTCTTAGTCTTCAAATATAATGCTAAACCAGCACCTACTTGTCCACCACCGGCCATCATCAAGATTGGTAATAGGTAGTTGATCCCTTGAGTTGGTCCTTCTGGATTGTTTAATAGCGCGTGAATTGGAGTTAAGGCTTGGTGTAACCCAACAGATACGATTGGTAAGAATCCAGCTGCTAAAATGTAACCGCCAAAGATTCCTAATTGTTCATATACGAAGTTTAATACTGTGTAAATACCTTGAGTTAATGCTGCACCCGCAGGTTGGATAATTAATACTGATAAGAATGCCCCAATAATTAATGTTAAGAGCGGTGTTAAGAATGTCTTCAACATTGTTGGGATTACTTTGTCAATAGCGCGCTCTAAGTAAGCCACTACAATCCCCATCATTAATGCGGCTAATAGACCACCAGCACCTGGGTTAAAAGCTTCACCAGTAAATGGCATCAACACTTGACCAGCATCTGTTCTTAAAAGAAGCGGCATTGTTGAAATACTAAGTGACATACTTCCAGCGATTGCCCCAAGAATAGGAGTTCCTTTGAACTCACGAGCAGCATTGTACCCTACATATAAAGGCAAGAAGGTGAATAGCCCCCAACCCATTGTACGGATTGCTTGGTACCACCATTCAAAGTTATACGCATTTTGTGTAGTTACGTTAATAACGTTTGAAATACCGTTGATTAAACCAGCTGCGATAATCCCTGGTAATAATGGCACGAAAATATTAGCAATGTGTTCCAAGAAGCGTTGAACCGGTCCATTGTGTTTAGCTTTATTTTCTTTTTTATTTTGTTTTGCTAAATCCACTGCGTCTACTTCATCTACGCTACCTAATTCAATTCCAGTTAATTGCGCAAATTCACGACCGACTTCCGTCACTTTACCAGGTCCTAAAACGATTTGAACTCCTTGTTCACGTTCTACAACCCCTAATACTGAATCCACATCTTTTAATCCAGCGACATCCACTTTAGATGTATCCGCTACAGTCAGACGTAAGCGAGTCATACAGGTAGCATTACTAACCACGTTTTCCTTTTGTCCGACTTTATTTAAAATTTCATTTGCTACTTTCTTTGCATCCATTTTATTAAGCCTCCTTATTTTTCATTGCCTTGACAATATTCATCTGATTTGCCTGAAGCAGTTGTTCTGCTTCTTTTGCCGAAATATGATGTATTTGAGAGATAATAGCGACTTTTAAATCAAAATCATTTTCCTCAAGAACACTTCTTGCGTCTTCAGGAGAAAGATTTGTAATATTAGAGAGAATATTGGTTGCTCGCTGTTTCAACTTTTGATTCGTTGGTTGAACATCGACCATATATCCTTTAAAAATTTTCCCTACTTGAATCATTGCAGTCGTCGTAATCATATTGAGAATGATTTTCTGAGCCGTCCCTGCTTTCATTCGTGTAGATCCTGTGACCACTTCTGGTCCAGTAATCGCTTCGATACCAACCGAAGCAATATTAGAAATTAAAGCATTTGGAGAATTGGAAATCGCACCTGTGAAGCATCCAACCTTATTGGCATAAGCAAGTCCAGCTGCCACATAAGGCGTGCGTCCACTCGCGCTAATCCCGATGACTACATCCTCTTTAACAAGATCCAAGTCTCTTAACTGTCTCTCGGCTAAGGTTTCATCATCTTCGGCGCCTTCAATGGCGTTTCGAAGAGCATAATCTCCACCTGCGATAATTCCCACTACCATCTCCGGCGATACACCGAATGTCGGAGGGCATTCGCTTGCGTCTAGAACACCAAGTCGACCAGAAGTACCCGCGCCCAGATAAATCAATCGGCCTCCTTTCTCGAATGCTTGTACAACACCTGCTGTCACTTTTTCAATTTCTGGAATGCACTGTTCAATCGCATCAGTAATTTTTCTATTTTCGTCATTCATATACCGTAAAATCTCACTAATCGATTGCGTTTCAATATCCTTACTTCTGTCATTGACCTGTTCCGTCATCAATTTTGAAATGTCATCCATTTTCTCCACCTCCTCTTAAAAATTCCACTAATATTCATAATGAAATCGTTTTTCATAAATTTATTATACAGCGTTGTAAATTTTATTTCAATACTGTATAATGAAAACGGAAACAATATTTCTCGAAAAAGGTAGGGATTCCATGAAAAAGTTTTTAACAGCCACAGATAAAAAAATTGAAGAATATATCTCAAAGCACTCTGACATCGTGCTTTCATCAAGCATTCATGTATTAGCAGATGAAATTGGGGTTTCGTCTTCTTCTATTAGTAAATATATTAAAAAAATTGGGTTCCGTTCTTACTCTCGCTTCAAGGTGAATTTAGCACAACAAAACTCACAATCCATCGACGAACAAATCGATAAGGATGACTCGATTAAAACTATTCAATCCAAATTAAGTAAGACAATTACTCGTTCGTATGAAATGACGATTGAACTGATCGACGATGATACACTCGACCGCGTAGTTGACTTACTCAAAAATGCAAACAGAATCTATACTTTTGGGGTCGGCGCTTCAGGGTTGGTCTGCAGCGATATTTACTTTAAACTAAGCCGTATCGGTAAAAATATCGTGTACCACACTGACTCACACATCCAACTTGCAAGCCTTAGCAATGCTACAGAAAAAGACTTAGTGATTGGTGTCAGCTACTCTGCAAATACCAGAGAAGTCAGTGCAGCCTTTGAAATTGCTAAACAGCGCGGCATTCCAACCGTATCGATTACTGGGCAAGGCAACAACAATCTAGACGCTCTCAGCACCTATTGCCTCAAAGTGCCTCGCCATGAAAAATCGATTCGTTCCGCAGCTATTACCAGCCGTAACGACTCGCTCTTCCTAGTGGACTTACTCTACTTAGGGCTTCTTCAAAAAGACGAAAGCCGTGAAAACGACATTTTAGAAAGTAGCTACAAACTAACTCACGAACTAAGAAAATAGAATTAACAGAAAAACTCGAAGCAAATGTTGCTTCGAGTTTTATTGTTCCATGATGTGTTTTACAAACAACAGCTGATCTTGATTACATTTTTGGCCCACTTTATTTTTTAGATTCAAATGGAATACATGCCCTTGAGGTTTCTTTCTCTCCCCATATTCCTTAAATACAATTTCCACGCCCTTCTTTTCTAACACTTCCTTTAATCGATAGGAGTGCTTCCGCAAGAAGTCTCCATTACTCGTTGTCATATGAACAGGTGGAAAATCTGAAGTAATATATTGTGCAGGGCTCATTTGCTTCACAGTTTCAACGGTTGGTTTCTCACCAAGTAAATCCGTTAGAAATGGGGTCAACGCGCGTCCTTGCTTCTTCCACTCGACCTCCATATCAAATACTCCACAGTTTAAGAGCAATCCTTTTGGAATAAACCTCTTATCTACTTTAATCCCAGGAAAACTTTTCGCATAGGCTTCATTCAACTGAACAGCCGTATAAGCCGTCGCTAAATGTGCTCCTGCAGAGTCCCCAACAAAGAAAAGATTCGAAAGGTCTAAGCCATACTCATCAGCGTGATGAAATACCCACTCTACCATATATCCGACATCTTCCAACGGAGCAGGAAAAGTGTGCTTCGGTGCGAGTCGATAGCTTGCATTCACCACCGCAAACCCACGACTAGCTAAATACATGCAATATGGAGCGTATACTTTTTTATCCCCATATACCCAAGCTCCCCCATGAATATTGATAATGACAGGAAGCTTTTCGTTTGCTTTTCTTGGACGGTAGAGATCTAGCAGGTGCCACTGATCATCTTCTGCGTAACGGATATTCTCAACACTGTCTACATTTCTTGGTTTCTTCCAACCAACGTCTCGTTTTAAGTCCCCAATCGTAAATAACGTGCGTACAATATGACTTGTTAGCGACATCGCTAGCCCTCCTTTCCTTTTAATACTACTCTTCTCTTTCTAAAAAAGGCGTTACTAATTCCATCCACTCTACGGGGAGATAAGTAGATAAATATCCATGATTATACCCCTTTGCTTCGTATAAAGTACAATTGGGATGCATTTTCTGAAATAGTTTTGCCGACTCCTTCACGCACTTCATTTCTTTTTCTCCATAAATATAGAGAACCTCTGCTAAACTATCCGAAATTGCAGGTTTTAATTGATAACTAGCCATATAGGTTTTATAAATCGTTACTAATGTTTTCATTGGCAGTCGCGGCATATCCTCCAAATAGTAGTGTTCTAATTCTTCTGGATACGCCATCTTAGGATACATCTTTCTCATAAGTTTTAATTGCATTTTACAGGCAGTCTTACCGAACATCAACTTCCCAAAACATTTTACAAAAAAGATACTCATTTTCGCCAATTTCGGTTGCGGAATGCAGAGACTTCCATCAATAATGGCTTTGTCAGCTATATGAGAGTCTAACGAAAGTAACTCCATGACTATTTGCCCACCAAGAGATACTCCGCCCATCGCAAATACACGCCCATCGTAATGCTTTTTTATATACTCCAGGAGCTCCTGTGCAGATTGCTCTGTGGACACATACTCTTTTGGATACTCCTCACCATGACCATCTAGCACTGGTAAAATCACATGGTATTTATCTGATAGAAGTCGCGCTTGTCGCAAATAATTCCACCATGAATTCCCTCCACCATGAATTAATACAATATGAGGATTGTGATTATCTCCAAATTCATGAAATCTCATCATAAGCTTCCTTTCCACTACCGTTTCTTTTACTATTGTACCCCAAGTGTTCAAAAAACACAGCATTATTCTTTTCAGCGAAAGTTATCATTATAATTTCCAGCAAAATTAGCTCGTATACTTCAACCAAAAAAGGCCGGACTGAATCGTCCGACCTTTGAAAGTGTCATTAAAAATTATTTTAATGTTACTGAAGCGCCAACTTCTTCTAATTGAGCTTTTAATGCTTCAGCTTCTTCTTTAGCTACGCCTTCTTTTAATACGCCAGGAGCGCCATCAACTAATGCTTTAGCTTCTTTTAATCCTAATCCAGTTGCTTCACGAACAACTTTGATTACTTTAATTTTTTGATCTCCAGCAGAAGTTAATTCTACAGTGAAGTCAGTTTTTTCTTCTGCAGCTTCGCTAGCGCCACCAGCTACTACAGCTACAGGAGCTGCTGCTGTTACTCCAAATTCTTCTTCGATAGCTTTTACTAAGTCGTTTAATTCTAATACAGTTGCTTCTTTAATGTCAGCAATGATTTGTTCAATGTTTAATGCCATTTTTATTTTCCTCCATTTTTGGTTGTTTTAATAAATTTTTGTTTGTGTTTTTAAGTTAGCTAGCTAGCTTTATTAAGCTGCTGCGCCATCTTTTTGATCTGCAACGGCTTTGATTGCCAATGCAGTGTTGCGAACTGGTGCTTGTAATACTGATAATAGCATTGAAAGTAACCCTTCGCGGCTTGGTAATTTTGCAAGAGCTTCGATTTCTTCTTTTGTAGAAACTTTACCCTCAACAACACCTGCTTTAATTTCTAAAGCTTCAACTTTTTTAGCAAAGTCAGCTAAGATTTTAGCAGGAGCTACTACATCTTCGTTACTGAAAGCTACAGCTGATGGTCCTTTGAAAATGTCATCCATTCCTTCTAAACCAGCTTCTTTAGCTGCACGTGATAAAATGCTGTTTTTAACAACTGCAAATTGTACACCTGCTTTACGTAATTCTGAACGTAGATTTGTTGCTTCTTCTACAGTAATTCCTAAATAGTCCACAACAACAACTGATGATGCGTTTTTGAACTGTTCAGCAACTTCTGCAACTTGTTGTGCTTTTTTAGCAATGATTGCTTCACTCATCTTCGTTTTTCACCTCCTGAAATTTAGGTAGGGCATAAAAAAACTCTATACCCACAAAGACATAGAGAAATAAGATCAACTTGTTCTCCCTCGGTAGGATATTAAGGCTTGTGCCCCCTACTGTCTTCGGTCGCATTCAACTTTTATTAGTTTACATGATTAGATATTGTCTGTCAAGAAAGAACGTAATTCAAACTTAAAAATTTTAAAGTTATCTCTTTTGCTATTTTTATGATAAAATATTGATAAGAAAGGAGCATCCACTATGATTCATATTAGACCCGTATCCGATTTACGGAATAAGTTTCCTGAGATTGAAGAGATTGTTTTAAACGACAATGTTCCCGTATTTCTGACTAAAAATGGTCACGGTTCAATGGTCGTTCTTAGCGTAGAACAATATACTACTCTCATGGAGTCCGTCGAGAGAGAATTAGATGTCGCTGACAGAATTGCCGAAACTGACGAGACACGTTATACACATTCAGAAGTGTTTGATCAAATCAGAGGAAGAATCAATGGAAAATAGTGAATATCAACTATCCTATCTACCTTTATTTCAAAAAGATTTAACAGATGTTGTGCACTATATTGCTGTCGAATTGAATAATCCTTCTGCAGCGAATCGATTCGTCGACGAGATTGAAAAAGCCATTTTAAAGTGGCTTCTCAACCCACTTTCATTTCAAGTCGTTCCGTCTAATCGTATTCGAAAATATCCTTACTACAGAATTCGTGTTAAAAATTTTTCTATTTATTATGTGGTTATTGGGCGCACGATGGAAGTTCGCAGACTATTATATAATAGAAGAAACATTGATTCATTATTACAATAAAACATTAAACGCATACTGCCCCTATGACAGTATGCGTTTTTCATTTATAAAAAAAGAACCAAGCACAAGGCCTGGCTCGTTCATTTTAAATTATAGAGAAGCTACGTCTACTTTAACCCCAGGGCCAAAAGTAGTTGTCACAGCAACGTTACGTACGTATTGACCTTTAACTGTAGCAGGTTTGATACGTAATAATGTTTCGTGAATTGTTTTGAAGTTTTCTACTAATTTTTCATCTGAGAATGAAACTTTACCGATTGGAACGTGGATGTTACCAGCTTTGTCAACACGGTAAGTTACTTTACCAGCTTTGATTTCTTCAACAGCTTTAGTTACATCCATTGTAACAGTACCTGTTTTAGGGTTTGGCATTAAGCCTTTAGGTCCTAATACACGACCTAAACGACCAACTTCACCCATCATGTCAGGTGTTGCAACGATAACGTCGAACTCAAACCATCCGCCTTGGATTTTTTGAGCTAATTCGCTGTCACCAACGTAGTCTGCACCAGCTGCTTCAGCTTCTTTAGCTTTTTCACCTTTTGCGAATACTAATACGCGTTGAGTTTTACCAGTTCCGTTTGGAAGTACAACTGCTCCACGTAATTGTTGGTCAGCTTTCTTTGGATCTAAACCTAAACGGTATGCAACTTCTACAGATGCATCAAATTTAGCGAAATCTGTTTCTTTTGCTAATGCGATTGCTTCTTCAACTGAGTAAGCTTTAGAAGAATCGATTTTTTTAGCGGCTTCTAAATATTTTTTGCTTTTCTTTGCCATTGTATAATTTCCTCCTATTGTGTGGTTTTAACGGTTTTACCTCCCACAAAGTCCATGAGTGAAACACTCGTGCTAGGGACTTTTGGAAGCTGCATTTGTTTTTAGCCTTCTACTACAAATCCCATTGAACGGGCTGTACCTTCGACCATGCGCATAGCAGCTTCTACGTCTGCTGCATTTAAGTCAGGTGCTTTTAATTCAGCAATTTCTCTAACTTGATCACGAGTTACAGTAGCAACTTTTTTCTTGTTTGGTTCGCCTGAACCTTTTTCTACTTTAGCAGCTTTCTTTAATAATACTGCTGCTGGTGGTGTTTTACAGATGAAGTCGAATGAACGGTCTTCATAAACTGAAATCACAACCGGAATGATTAAACCTGCTTGGTCAGCTGTACGAGCATTGAATTCTTTACAGAATCCCATGATGTTCACTTGTGCTTGACCTAAAGCTGGACCTACTGGTGGAGCTGGAGTTGCTTTACCTGCAGGAATTTGTAATTTAACTAGTTTTACAACTTTTTTAGCCACGAGACATTACCTCCTTGATTGTTTCGTGCGTGGTTTAATGGAGATGAAGATTTCTCCTCCCACGGTGTTCCGACATGTGCATTTTCATGCACTTTGGTATTATATCAAAACTTAATTTGCAATGCAATCTTTATAGTCTATTCTTTTTTGAAAAACTGACGTCGGTTTTACAAACCACTTCCAATCCTTGCGGATTGATTTATAACTACTGCATTGGGGCAACGGATTGAGCCTATCGTCTCAATTCCTACCAAGCTTCAAACTGACTCTACGGGTTTCACCCTAGAGTCAGTAATTCACATTGGTTGCTATTCCCCAATGCTGTGGTTATAAAATCCGCAAGTTTTTCGTGGTTTGTAAAAAACGAGATTTTTTGCAAAAAAGCAAACTGCTAGAAAGCGCGGTGCAATGGGATTTGTGCCAAAGTGCGAGAAGGACATGTCGGTGCCTATAATGGCCTCCCGTGCCTCGAAAACGCGATAGGAACGGGGGTTGTGCATGGAGAAAGAGGTCGGACGAAAGCTGCCCGAAATTCACTTATAAGTGAATTTCGGGCAGGTGTCCTAGTTGTTAAATTCAATAAAGAAAACTTTGAGATAATCGCTTAGTGGTGTGGCTACTGGAACTGCAAAATCGCTTGGCAATCCTTTTTTTAAGACGATGCGGAACTTGCGATTGCCTTCTGCCTCGCGAATTCCTTTCTCAATCATTTGTTGGAATTGAGATTCGCTCACATTCGCTGCGTTTGTAGATAACACAAGTGTTCCTTTTGGTGCGACTAATGGCGTGATTTGCGCTACCAATTTTCCATAGTCTTTGGCCACAGAGAAGGTTCTCTTCTTCGTGCGGGCAAAGCTTGGCGGATCCACCACGACTGTATCAAACTTCAACTGTTTCTTCACGGCGTATTTGAAATAATCGAATACATCCATGACATAGATTTGTTGTGTTTCAGGGTCGATTCCATTAACTGCAAACTGCTCTTTTGTCTTCTCAAGACTACGGTTGGCAACGTCCACGCTAGTTGTTTTAGTTGCACCACCCATCGCTGCGGCAACAGAAAAGGCTCCTGTATAACTGAAGGTATTCAATACGGTACGTCCTGCACTGTAACGCTGGCGAATCGTTTCACGCACCTCACGTTGGTCTAGGAAGATTCCCGTCATTAACCCTTCATTCATATAAGTCGCGTATTTTATGCCGTTTTCTAAGACGATTAATGGCTCTGGTGCTTCTACCCCGCCGACAAAGCTACTTTCTGGCAAGTCTGCTTCATTCTTGAATCGAATTTTTTCGTAGACTCCTTTGACACATTCAAATGCCCCAAGCGCCTGCGTTAAAATAAGGTCACGGTAATGATAGACACCCTCACTATACCAAGAGACAACGATAAAACCATCATACCAATCAATCGTCACTCCGCCAAAGCCGTCGCCTTCACCGTTGAAGAGACGGAAAGTCGTCGTATCCTCCGAATCAAAGAGCTCACGGCGATTCTCGAATGCCGTCTTGAAGATACCGCTAAAGAACGCATCATCCAACGCTTCGTCTTCCTCACGGCTATACACCCACGCAACTCCCTTATTTTGAAATCCGACATAGGCCATTCCTAAGAAACGACGTTGTTGGTCATAAACTTTCACTACTTCGCCTTCGTCTGCACGAAGTTCTTGAGCAAGGTCCATCTGACTAATCAGTGGACTTCCTTTTTTAATCAATCCCGCTGCTTTTTGTTTCACGATGATTGTTCCCATAGATTATTTTCCCCTCCATTTCATAATACCTCGATACAGTAGGAACCCCATCCAGCTTCCGAACACATTACACAGAATGTCATCGATATGGCTGACACCTGTGTAGAAGATAAATTGGAAAAACTCGATGGTAAACGAAGTCCAAAAGCCATACCAAATCGAATACGAGTGTCCCTTTTCTTTTCCGTAGAGTAGTCCGCAGAAAAATCCAAGTGGCATAAACCAGACGATATTTCCTACTACATTATAATACGCTGCAAAGGGCGAACCTTGCATAAATAACTTGATGCTATCGACAAACGGTACCCACATAATGTCCGAGAGTGGGTGTGTGACGACTTTTACCGTAAAGGTCTCATCGGTGTTTCTAAAAATCGTCAATTGCGCTAGTAATATAATATAGAAGATAAATAAATTCCGGTAGAGTTCCCACTTCCAGGAAATTTCCCCTTTTCTACGTGAAGATAAATAAATAGACCAAACGATCAACCATCCTCCAAACAGGACGATTGCGTGGTCTACACTGAAAATAAACAAACGAACAAGCGGAAGGTGATTCACTCGCCCATCAAATAATTGGACTAGCCATTGATAGAATGGACCAAGTAAATACATTTCCTTCCTCCTTGTTCGTTCTTCCTTGATTACATTTCGATTTCACCAGGGAATACCACTCTAAAGGTTGTTCCCTTGTTAACCTCACTTTTGACGGAGATCGTACCGCGGTGACTCGTGACAAGCGACTTCACAATCGCAAGTCCTAGGCCGCTTTCCCCATACTTCGTGCTCTTTCTTGAAACGTCTGCTTTGTAGAAACGTTCCCAGATTTCTTTAATTTCGCTCTCGTCAATTCCGATACCCGTATCAGAAATCTCGACAATCGCTTTTTTCCCTTCATTCCATGCCTTCACTAGGATTTCCCCGTTATCCGTAAATTGGTTGGCATTCTTTGTGATGTTCACCAAAATTTGGACAAAACGGTCATAGTCAGCATAGACACTGAAGTCTTTATCACATTCATATCGCAAGGTATTGTTCTTCACTTTTGCGAGTTCTTGCATTTGTTCTACAACGGCCTGAATCGCTCCAATCCCTGCAAAACGGTGTTGTACTAATACAATTTGGTTCGAACGAATCTTCTCGTAGTCGAGATTTTCGTTAACAAGCCTAATCAATCGTTGTGTTTCGCTAGAAATCAGTTCCAGTGAACGGCCACGACGAGACTCTGGCACCATATTGTATTTCAATCCATCCAACAATCCATTCATGGTTGTCAATGGTGTACGCATTTCGTGAGCCACGTCCATCATAAATTGACGGCGAACATTTTCTTGTCGCTCAACCTCTTTTTCAGACTCGCGGAGCGAATGCGCCATGTTGTTAAAGTCTTTTATTAAGTCGTCAAACTCATCTCGACTTTCGACAGGAAGCTGAACATCGAAGTCCCCTTCCGAAATCTTATGAGTCGCCTTACGCAGTTTGTTGATACGGCGTGTTTGATAGTTTGCAAAAACAAAACTCATCATAATTCCAATGATAAGTGCAGCACCAAACGCAATAAACATCGAATTACGAAGTTCGCGTACTTCGGTTTGAATACGACTCATCGGGCTAGCTAAAGCCACATATCCTTTATACTGTCCATTTTTAATAATGGGATAGTATACCGTAATTAAATTGTCTACGGCTTCTCCGGTAAAGTTCATTTGAACTTCTTTTAAGTTAATCGCAGCACCATTTTTTAAGTGATTTAATTCATCCTCTGTTAATGCAGATTTGGTATCGATACTACTAGAAGGATATGTCATCACGTTATTAGCATCAAACATCGCTATACTGACATTCTCTTCGCGTAAAATGGTCCCTAACTTATAAATATCCGCATCGCTCATATCAGTCGCAATTAATCCTTTGGCATACGACTGTAATTGCTGAGACCGCTGTGTATACACATTATTACTCATTACGTTGTAGAAAAGAATTCCACAGGCAGCAATCGTTAACAGCACCACGGATACGAACCCGAAAAGTTGCTGATAAAAGTATTTCATGAATTACAACTCGCTATCGTCAAATTTATACCCAACGCCCCAAACAGTATGAATTACGTGTGGGCCAACTGCTTCAATTTTTTGACGAAGCTTCTTAATGTGAGCATCAACGGTACGCTCATCACCATAAAATGGATCTTCCCAAATTTTCGTTAATAAGTGTTCACGAGTGAATACTTGACGTTGGTGTTTCGCCATTACCATTAATAAGTTAAATTCTTTTGGTGTTAAGTTTTCGATTTGTTTGCCATCGATAAACGCTTCGTGTGTTTTCGTATTGATTTTCACGTGATCTGTTTCTACATCAAATTCTGAAATAAATGTGTTGTCCGCAACTGCCGCGCGTTGTGTACGACGTAATAATGCTTTGATACGAGCCATAATGGTTACCGCACTGAATGGTTTTGCAACATAGTCGTCTGCACCGATTTCAAGACCGATAACTTGGTCACTTTCTGAATCTCGTGCTGTAAGCATTACGATTGGAACGTTTTGATTCACTTGGCGAATTTGGCGGCAAATTTGCATCCCGTCCATGCTTGGTAAGTTGATATCTAAGATGACAACGCCCCATTTACTTTGGTTTTCTAAGAATGCATCAAGCCCTTCTTTTCCGTCGTGGTAGAAGCTTGCCTTCCAACCTTCGTTTTCAAAAAACATCTCCATCATTTCGCAAACTGCTTCTGTATCTTCAATCATTAAAATATGCATGACTTACACTCCTTTTTATTGCAAAATTATAATTATTATAAGTTTCTTCACAGATTGTACACCATTAATATGAAATCACACACGACAATTTATGAAGAAAATGTGAAGTTGCGTATTTGAAATGCGCTAATTCACTATTTTTTCTTTTTTGTACTGCCTCCCAAGCTAAAGCGCAAATGATTTAATAGTGCCATTTGTGCGTCACTCCAGGGATTTCGGCGCATACTTCCTTTATGATGGAAAGTTCGTGCCATCTCGGTTTGTTTATCCCTACTACTTTCTAATTCCTTATAAAAATCTCTAGCGGATTTACGCAGGGCTCCTTTTTGAAAAATAAGCCACTGCTCGGCCAAGTCACTGGTCGCTACGGATACTTGAACAAGACGCATATTCATTTCTGATACGGTACGCTCAATATAACTATCCGCCGTCTCTCCTTCAGCCGTAAAAATCACTTTCACTTCGGCATCCTCAAATGACTGGGTAATTCCTGGTACAAACTGCGCATCAAAGACAATCCAGACTTCGATATTTTCAAACTTCTGAAAATTCGAGCAGCGTTGAATGAGTAAATCCCTCGCGCTCTCTAAGTCGTCTTGCTTCTTCAAAGCCACCAATTCTGGCCAAGCACCAATCATATTGTAGCCATCAACAATATAGAGTTGCTTTTTCAATGTGCATCCCCCGTTTCCTATAACGAGCGATTACGGAAGACTTCATACATCATCAAAGCACTCGCCACGCTCGCGTTCAGACTTTGGACATGCCCTACCATCGGGATTGTCACCATTTCGTCCACGCTTTCCTTCACGATACGAGATACGCCTTTCCCTTCGTTCCCCATCACAATGGCAAGAGGACCACTTGTATTCCATTTACGGTAATCCGTTCCGTTCATGTCGGTTCCAAACACCCAAACGCCACGCGCCTTCAATTGTTCAATCATCTGCGTTAAATTCGTCACGCGGACAACAGGTACATGCTCGATAGCCCCCGTTGACGCTTTGGCAACAGTCGCTGTCAGTGAAGCCGATCTGCGTTTTGGAATAATAATGCCATGAACGCCTGTTGCGTCTGCCGTACGTAAAATACTTCCTAAGTTATGAGGGTCTTCCACTCCGTCTAAAATGACGATAAATGGATCTTCTCCTTTTTCTTTAGCCTTCTTAAAGACATCTTCTAAGTCGGCATATTCATACGCTGCAATCGAAGCCACGAGCCCTTGGTGAACGGCATTTCCGACAAGGTCTTCAATCTTTGTTTTTGGAACAGTTTGAACTTGAATGCCTTTTTCACGTGCGAGTTCAATGACTTTTGCAGCATCTCGACCAGCAGTTCCTTCTTGGATAAAGACGCGGTTCACACGGTCCGGCGTTTGCAAGGCTTCTACCACCGCATGGCGTCCAAACACAAAGTCCACCACTTCTTGTGCTTCCACACGCTCTGCGTGTTCACGAGGAGGTCGTTGTCTCTTCTCCCCTTGCTTAAATTGTAGGCGGTCTGAACGATTCCCGTTTCTTGATTTTTTCTTTGGTGCATATTCATTTCGTGCCATGTTACTGTTCACCTTCCACTTGTTGTAAGCACCAGTTGATGAGTTCTTCCAATCTCGCTTGTTGGCCAGATAAGTATAAATAACCCATTAATGCTTCAAAACCAGTCGCAATGCGATACGTTCCTACGTCTGCATTTTTAGCCACCGTATGACTCTTACTATTGCGTCCTCGTTTATAAATTTCTAATTCTTCTTCATCTAAGAAGTTTTCTTTCTCCAACATTTGTTGCATCAAGCGTGCTTGCGCTTTGGCTGAAACAAATTTTGTTGCGGTCGCATGTAATTGATTTGGCTTTGTGAGTCCTTTTTGCATTACGTGATTTCTGACATACACTTCATAAATCCCGTCACCCATATAGGCTAAAGCCAACCCATTTAACAGCTTCCAGTTTTTTTCTGTCATGCTTCTCTTCTCCATCTTGTTCCTTGTGGAGTGTCTTCTAATACAATCCCTTGTTCTTTTAGTAGATCACGAATCTCGTCACTTCTAGCAAAGTTCTTCGCTTTACGCGCTTCTAGACGTTCATCGATTAATGCTTGAATATCATCGTCGAGCAGTGCTTCTTGTTTTTCAACGATACCGAAGATTCCACAGAGAACGGCTGCTTTTTCAAGGAGCGCTTCGAGTACTGATGCCGAAACGACTTCTTGTTCTAAGTACACATTCCATTCTTTCAGCCATTGATATAATACCGTCATCCCGTTTGCCGCATTGAAGTCATCATCCATCTCTTTTTGGAATTCCGCTTCGATTGCTTCGAATTTTGCTAAGCGTTCTGTATCTTCTGGCAATGCATCTACGGCTGTCTCCAAGCGGTAGCGTGCGTTCTTGAAGGTCGTTTGTACTTTTTCAAGGTTCACGGCCGCTTCTTGAAGAGCCGCTTCGCTGAATTTCAATGGACGACGGTAGTGCGCACTTGCTAAGAAGAAACGGAGCACTTGTGGGTCTAGTTGTTGGATTAAGTCATGAACGAGCACGAAGTTTCCAAGAGACTTACTCATTTTCTCTTCGCCCATCGTTACAAACGCATTATGCATCCAGTAGTTTGCAAATTTCTTTCCTGTTTTTGATTCACTTTGCGCAATTTCATTTTCGTGGTGAGGAAAAGCTAAGTCTTGTCCACCCCCATGAATATCGATTGTATCGCCTAAGTGTTTTGTCGCCATTACCGAGCATTCAATATGCCATCCTGGACGACCTTTCCCCCAAGGAGAGTTCCAGCTAATTTCATTTGGTTTTGCACTCTTCCATAATGCAAAGTCTAGCGGATTGCGTTTTTTTGCATCATCTTCTGAGGCTGTACGATTACTTGCACCAATTTGTAAATCTTCGATACGTTGGTCGCTGAGTTTCCCATAGTCTTTGAATTTCTCAGTGATGAAATACACATCGCCTTCTGATTCATACGCCATGCCTTTATCGACTAAGTCTGCTACAAAGGCAATAATGTCATCCATTGTGTTCATTACGGTTGGATTGAGTGTCGCCTTCTTTACATTTAGGGCGTTTGTATCTTCAAAGAACGCTTCGATATATTTCTTAGAGACTTCTTCAGCCGTCATCCCTGTTTCGTTGGCCACGCGAATGATTTTATCGTCCACATCTGTAAAATTCGAAACGAAATTCACATCATAACCGCGGTATTCAAAGTAACGACGAATCGTATCAAAGGAAACCGTACTACGAGCATTTCCGATATGAATATAGTTATAAACCGTTGGGCCGCACACATACATGCTCACTTTCCCTTCTTCAATCGGTTTAAAGGCTTCTTTTTGTCTTGTTAAAGTGTTGTAGATTTGAATCATAAGTTTCCTCCGATAGTCGTATCTCTTTCAATTTCTTCTGGTGAATGGACGCGGACCACTCGTGCTGGTAATCCAACAGCTGTGGTGTGTGCAGGAATGTCGTCTAGCACAACTGCCGCCGCTCCAATCTTGGCATATTCTCCAACCGTTACGGGGCCAATTACTTGCGAATGCGCTGATAACAGCACGCCGTTTTCTATGGTAGGATGTCGCTTGCCTGTATCTTTCCCGGTTCCACCTAATGTGACCGCATGGAACATCTTCACGTCGTCTCCAATAATGGTTGTCTCTCCAATAACGATACCCATTCCATGGTCGATAAAGAATCGTCTTCCAATCGTTGCACCTGGATGAATCTCGATGCCCGTTAGGAACCTGCTAAAGCCAGCGACCATCCGTGCAAGGAGTCTCATTTTCGCCTTCGTATGGAACCAATGCGCGACGCGGTGTAAGACCGTTGCGTGATATCCTGGGTACGTCAAGACGATTTCCAAGCTGCTTCTTGCCGCTGGATCATTTCTCTTATAAGTATCCATATCTTCTCTAAAACGTCCCATTCCTTCACTTCCTTCGCATTTGTCTATTCTATTCATTATAACACAGTTTAAAGCACACAAAAAGCTGAAAAGCCGGGCTGCATGGCCTAGCTTTTCAGCTTTCTAGCAAAACTATTTTAAATCTAAAGTAACTTCTACTGTTTGTAATGGTACATCGTAGAATGGATCTTCACGACGTCCTAAGAAGTCTTTTGCTTGTTGTGGGAAGATTGCGTACATTAATACATCTTCATCAGATTTAGCGTACTCTTTAATCTCTTCACGAATTTCTGGTAATTGATCTTCGATTAAGTCAGCTGGACGAACCGTCACCACTTCTGCATCGCCGATAATTTTTGCTTTTACTTCAGGATTAATTTCTGCTGGAGCTTGTCCATATAATCCTAAAACATAGTCTTTGATTTCTTTTGGAACGAGTTTGAAACGTTCGCCTGAAATCACGTTCATTACCGCTTGTGTACCAACCATTTGTGATAATGGCGTTACAAGTGGTGGGTACCCTAAGTCCGCACGTACTTTCGGCACTTCAGCTAATACTTCTTCGTATTTGTCTGCTAAGCCTTGTTCTGTTAATTGACTTAATAGGTTTGATAACATTCCACCAGGCACTTGGTAAATTAATGTTTTTGGTTCTGTATCTTTTACTTTAGGGTTTAGGATTCCTTCTGCACGGAATTTATCACGAATACCGTTGAAGTAAGCTGTTGCTTCTTCTACTTTCTTCATGTCAACGCCTGTTTCAAATCCTAAATCTTTCAGTGCTAAAGCCATTGATTCAGTTGCAGGTTGACTTGTACCACCAGAGAATGATGATAAGCAAGTATCGATAATGTCTGCACCTGCTTCAGCTACTTTTAAGTAAGTCATTTCAGAAATACCACTTGTAGCATGAGTGTGAACTTCTAAAGGAAGATCAGTTTTTTCTTTAATACGGCTTACTAATTCGTAACCTGTTTGAGGTGTTAATACCCCAGCCATGTCTTTAATACAGATTGAGTCTGCACCGAATTCTGCCATGCGTCCTACTAAATCAACATAGTAGTCTACAGTATGAACCGGACTTGTTGTGTAAGAAATTGCTGTTTGGCAGTGTCCGCCTGCTAATTTTGTTGCTTCGATAGATGTTTTCATGTTACGAACATCGTTTAAAGCATCGAATACACGAATAATGTCGATTCCGTTTTGTACAGATTTTTCTACGAATAAACGTACCACATCATCAGCATAGTTACGGTATCCTAATAGGTTTTGTCCACGTAATAACATTTGCAATTTTGTATCTTTCACTGCTGCGCGAATTTGACGTAGACGTTCCCATGGGTCTTCATTCAAGAAACGAATACAAGAGTCAAAAGTTGCTCCTCCCCATACTTCTAACGCATGGAAGCCAGCTTGATCTAATGTTTCCAAGATTGGTAACATATCTTCAGTTGACATACGAGTCGCGATTTGACTTTGTTGTCCGTCACGCAAAACCGTTTCAGTTAAACGGATAATTTTGCTCATAATATCTTCCTTTCTTAAGGTCTTTTCATCGATGTGTACTCTTGGACGATACGAGCGATATGCTCTTGCATCTCAAGAACTGTATGCTTTCTAGAACGGGCGCACACTTTTGCTTCCTCATTGCAGATAAAACAACGTCTTGGAGGCATTCCAAGGGCTGTTCGACTAATGGGCGTCGGAGTTGCTCCTGCCATTTCTACGACATCGATATCGAGTAATCTCCCAAGTACGTGTCCTTCTTCAAACTCCGCACAAGCACGCTTTACTTCAAGCGCGTCTGCACGAAGGACTCGGTAAAATTCCATTCCTGTCTGAAGCGAGAAATCTTCTTGATGAAGGCTCTCAAAAGGCATTAAAGCCTCCTCTAATTCAGAAACGACAGAGGCGAAGACGGTTGTAATCGCCTCTGAATTTTTTACAGGCCCCGGAATATTGAGGGTGATGGACACGAGTACACACGGGTTCAATTGTTCTAGTAATTGTTGTTGGGTCTTGGCACGTCTTTCTCTAGCATCAAGCATTTGCATGATATCCACGGGTGCTCCATCAAACAAAGAATTAAACATTGCGAACAACGTCAATGATGCTTCCATCACGGTATTCGATTACCGCAACCACTTTATCACCATATTGGATTGGCTCTGGATTTCCTACGATGCTGTATGCTTTTTCTTGTAATTCTTTAATTGTGTATTGAGGTACATCTAACCCTTTGAAGTGTTCAATTAAGTCTTGACGGTTAGGGTTGATGGCAATACCAACCTCAGTAACCACCACATCCACACTTGTACCAGGCGTAATCACAGTATTTACTGATTCTACGAATGTAGGGATGCGTCCACGTACTAATGGGCTGATAACCATTGACATTTTTGAAGCAAAGGCTGTATCACAGTGACCACCTGAAGCTCCACGGATAACTCCGTCAGAACCTGTCATTACGTTTACGTTGAAGTCTGTATCTACTTCTAAAGCAGAAAGGATTGCAACGTCTAAACGGTTAATAACAGAACCTTTAGATAATGGGTTTGCGTACATGCTTGCGTCGATTTCATAGTGGTTTGCGTTATTTGCTAGTGAAATTGCTGATGGATGGTCGAAGTCTTGAACGTCGATGACTTTCTCAACTAAACCTTCTTCTAACAATTCGCACATTGAGTTTGTAATCCCACCAAGTACAAAGCTTGCTTTGATGCCGTCTTTAATCATTGCTTCACGGATGAAACGAGTCGCAGCAAGAGAAGCTCCACCTGTACCAGTTTGGAATGAGAATCCTTCTTTGTAATATGGTGAACCAGTAATTACCTTAGCAGCGTATTCTGCGATTAATAATTCTTTAGGGTTCTTTGTGAAACGAGTTGCCCCTTTGGCAATCCCTTTAGGATCTCCGATTTCATCTACAACAACCACGTAGTCCACGTCTGTTTGTGGAATACTGATTGGAGTGTTTGGATAAGGCATTAATGTATCTGTAATCGCAACTACTTGGTCAGCATATTTAGCGTCGATCATTGCGTATCCTAAAGAACCGCAAGTTGCTTTCCCTTTTGTACCGTTGATGTTACCGTACTCGTCAGAACTTGGAGCTCCAATGAAGGCAACGTCGATATGGATGTCCCCTGCAGTGATTGCACGAGCACGGCCACCGTGTGAACGAATCACAACTGGGTTTTCCATAATACCGCTAGAGATGGCTGCCCCTAATTTATCACGTAAACCAGATGAAGTGATGTTTGTAACCACACCATTTTTGATGTGTTCGATTAATGGTTCGTGTACGTTGGCAATTGAAGAAGGCGCGATTGATAGGTTTTTAATCCCCATTTTCGCAATTTCTTCCATAACCATGTTGATGACATAGTCCCCTTCACGGAAGTGGTGGTGGAATGAGATTGTCATGCCATCTTTTAAGCCAGTTTTTTCAATAGCTTCACGAATGCTACCTAATAATTTTTCTTGACGAGGTTCAACAGGTTTAATTTTACGGCTAGCTGCTTCATAAGGTTTAATGCGAGCTAACTCACCTTCGTATACCCCATATTGATCTGCATATTCTTGTGGAATTTCACGTCCAGCTTTATTTAATACCATCTTAAATTTCCTCCTCGCTAATCAATCCAGCCGCTTTTGCCAATGCGATGACGCGCTCAGCACGTTCCACGATTGGCTTGTCGACCATTTTACCGTTAACTGAGATAACACCTGAACCTTTAGCTTCAGCTTCACGAATTCCCCAAATAACTTCTTTAGCGTTTTGAATTTCTTTTTCTGTTGGTGCATAAACTTTATTAACCACAGGAATTTGGCGAGGATTAATAACAGATTTTCCATCGAATCCTAATTGTTTGATGCGTTCTACTTCTTCACGGAATCCATCCATGTTGTCTACGTTAGAGTAAACCGTATCGATTGCAGCGATTCCTGCAGCACGAGCCGCGTGTAAAATCATGCTACGTGCGAAGAATAACTCTTGTCCATCAGGGTAACGACGTGTCTTCATGTTTGTTACGTAGTCTTCAGCCCCTAAAGCAATCCCGATTAAACGGTCACTTGCTTTAGCGATTTCGCGAGCGTTTAACACACCTTCAGCAGATTCAATCGCAGCCATCATTTTAGTACGACCTACTGGGATGTTGTTTTCACGTTCAACGCGAGTGATGATTTCATCCACGTCTACGATATCTTGAGCTGTTTCTGTTTTTGGTAAACGAACAACGTCAACACCAGCTAATACAACTGCCTCAATATCTAAAGCACCCGTTGTATCTAAACCGTTGATACGTACAACTGTTTCTACATTGCTGTAGTCAAAAGTTTTTAAAGCGAAATGTACTAATACACGAGCTGAGTCTTTCTCTTTTAAAGAAACAGCATCTTCTAAGTCAAACATAATTGAGTCTGCGCCGTAAAGTGGAGCGTCACGCAACATTGCTGCATTTGAACCAGGTACGAACATCATTGTTCTTCTTAAGCGTTCCATGAGTCGATCTCCTTCCAGTCGTATTTTTCAACATCTGCTGCACGGTGAACAACTGTCACTGTACGAGCTTGAATTGTGCAATCTAAAGCCCCTTTATCAACTGCGATGACTTCTGCTGAAGTAACCCCTAATTGTTTTAAAGTTTCTTCGATTACACGACGGATTTGATTTCCGAATTGTTTTTCGACACTACTTTCTAATTGAATGTCGATTCGACCAGCGGTACTTGGATTTAAAGTAATCATGATGTCACTTGATTCCAAAGTGCCGACTACTGCACTTTTTATAATTTCCATTATTGTTTCCACCTTTTCTTTTGGATTTTAACCAATGAAATGTTTTTCTTCTAAATAATGAACCGTAGTTGCTGGAACGAGCAGTTTTAACTCGTCTACGTTTTTGTCTTGAATCGCAGCGCGCACCCGCGTCGCACTCACTACTTCGTCCCCGGCAGAAATCCGTTCTATAATCACTAACTCTAAGTCCTTACCAAAAGCAGTTCTTAGCGCATCATTATAAACGGAGGTCACTGGGGAGAGTGGTTCTTGACCCACAAACCGTTTGGTCAATTGTAACGTTGGAACAATATTTTCTAAGAAGAGTGTTGCATCCAATGTTGCTTGAACTTTTGCCACTTCCAAATCCGCCTTCTCTTTTAAGAAGTACGATGGGAAAGTAGCGCTTGAGACCATGTAGTCTCTCGTTGGGAGCACCGTTACATTCGGCAGGTGACTCACCCCTCGTTTCACCATTTCCAACCGGTCATTCGTATTAAAGAACGAACGGTCTTCGGAAACAACGAATACGTAGAGGTGGCTCGACTGACTAGCAGCCGTTTCTACCAAGTATTGATGTCCCAGTGTAAAAGGATTCGCATTCATGACGATGGCACTATTGCTTGTTCCTTCTACGAAATGTTCTTTCAGTAATTTTAAGTAATCACTAAAAGACGGAATGCCTTGTTCTAAAAAGGCAAGATTTTCTGTCTCGGCAACTACCCGATACCCCAAAGATTTAAAGAAGACAATATTCTTTGGTTTTGTATAGACAAAACTATTGGTATAAGAACGTTCTCTTAATTCATCTAAGAGAGCCATCACGAGATGCGTTAACAGATTTTCTGATTGATACTTTTTACAAACCACTAAGCATTTTAAAATGTTGCGGTCTAGAGAGCCGGTTGCTGCTGGTTCACCAGAAGTATGGTAAATCGCAATCGTATAATCAACCTGCTCTGTTTTGCCAAGGTTAGCTTGATCCATTAACCATTCCCAATCTTGGCGAGCTTTCTTATCGCGGTCGAGCCATAAGCGTTTGAGAATGAAATTTTCCATGGAACTGTCTCCTTATTTTGGCGGGAATGCTTTTAATAAAATAACAGATACGGCATATAGAATTCCTAATACTAGGAAAACTCCACCCATCCCTAAAGCCATTAATTCGAAAGCTTGTGTTAAATGTTCTGCGTTGAAATTCATCGTTTTCCTCCTTTTCCTTCTATATTATTACATGAAGAATGATAATAATAATCCACCAGCAATAACAGAAGCGATTTGTCCAGAAACGTTAGCTCCAACAGCGTACATTAAGATGAAGTTTTGAGGATCTTCGTCTGTCGCCATTTTTTGGATAACACGACTTGACATTGGGAATGCAGAGATACCTGCAGCTCCAATCATTGGGTTGATCTTTTCTCTACGGAATAAGTTCAAGATTTTAGCAAAGACTACACCACCGATTGAGTCCATGATGAAGGCTACTAAACCAAACAAGATGATCATTAATGTTTGAACATTTAAGAATAATTCAGCTTGCATTTTAACTGAGATTGTAATCCCTAATAGAATAGAAACAATGTTTACTAATTCGTTTTGAGCCGCTTGAGATAAGTTGTCTAAAACGCCACATTCACGTAATAAGTTACCAAACATTAAGAAACCAACAAGTGGTAATGAAATTGGAGCAATGAAACCTGCCACAATTGTGATAATGATTGGGAACAAGATTTTCGTTAATTTAGATACACCTGAAGCGTGGTATGTCATACGAATACGACGTTCTGCTTTTGTTGTAACCATCTTGATAGCGATTGGTTGGATAATTGGAACAAGAGCCATGTATGAGTAGGCCGCGACCGTAATCGCTCCAAGTAATTGTGGTGCTAATTGGTTTGCAACGAAGATTGATGTAGGACCGTCAGCTGCACCAATGATACCGATTGAAGCTGCTTCACGAATGTCAAATCCGAATAATACTGCTACAACAACTACGAAGAAAATACCGAATTGAGCTGCCGCACCGAATAATAACATGAATGGGTTTTGTAATAATGGACCGAAGTCGATCATCGCACCGATACCGATGAAGATTAATAATGGGAATAATTCAGTTTCGATACCGATTTCGAATAAGATTTGTAAGACCCCTTTTTGTTGTTGTCCACCAACGATTTGGTCAAGAACCCCAGTTCCAGGGAAGTTTACTAAAATTGTACCTAATCCCATTGGTACTAATAGTGTTGGTTCGTACTCTTTTTTAATCCCTAAGTAAATTAATAGGGCTCCGACAAACATCATGAGGATTTGTCCGCCAGTAATAGACGTTATAGTTTGAATGATTGTTTCCACTGTTTCACTCCTTGAAAGTTATTTAAATTAGTTGATTGTAATTAAAGCGTCTCCTGGGTTTACCACTTGACCTTCTTTAACGTGAATTCCTGCTACAACTCCTGCTTTAGCTGCAACGATTTCATTTTCCATTTTCATCGCCTCTAAAATCATTAATGGTTGGTTTTCGCTAACAGTGTCTCCTACGTTTACTAAAATACGTAAGATGTTCCCTGGCATTGGAGATGGCATTGCGTCTGCGCCTGCTGGTGTAGATGCTACAGGAGCTGCTGGAGCTGGGGCTGCTTCTACTGCTGGGGCTGCTGGAGTCGCTGGTGCAACTGGTGCTACAGGAGCAGGGGATGCAACTGCGCCGATTTCTTCCATTTCTACTTGGTACTCTTGACCGTCTACTTTGATTTTGAATTTACGTAACATATCGTAACATTCCTCCTAAAATATATTATGAATTGCGTTTTTGGTAGATTTCTTTAACAGCCCAATGACTGTCGTTTGATTCACCTGCAGCAATTGCTGAGGCAATAACCGAGATAATCTTGGTTTCTGGGTTGCGTTTAAGGACGCGTTTGACCACAAATTGGCTTTCAGGGTAATCTGATGCCGCAATCGCCGCTGCAATGATGGAGACGCGCTTAGCTTCTTCTGCTTCTACCGGTACAAAAGCTTCTAATTTTTCCCATTCTGATTCTGTCTGTGCAGATTGCGTCGATGCGTGTTCCGTTGCTTCAGAATTCTTCTTGCCAAATAATCGTTGGAGAATTCCCATTCCTTCACTCCCTTCCCAACATAATCTACATGCAATTATTATACAGAAAACACTACCATTCTTGAAATAGAAAATGGAGTTTTCCATGTTCTTTTAGTGTTTTATTATATATAGGACATAAAATCTATGCTCATTTTGTCACATCAAACTGTTCTTTTAATGTTTTTCGCTATGAAAACACTATCTTTTTTATTAAATATTGTTTAAGATATCGCTATAAGTAAACGAATTCATTTTTCAAAATGGCTTCGTGGAGCAACCTTTCGGGTTTTAGCGACTGAACGGTTCTCCAACTAAAAAACAATTTTTTTGAATAAAGAAAGGAAGATATGATGGTTATCACAATTGCAGCTTATATTATGATGGCAATTTTCATGTACGTTATCATGAAGAAAAAAATGTCACCATTTACAGCTTTAGTATTAATTCCATTAGTTTTTGCAATTATTTTAGTTGCTACAGGTCAAGTCCAAGACGTTAACATCGGTACATTAATTCGCCAAGGGTTATTCGGGAATAACTCAACAGATAAATTAACAGCGATGAAAGGGACTGCTGAAACAGGAATTATGCTTCTATTCGCAATCCTTTTCTTCTCTACAATGTTAGACGCTGGATTATTCGATCCAATCACTAACAAAATGATTCGCTTCGCTAAAGGCGATCCAATGAAAGTATTGATGGCTACTGCTATCGTAGCTGCTGCCGTATCATTAAACGGTGACGGAACTACAACTACATTAATCTGCTGCTCAGCATTCGTGCCAATTTACAAAAAATTAGACATGAAATTAATGAACTTAGGGGTTCTTGTTATCTTACAAAACACTATCATGAACTTATTACCATGGGGCGGACCTACTGCTCGTGCGATGTCAGTTCTTGGTGTAGAAGCAAATATCCTAGGTTACTTAGCACCAGGGATGATTCTTTCAGTTCTTTACGTAATCTTCGTTGTTGCTCGCTCAATGGGTAAAAAAGAACGTGCTCGTTTAGGTATCCAAGAATTATCTGAAGAAGAATTAAACGAATTGACTACAATTTCTGATCCTGAAGTATTAGAAAAACGTCGTCCACAAAACTTCTTAATCAACGCTATCTTAACAATCGTATTAATCGGTTGGTTAGTAGCTGGTTCATTCATCGATGCCATCGAAGTGAAACCAGTTGTATTATTCTTAGTTGGTACAGGTTTAGCTTTAATGATCAACTACCCAGACTTAAAAGCTCAATCTAAACGTATTGGGGATAACGCTGGGGATGCTGTACAAGTAGTATTACTTGTATTTGCTGCCGGAGTATTCATGGGATTATTCCAAGGAACTGGAATGGCGACTGCTTTAACAAACAGCATCGTTCAAATCATCCCTCAACAATTAGCAGGATTCTGGTCATTAATTATCGCAATTATCTCAGTTCCTGGTACATTCTTCTTAACAAACGACGGATTCTACTACGGAGTATTAATTCCATTCGCTGAAATCGGACGTCAATACGGCTTCACTGATATGCAAATGGCATTAGCTTCATTAATGGGGCAAGCATTCCACTTATTAAGCCCGTTAGTAGCGTTCATCTACTTACTATTACGTCTAACAGGATTAGACATGGGTGAATGGCAAAAAGAATCCGCTAAATACGCAGCTGTTATCTTCGTAATCTTCGTTGTAACAATCGTATTAATGGGTCACATGCCATTATACTTACCACAAAATTAAACAATTGAATTTGTGAAAAAGACTTGTTCAGGCCTAGCCTAACAAGTCTTTTTTTGTGCATTTTATCATCTTTTCGTTTATACTTACCCTAATGTTTACAATAATTTCCAGGAGGCTACTATGTCAGCGATTATTCAAACGGTAAAGAAAAATTTAGATATTACCCAAAACAAACCTCTTAAAATTTCGCTCTACGAAGCATTTCGTAAAACGATTATCTTAGGAGAAATCCCTGCAGGTACGCGCATTAACGAGAAAGAATTTTCGACTGAGTTAAACATCAGCCGTACTCCCATTCGCTACGCTCTGAATGAATTAACAAAAGAGCACCTAGTAGAGCATATTCCTAAGATTGGTGTCATCGTAAAAGGAATTTCCATTAAAGACGCCCATGAAATTTACGAAATTAGAAAATCACTCGACACATTGGCAACAATCAATGCGATGAAACTCATGACGGAAGAAGACTTCAAAGAGTTGAACGGCATTCTCGAAGAATGCGAACGTCTCAACAACGATAATAAAGTCGATGAAGTTCTTGCCAACTTCACGAATTTCAATGATTTCATCTACGAAAAAAGCCAAATGACACGCCTAAAAGAAATTGTATCTGAGTTACGTACGTACGTTATTTACTTCCGCGACTTATCCATTCGTTCTTCAGAACGCCGTACAAAAGCACTCGAGGAACACAAACTCATCTATCGCGGGATGCTCAATAACGACGTGGAACAAATCACGCTCATTACACACGAACACTTAGATCGCTCATTGAAGTTTATCTTGAAACAAATGGAGAAATTACACATTGATTAATCCTGAGTTTTTAGCAAAAGCGGCAACAGATGCCCTGCTACAAGAAGTCAATCTCGCACCAAAACCAGGCTTAGTAGACCCTGTGTCTAACGGCGCTCATAAGGACATGACAAAGGAGACCTTCTACCAAAGCATCGTTGCGCTCCGTCCTTATTTACTGGCCTATGCCGAAGCAGGAAGCCGACATGGCGGCACTCCACTCGACTTATTTAACGAACTTCGCGCCCTCGGGAAACTTGCCGAAGACGCGATGATGGCCGCGACAAATAATATCAACACTCATAAAGGAGCCAACTTCTCCTTTGCCCTTGTCTTAGGGGCTACCGCTCATACGAATGGCAATATTCCAGAAGCGTTGCACTACTGCCACCTTATGACACGTCACCTCATCGAAGTGGACTTTGCCAACCTCGACCACAAAGAGCACCTCTCTTACGGTGAAAAACTCTACGTCGAACATGGCATCACAGGCATTCGAGGCGAAGCAGCAACAGGCTACCCAAGCCTTGCAAAAGCACTCGACTATTACAATACACTAGATGCGTACACTCCACGTCACCGCGACTTACTCCTACTCCTCTACCTAATGACTTTCGTAGAAGACGGAAACATTATTCACCGCGGCGGCATCGAAGCGTATAAACAAGTACAAAAAGAAGCACAACAACTATTCGAAGAAGCACAAACCCTCACAGAAGCGCAACTTGCAAACCGACTCGAAGACTACGACAACGTCCTTATCGAGCGCAACTTAAGCCCTGGAGGCAGCGCAGACCTACTCTCGCTCACCTTCTTCTGTCACAAAATACAACAAAACGGATGAACCCTCATCCGTTTTTTCTTTACCCTTTTTCCGTTCTCAGCACACACTTTATGCTCTTCGTTTTTCAAGCACACACTTCATATTCTCCCTTCCCCGCGCCAGAGAACTCAGCTCGCACATACCCGCTGCACTCTCCCTATTTACATCCATTACCAGCACACACTTCATATTCTCCCTTCCCCGCACCAGAGAACTCAGCTTGCACACACCCGTTGCACTCTCCCTATTTACATCCAATTATCAGCACACACTTCCTATTCTCCCTTCCCCGCGCCAGAGAACTCAGCTCGCACATATCACCTCATCCTCTTATAAAAAAAGAGCTAACAGTTTTATGATGTCTGAAAGCACACACCTCATGCTCTCCCTTTCCCGCGCCAGAGAACGTGACATGCACACACCCGCTGTACTCCCTTTTTCAAGAAAGGATTAACTTTTTTTATTGAACCCAATGCACTCGGGACTGATATTCGGAAAAATCTCGGATTCTATAATAGCAGTAATGGGGAATCGTATTAAATGCGAATTAGTAGGAGTTAGGAATTTATTCCGTACTCCTACTTTGAGGCTTTGAAGGTGAGAGACTATGGGCTCGAACCGGTACCCCATTACCGCTATTATGAAGATATCCGAAGATTTTGAAGAATATCAGGCCCAAAGGGCCTTTTCTTAAACTCTATAAATAAAAAAGAGTTAACGCAGTTTGCGTTAACCCTTTTGTATTAGCTTTTATTTAATAAGAGCAAGTGCAGCTTGGATGTGTGCAATGCTGCGTTCTCTTCCAAGCAACTCAATCGTCTTTCCGATCTCCGGCCCGTGTGTTTGTCCACTCGTCGCCACACGAATTGGCATAAACAAGTTTTTACCCTTCACGCCAGTTTCCTTTTGAACCTCTTTAATAGCTGCTAAAATACTTGGCTCATCGAATGTTTCCATTGCTTCTAATTTTGCAACAAAAGCGTTCAATACTGTTGGAACAGTTTCGCCTTGAAGGACTTCTTTCGCTTGGTCATTTTCCACTTCGAAGTCTTTTCTGAAGAATAAAGTTGATAATTCAACAATTTCATTCATGTAGCTCATTTGGTCGTGGTATAGTGCCACTAATTTCACTAACCATGCATGTTCTTCAGGAGAAACTTCTTCTGCTACAACGCCTGCTTCTTTTAATTGAGCAATCGCCATTTCAGCCACTTCTTCTAATGGAGTTTTCTTCACGTATGTGTTGTTAATCCATTCTAATTTCTTAGGATCAAAAGCTGCTGGTGATTTACCAAGACGTTTTTCATCAAAGATTTCGATGAATTCTTCACGGCTGAAGATTTCGTGTTCGCCTTGAGGAGACCATCCTAGAAGCGCGATAAAGTTGAACATCGCTTCTGGTAAGTAGCCTAAGTCTTTATATTGTTCGATGAATTGTAAGATTGATTCATCACGTTTTGATAATTTCTTACCTGTTTCTGTATTAATGATTAATGTCATATGTCCGAAACGTGGTGGTTCCCAACCAAATGCTTCGTAAATCATTAATTGTTTTGGAGTGTTGGCAATATGGTCATCTCCACGTAAAACGTGAGTAATTTCCATGAAGTGGTCATCCACTGCTACTGCAAAGTTGTAAGTTGGCATTCCGTCACGTTTTAAGATAACGAAGTCACCACCGACACTTGTAGATTCGAATGAAATGTCGCCTTTCACGATATCGTTGAATGCGTAAGTTCCTTGTTTTGGAACGCGGAAACGAACAACAGGAGTGCGTCCTTCTGCTTCAAAAGCGTCACGTTGCTCTTGTGTTAAGTGAGCGTGTTGACCGCTGTAGTGCGGCATTTCGCCACGAGCACGTTGGGCTTCACGTTCTGCTTCCAATTCTTCCTCTGTCATGTAGCATTTATACGCTTTATCTTCCGCAATTAATTGCTCGATAAGTGGATTATAAATGTGTTCACGTTCTGATTGACGGTATGGACCGTATTTACCAGGTTTGTCTGGACCTTCATCCCAATCCATTCCAAGCCATGTTAAGTTTTCTAATTGGCTTTCTTCACCGTGTTCAAGATTTCTCTTGCGGTCAGTATCCTCGATACGGATGATGAACTCTCCACCATAATGTCTCGCGAATAAATAGTTAAATAGAGCTGTACGGGCATTCCCGATGTGTAAGTGCCCTGTTGGACTTGGTGCATAACGTACACGCACTTTATCTGTCATTGTAAAACTTCCTTTCTTTTGTCATCCTTCTTATTGTAAAACTTTTCAATGGGGATTTCCATGATTAATTTACAAGTCTTCTAAAATATATTTAAAATCTTTTTCTTCCAGCTTTTGAATGAGAATCACTCCATCCCCCAGCGGAAGTAAGGTTGATTTTAATGTTGGGTCGCTTTGGACTAAATCAAGGAACATATTGAGGCGACGATGAATCTTACGCACGCGTCTTGGACGCTCCATCACGTCTTCTAGAATCGTTCCTCCTTGGAAAATATCATCAACCATTAATACGCCACCGACTTCAAGTGCGTCCATACAATATGGGAAGAACTCGATGTATTTGGCTTTGGCGCTATCCATAAACAGAAAATCGTATTTTCCTTGTTCTAACGTTGGTAAAATATCTGCCGCATCGCCTTCCAATTGCGTAATGCGGTTGGCCAATCCTAGTCTTTCAAAGTTCGCTTTGGCACGGCTATACATTAATTCGTAGCGGTCAATGGTCGTGACTTTTGCTTGTGGTGAAGCTGTTGCCATCAAACTCGCTGAGAATCCGACTGCCGTCCCAATCTCTAAAATATTTTTTGGTTGGGTTAATCCAACAATAAAATCTAGAAACACAGCTGTTTCGTGAGGAATAATTGGAATTCCTAATTCATTGGCTGTATTTTCTAATTCACCCAAGTCCCCCGGAAAACGGCGTTGACTTGAACGCATGTACTCGACCAGTTCCGGTTTGACAACTGGTCTGTGCATCATTTCATTTAACATAAATTCTCCTTTGATTAGAATCCGCCACCGCCGGATCCTCCACCACTACCACCGCTCGATCCGCCAGAGAAGCCTCCACCGAACCCACCAGAGTTGCTACTTCCGTTGACAGAAGAATTCGCACTGTTATATGAGCTTGTAAATGTACTATTAAAATCAGAAACCGGATAGTAAATTGTTCCGTTTTGAGTTGAATAGAACACACTGTTTGGTAATTGGTCTGGTATTAATTTCTTCAACACTTTAATCACGTGTTCAGCTACACCTAGCGAGATGGCATAGACAAGGAAGTGGTCCCACAGTTGAATACTTGGTAAATCTTCGATCCGCTTCATTGGTGAGAGATCTTTTAGCATTTGTTTAAAGGCTTGCCATTTACGATAACGTAATTCCCCTTCAAGAGAACGACGGTTGGCAAAAATTCCTGTACCGATTAGCGTTAACGGTCCAACGACACAGAGTAAAGTTGCAAGACTCCACAATAAATAATTCAAATTCTTCGTTAAGTAGGCTGCTCCAATCGTTAAAGCACCGATGATGATGAGTAAGCACCCTGGGAATCCGCTACGTCCTTGAGGTTCATCTTTAGCAAAACGTGTGACGCGGTATTTCTCAGCAGCTGTATCGACAGCGCCCATCCATTTTTGACATTCATTGTAGTAAGTCGTTGCATGATTTTTCGCATACTTCTTCACTTGTTCCAGTTCAATCGTTGTGCTTCCACCGCCAACAACCTCAAAGAGTAAATGAAGTGCTAATTTTTCATGACGAAGCATTTCTTTTGTATCGTCCACAAGCGTAATCGTATACGGTTCCGTGTCGGATAACTTCAAGACTTTCTTACGAACAAGGTCCATCACCGTCGCGCTAAAGTCTGTCATATCTGTTTTTCCGTAAACCGCCTGATTCATAACGGCTGGCGTAATATCTTCAGGAAGTTCATAGAGATGATCTGGGATATGTTGCACCTGCGCAAGACGCTTACGGTTCGCAAAGAATCCTGTCGCAAAGGCATAAATCGTATTTAAGGCGAGTAGTACCCACCCTACAATCATTCCGACGAATCCTGTAGTTTTAAGGGCTTTTTCTTCATTGATGAGCCTTTCCTCTTCGGCCACGATACGGTCAAACGCTTTTTCGTTTTTCACATTTGTATTCGCATGTGTCAATGTTTGCGGGAAAAGCATATGGACTTCCACAAAATCTCCACTCTCGTTTTCAGGAGCCGTGAGCGTCACTGAACGATAGTCGCTCGCAATTTGCACATTTCCGTTTTGGCCTGCACCATGTCCCCATGCACGAAGCGTTTCTCTTGAAGCTGTTCCAGGGATATTCACCTTCACCGTGATATTGCGTTGGTCGATTTCCCATTCTGTCCCGACTACTTTACGGTTTAATTCGGCCGTATCCAAGTAGTTCGTAATGAGTTTTGGAATCGTATATTGAAATGTCACTTTTAATTTTGAGTTCGAGAACGGGAAAAATACTTTAAACTGAATCTTCGAACCGCTATCCGTTAATTGATACGTTCCCTTTTGCCCAGTATTATCCTGGTTCATTTGCAGGCGTCCTTCGCTCGTTTCTAAATACGCATAGACGTCTGTTGGTTTTCCAAAACCAGAGTAATCCAAGTTGTAGAAGACCCCGTTATACGCACCATCCGATTGGAAGGTAATCGTTTCGAAAAACTGAACGTCCCCATTTTCTAAAATATTCGCTTCGATATCATACTTATCAACGACTAAGCTTCTCGCATCAACCGTAGTACCGAGTCCCAAAAAGGCAACTAATCCTAATAAAAACGCGATCATCCAACGTTTCATTTGTTTCATATGCTCACCTCTATAAAAGAAGTGTGCGATGACTGCCGACTTCCACGAAGCACTTCGCCGTCATCGTCACACAGATTGTTTTCGTTTCTTACATTACTGATCCGACAATATTTAATTTCTTCTTCAAGTAGAATTTACCAGCAAGAGCCGCAGCCCCGATGAGTAAGTACCACTCGTAGCTCATCACAAGATTAATCACTGATGGAATGTATTGTTGACTGACCACCACTAAAAGTAACCAAGCCATCATCGCTACCGTACTTACGACTAAATAACGAATGTAGCCACGTTGGCCTTTTGGATTGTCAAATTTCGGTGCATTTTTAGAAATGGCAAGCATTACAAATGCCCCTGCAATAAAGTTAATCAACAGTGTAAATAATCCCATTGGTTGTGTATCTTGACTTGGGTTTAACATCAACATAACCCCAGTCACAAGGGCGAATAATCCGCCGACCAATAATCCGCCATCAACGGCAATTTGCCAGTCTGGTGATTTTGCATTTGGGTCTTTTACAGGCCCTGCTACGATTGATTGAACGCGTTCTGTTACCGTACCGAACAATTGACGAGCCGTTACGCCCGCTTTTTGTTTTTCAACGATTTCTGGAAGCATTACTGATAATTCTTTTTCGATTTGCGCTTCGTCAAATCCAGCCGCTTTTAAATCGCGTTCTAATTGATAGATGTATTGTTCATTTTTATTTGTTAATTCTGCTTTTAGAGCGTCTACTGACACTACTACTTCTTCTTGTACGTTTTGTTCTGACATGCTACAATCCTCCGATAACCTTATACATTAAATCTAAAGAGCATTACGTCGCCATCTTGAACGACATATTCTTTACCTTCTTGGCGAACTTTTCCGTTTTCTTTCGCAGCCGTCATACTACCGTATTCCAGTAGGTCTGCGTAGGCCACTGTTTCGGCACGGATAAATCCACGCTCGAAGTCTGAGTGAATGATTCCCGCACATTGCGGAGCTTTCATACCGCGGCGGAATGTCCACGCGCGCACTTCTTGTTCACCCGCTGTAAAGTAAGTCGCTAATCCTAATAAGTGGTATGCTTTTTGGATTAAGATATCTAACCCTGAGATTTCGATACCCATTTCTTCTAAGAAGGCTTGTTTCTCTTCTTCCTCTAATTCGGCTACCTCTTCTTCAATTTTCGCACAAATCACAACAACTTCTGCATCTTCTTTGGCAGCATAGTCTTCTACTAATTGCACATATTGATTATGCCCGCCTTCCATCACATCATCTTCAGAGATGTTAGCGATGTAAAGCATTGGTTTTGTTGTTAAAAGGAATAAGCCTTTTACGATTGGAAGTTCTTCGTCTGTGAATTCAATCGTACGTGCTAATTTTCCTTCTTCTAACACAGGCTTGATTTTTTCTAAGACTGCAAGCTCTGCAACTGCGTCTTTATCTTTAGTTTTCGCAATTTTTGCTACACGAGCAATACGTTTATCCACTGACTCAAGGTCGGCCAACACTAATTCTAGGTTGATGGTTTCGATGTCGGCGATTGGGTCTACTTTTCCAGCCACGTGTGTAATATTTTCGTCTTCAAAACAACGAACCACTTGGCAAATCGCATCTACTTGACGGATATGGCTTAAGAATTTATTTCCAAGACCTTCTCCGCGGCTTGCCCCTTTAACAATCCCCGCGATATCTGTAAATTCAAATGTCGTTGGAACAGTTTTCTTTGGTTTGACTAATTCTGTTAGTTTTTGTAAGCGAAGGTCTGGTACTTCTACCACTCCGACGTTTGGGTCAATCGTCGCAAACGGATAGTTCGCCGATTCGACCCCTGCTTTTGTAATTGCATTAAATAATGTTGACTTCCCAACGTTTGGTAAGCCGACGATTCCAGCTGTTAAGGCCATTTGTCACACTCTTTCTTTATTTGTTTTCTTCGGCAACAGAAATCGTCACCTTTTTCATCTTCTTCTCGAATTCCCGTCTTGGCATTAGGACCATTTGACCACAGTGATCACACTTGATACGAATGTCCATCCCCATACGGATGATTTCCCAGGAATTCGTTTGGCACGCATGCGGCTTTTTCATTTCCACATGATCGTGTAATTGATACGTTGTTCCTGCTTTCATACAGACTCCTTTTTAATCGTCTAATTCGATTTCTAATACTTCTAAAATACGTGTTAAATCCTTTTGAGAAAGGTATTCAATCTCGATTTTCCCACGCTCGCCTTTTTCGACGATTTGCACGCTTGTTCCGAATTTATCCATCAAGCGTTCTTCTGACTCAATGATATACATTGATTTTTTCGGTTTCGCTGCTTTTTTAACCACTTTCTTGGCTGGTTCATTGATGGATTGAACTAGTTGTTCCAAGGCGCGAACCGTTAAGGCTTCCTTCACCGCTTTTTTAGCGACCAGTACGATTTTCGTTTGGTCTTTTAATCCAAGCAATGTACGTGCATGCCCTGCGGATAACTCTCCACTTTGCACAAGTTCTTGTACCGGTTGCGGCAACGTTAATAAACGTAAGAAGTTTGCCACGTAAGAACGGCTCTTGCCGACACGGTTTGCGACTTCTTCTTGTTTTAATTTTAATGAATCCATCAATGTACGGTAAGCCATCGCTTCATCTAATGGTTTCAAGTTCTCGCGTTGTAAGTTTTCGACAACCGCGATTTGAATCATTGTTTCTTCAGAGTAGTCACGTACAATCGCCGGAATTGTTTCTTTCTCAGCTAATTTAGACGCACGCAGACGACGTTCCCCAGCCACAAGCTCGTAGCCTTTAATTTTTGACTTACGAACGATGATTGGTTGGAAGACTCCGTTTTGACGAATTGATTCTGCTAATTCTGCCAAGCCCTCTTCATCAAACTCTTTACGAGGTTGGTAGGGGTTTGGACGAATTTCTGAAACGGCAATTTGTTGAATTTGTTCTGAATCTTGAACTTGCTCTAGAGCATCGATTGCATCTAAGTCATTCATAAAGAGCGCATCAATACCACGTCCAAGACCTTTTCCTTTTTGATTTTTACTCATGTGCCAACACTTCCTTTGCTAACTCCATGTACACTTCAGCACCACGAGAGCGTGGATCGTAGTCGACAATCGCTTGTCCGTAACTTGGCGCCTCAGATAGACGTACATTTCGAGGAATAATCGTTTTATATACTTTTTCACGGAAATACTTAATCACATCGTCTTTCACTTCGTTCCCTAAGTTCGTACGCGCATCGTACATCGTTAACAGAACGCCCTCAATCTTCAAGTGCGGATTGAAGTGCTTGCGAACCATCGTGATCGTGTTCATGAGTTGTGACAATCCTTCTAGCGCATAGTATTCACATTGCACAGGGATTAAGACGGTATCGCTGGCCGTAAAAGCATTCATTGTCAAATGCCCTAGTGAAGGTGGGCAGTCGATAAAGATATAATCGTAATCCTCTTTAATCTTCTTCACAGCTTCCTTCAAGCGTTGTTCACGACGTGGTTGACTCGTTAACTCGATTTCGGCACCCGCTAACTGAATCGTAGAAGGAGCAATCATCAAGTTTTCGCGCGTTGTCGGTACAATCACATCAGCCATTGGTACTTGGTTCACTAAAACATCATATACATCTTGTTCTAGCTCTCCTTTTTGCACGCCAAGACCACTCGTCGCATTTCCTTGAGGGTCACTATCAATAATTAATACTTTTTTGCCATGAACGGCAAGTGCTGCAGCCAAACTCACGGTCGAAGTTGTCTTCCCAACTCCACCTTTTTGGTTGGCAACGGATATCACACGTCCCATATTCTTCCTCCATGTTTTCTTGTTGTAAAAAAGGGAGAATGCAAGCATTCTCCCTCTCGCATGTCTACAAAATGTTCTTCATTTCTCGCAATATTTTGTTCTTTTCTATTGTAACAAAAATACGCTCTTTTTTGTAGTCATACCGGCTTATTTTACGAAAAAAGCTTTGCTGCTATTGCGGCAAAGCTTTCCTTTGTTGTTCATTAAATTGTAAGTACGCAATTGTATATTCTTTACGCGTTTGTTCGCCTTCATCTGTTACTTTAATTTCAACGTTTGTAATCAGATTTCCAGCTCCATCTGTCTTGATTTTCAACTCCACTTTAGAGGCATCTGATGTCGCAATCCCTAGAATCGATGTCAACGCCTTACGAACGACTTCGCCATCTCCAGAGTAAGATTTTTCATATCCACCAAAGAAAGTCTTTTTCCATTCCACTTGTTCATGAATTTCTTTCGTAAACTGTATCATCTTTGAATATGGGAAAACAACCGTGTTTTGCAGACTCGATGCTGCCGTGATGGTTTGCTCCCACTTGTCTTGATAGTAACGAATAAATCCAACGTTTGCATCCGCAATCACTTCCAGTTGGTTTGTTACTTTTCCTGCAGTCTTATCGATTTTCGAGCCATATCCAGTTCCATCTTTCCATACGCTGGCACTCGCAACCGTTTGTGCAGTAGGTATTTTTGACCCCTCTTTATATTCTGATTTTTTCACCGTAATATGATAATTAGAAATAGACTCTTCGAAACTTGCGATTTGCTCTTGAACCGCCTCGGTCGATAAGCCATTTCCACAAGCAGATAAAACGCATAGAAACGCCATTAATACTATACTTTTAATCCATTTCATGATTTTACCTCCTTCTTATCATCCGTTTTATTATAGCAAACTTCCTTCAAAAATTCTCTTAAAATAAAATTTCGCAAAATAAAAGTTGCTACAAAATAAGCTGGGCACAAGGCCCAGCTTACACAGTTTGCGTGGCAACGTCCTACCCTCGCAGGGAGAAACCCCCAACTACTATCGGCGCTAAGAAGCTTAACTTCTGTGTTCGAGATGGGAACAGGTGTATCCTTCTTGCCATCGTCACCACACTTTATCTTTTGAAAAAACTTTCGTTCTTTCAAAACTGAATCTATATCCAACTCCATCAATCTACCAGCTATACAACTCGTGGTTAAGTCCTCGACCGATTAGTACTAGTCCGCTCCATGCCTCGCGGCACTTCCACTTCTAGCCTATCTACCTGATCGTCTCTCAGGGGTCTTACTCATTTAAAATGATGGGAAATCTCATCTCGAGGGGGGCTTCACGCTTAGATGCTTTCAGCGTTTATCCCTTCCCTACATAGCTACCCAGCGATGCCTTT
>CAUTST010000010.1:0-41231 GCA_963540995.1 uncultured Streptococcus sp.
CAAGAAGAATGGACAATGGCAAAAACCATCTGAAATCGTGAAGATTTTTGCGACTGTAAAGTGAGGAGAGAGTTATGCAGTTAAGTTTATTAGAAATCCTATGGATCACAATCGTTTCAATGGGAATCGTGTTTGTGATGTTGACGATTCTAATGTTTCTCATGCAAGGAAGCTCTAAAGTTATCCAAATATTGGAAGCAAAGAGTCGTTCCAATGCCGAAGTTGTAGGAAAACCAGTTGAGGCAAAGCCTGAAACTTCAACAAATGATGGAACACTATTTGAAACGAATAAACTTGCTCGAGTTGCCGCACTGGTCGCTTTAACAAAAGCGAGTGCGGATGTTCCGGACAAGCACTTTGAAATTGTATCGATTGAAAAGAAGGTGGACTAAATGAAAAAATACGAAGTAGAAGTGAACGGCGAAACATTTATCGTCTCACTAAAAGAAATTTCGAATGAAGAAGCAACACAAAAATTAGCAGCTGTTCCAACTCCAACACCTAGTGTGCCAGTGGAAGAAAAGAAAGCTACTCCTGCACCAGCTCCAACAGGAGACGGTGAAGTGGTACCAGCTCCAATGGCAGGAATTGTATTATCAGTCAATAAAAATGTCGGTGATGCAGTGAAAAAAGGAGATGTACTAGTGATTTTAGAAGCCATGAAGATGGAAAATGAAATCCTTGCTCCCGCTGACGGTGTTGTGAAAGCAATTCATGTATCAAGTAATGAATCTGTCGAATCGAACCAACCACTCTTAACGATTTAGGAGGCGAGGGTTTATGGAAGTCATTCAACAGTTGATTGAAACAAGTGGACTTTATAACTTAACGATTCAAAATGTCATTATGTTAATTATCGCCTGCGTGTTTCTATATCTAGGGATTAAACGAGGGTATGAACCATACTTAATGGTTCCGATTGCGTTCGGGATGCTCCTTGTAAACTTACCATTAGCAGGATTAATGGATGCCCCTACAGAAAATGGACCTGGTGGACTCTTGTATTACTTATATCAAGGAACCAACCTTGGTATTTATCCACCAATGATTTTCCTTTGCTTAGGTGCGTCAACAGACTTTGGACCGCTACTTGCAAATCCAAAGACCATCTTACTAGGTGGGGCAGCTCAATTCGGTATTTTCGTCGCATTCTTCCTTTCAGTAATGTGGGGAATGACACCGCAAGAAGCTGCTTCAGTAGGGATTATCGGAGGTGCGGATGGACCAACAGCCTTGTTCTTAACAACAAGACTTGCACCGCACTTATTACCAGCAATCGCCCTAGCAGCGTACTCATATATGGCGCTTGTGCCAATTATTCAACCGCCAATTATCCGTGCGCTCACAACGAAGAAAGAACGCCTTGTGAAGATGACAGAAAACCGTAAAGTAAGTGAAACGGAAAAAATTCTTTTCCCAATCATTGTTACTATTTTCGTCAGCTTATTAGTACCAAGTGCAACACCATTAGTAGGATGCTTAATGCTCGGTAACTTAATTAAAGAAATTAAGGTAGTACCAAACATTACAAAAGTTCTACAAAATGCGATGATGTACGGAGTTACGATTATTTTAGGATTAACCGTTGGAGCAAAAGCAACAGGGGAATTATTCTTATCCGTATCGACTCTTAAAATTACTTTATTAGGATTAATCGCTTTTGCTGGAGGAACTGCGGCAGGGGTTTTAATGGGTAAACTAATGTACAAATTGTCTGGCGGTAAGATCAATCCAATGATCGGTGCTGCAGGGGTATCTGCCGTACCAATGGCCGCTCGTGTTGTACAAAAAGAAGGACAAAGAGAAGACCCAAGTAACTACTTATTAATGCACGCAATGGGACCAAACGTAGCCGGAGTTATCGGTAGTGCGATTGCGGCAGGGGTATTACTCGCATTCTTCTCATAATAGAAGCACTCCTTTCAAACAAAAATCAGAAGAAGAGAAATCTTCTTCTGATTTTTTTGCGTAGTTAGGGGTGAGGTGAGTGGAATGGAAGCATCCATTGGACGTATTCAAGCGGTCTATCAATCGATGTTAAAAGAACATGAAGTTTCTACGAATGCAGTGCTAGATGTTGGAATTACCATCAAAAATGGGAAGAAAGAATGCCAGTTTTGTGGAAATACCGAACAGTTGGAATTTGCTAAAGGACCCTGCCTGAATTGTACAGGAGGTGAATGTTGGTATTGCTTGAAGTGCATTGGAATGGGAAAGGTGAAGGCATGTAGTGTGTTGATTGCGACTCCGGAAGAAGAGCAGCCTTTTCCAAAAAGAGAAGAAGACCTAGCTCACTATAAACATACCTTGAGTGCAAAACAAGAACAGCTATCTTTGGAGTGTTTGGAAGTCGTAAGGCAGACAGGATTCCGTGAACACCTCCTCTGGGCCGTGACAGGTTCAGGGAAAACGGAGATGATCTTTGCAAGTATCGAATGGATGTTGCAACAAGGGAGGCGAGTTGCTATCGCCGCACCTAGAATCGATGTATGTGTGGAACTAGCACCGCGCTTGAAGGAGGCTTTCCCGACAGTCGAGCAAAACGTCCTCCATTCACAATCGGAGGAAGGGTATAAGAGAGTTCCGCTGACCATTGCGACAACACACCAGATGCTCAGGTTCTACCGCGCATTTGACTTGGTCGTGATTGATGAGACTGATTCATTTCCATACCGGGATAATCCATTACTCATTCGTGCAGTACATCGTGCGGTAAAAGAGGACGGCTGTTTGCTATATTTAACTGCGACACCTTCCCAAGCGCTAGAGAAACGGATCAAACGAAAAGAGCTGTCGGTATCCTTGCTACCAGAGCGATATCACAAGAAGCCTTTAGTAGTCCCAACGATGACTTATATCGGTGACTTAGAAAAAAGATTACGCAAGAAGAAAGTCCCTAAACAAGTGCAACGGTTTATCGAAGAACATGTAAGAATAGGGAAACGATTTTTGTTATTTGTACCAAGAATTACACTTCTTAATCCAATAGAAGCTTCTCTTAGACGACAATTTCCAAATGCAAAATTTGAGACGGTTAGTTCTAAAGAACCCTATCGACAAGAGAGAATTGCGCAAATGAGAGCAGGGAAACTCGATTTTCTTGTGACGACAACCATCCTGGAACGAGGAGTGACTTTTTCAGGAGTGGATGTTTGCGTCATTAATGCTCATGAGGAAGAATTTTCAAGGGAAGTACTCGTGCAAATCGCAGGACGTGTTGGACGAACAGCAGAATGTCCAACTGGAGAAGTTGTGTATTTTCATAATGGAAAAACAAAAGCAATGGTTCAGGCGGTCAGGGAAATTAAAGACTTAAATCAACAAGCGCTTCGAGGGAGGGAGTCCAAATGAAATGTTTATGGTGCGGAGAAGAAGTTGAACGATTTCAGCCAATACTCTCGTTCTTACTAGGAGCAAATCGAAAGTGCATTTGCATCAATTGTGAACAGCCCTTTCTGCAATTAAAACAACAACCTACTTGCATAGAGTGTGGACGGTTGATGACAAAAGTAGAGGTTTGTCCGGATTGTCAAAAATGGCATCAAGTAAAAGAAGCGGTCCTTTTAAAGAATACTGCCTTGTATGCTTATGACGAGGCGGGGAGAAAGTTTATGGAGTTATTCAAATTTGTGGGAGATACTAGAGTGACGAGGTTGGTCATAAAAGAGTTGAGGCGAGAGTTGCTTGGGTATCAAAAGAAAGGATATGCTCTTTGTCCGTTGCCGTCATCCCAAACAAGTCTAAAAAAGAGGGAATTCGAGACGATACCAACTTTACTGAAACAGTGCCAGGTGCCTACCGTTTCGCTTTTAGAACATATTGGTAGTGGAAAGAAGCAATCCGAGAAGACAAGACAGGAGCGGTTGCAACTAAAACAACCGTTTAGGATTAAAGAGGGAGTCGCACTTCCCAAAAAAGTTTTATTGGTGGACGATGTTTATACGACAGGCGCAACAATCCACCTTGCCGCAAAAGTGTTGAAGGAAAAGGGGGTAGAAGAAGTAGAGTCGCTGACATTATTTAGATAAAAAGTGTATCATGCATGATACGTATCATTTATGATACAAAACCAATCGACAAAATAGCCCAAGCAGATTTCTGCTTGGGCTATTAGCTTCTATTTAGTCATCCTTAGAATCTTGTAGTGACATATTGGTCAAGAGCAAGGAGAGCATTTGCGACATCTTCGGCAGTATAATCAACAGCCATTTGGTGGATGGTTTCTCCTTCTTGTGTAGCAAGGGCCCCAATCTTGAATAAGTCTTCATAAGGTACAGAATCCAATTTTACTTCTTTCAGTGTTGTTGGTAATCCAAGTGCTTTATAGAAAGTAATGTATTTATCGAGTTCTTCTTTTGGACGATTTTCTAATAACAGTTGTGTCAATGTACCATAAGCTACTTTTTCACCGTGAGTGAGAGAATGGATGTCTCCGTGGATGGCAGTGAATCCGTTATGGATGGCATGCGCTGCGGCTAAACCGGCTGATTCAAAACCGATACCGCTGAGTAGTGTGTTCGCTTCTACCACAGCTTCTAGGGCTGGAGTAACTACTTTGGCGTTTGCTGCGGCTACGGCTTGTAGACCATTTTCGAATAATGTACTTTCACAGACACGAGCGATGGCTTCTGCTGCAATCGTTGGCACTTGACCGACCATTGTGCCTCCTTGTGCTTCAATGACTGCACGAGCCTCAACCCAAGTAGCAAGTGCATCGGCAATTCCTGAGATTAATAAACGAACTGGAGCCTTTGCAATGACTTTTGTATCGACTAATACTAATTCTGGATTTTTCTTGTAGAAACGATAGCGTTCAAACACTCCTTCTGCTGAGTAAATAACAGAGAGGGCAGAAGTTGGAGCATCCGTTGAAGCAATCGTTGGTAAAATAGCGACCGGACAATTGGAGTCGTCTGCAATGGCTTTGGCTGTATCAATAGATTTACCACCACCTAAACCGATGACGACGTTTAGTTGCTGTTCCTTCACAACTTGGGCAACGCGGTGAACTTCATCATTGGTGGCTTCACCATGGAAGATTTCACGATGAACAAATGCACCTTCCTTTACGAGGTTTTCTTCTAGTTCTTTACCGACTAAATCGTAAACGATTGGATCGCAAAGAAGGAGAAGTCGATCCCCAAGAGCCAATATATGAGAAAGACCAGTTTTAAGAACATCTTTCCCTTGAACATAACGAGACGGACTAGCAAATACTTTTTCCATAAGCGTAACTCCTTTATATTTTGTTTACAATTTCACTATATCGTTGAAAACGATTTCTGTCAATGGAGATTCTGTGTTGTTTTAACTAGGAATCTGAGACTTCCTATAAAGGGGAAGATAATGTCTGGGGATGAGGAGATTTTTGGGATAGATGATTCTTAATGGGAATGATTCTAATCTTCAATGCTGTATAATTTTTCATCTTATGAAAACAAAATATTGCCAAAGAAAAATCCTCAAAAATAGCGTTTTTCCTTAACAATTCTTAACGAAAGAATTCTTGGAAACGGTTGTAAAAGCCCTGTACATGCTTTATAATAAAACTATAGAAATCAAACGAAGCAATTCCTAAGAGTGGTCCTTAGGGTATTTCTTCAAATCTGGTTTTCCAGATGAAAGGGGAGAATATTATGTTTAAATATAATATCCGTGGAGAAAATATTGAGGTCACAGAAGCGATTCGTCAATACGCAGAAAAGAAAATTAGCAAATTAGAAAAATACTTTACTGACGTTGCTAATGCGACTGTATATGTCAACTTGAAAGTCTACGCTGAAAAGACTGCAAAAGTTGAAGTTACGATCCCACTTCCTTATTTAGTTCTACGCGCCGAGGAAACTTCAATTGATTTATATGGAAGTATTGACTTGGTAGTCGATAAACTTGAAAGACAAGTTCGTAAACATAAAACAAAAATCAATCGTAAATCTCGCGAAAAAGGATTCGATGTTGTGTTACCACCACTTCCAGAAGCGCCTGAAGAGGAGGAAACAGGATTAGAAATCGTTCGTACAAAACGAATTGATTTGAAACCGATGGATAGCGAAGAAGCTGTTCTTCAAATGAACATGTTAGGACATAACTTCTTTATCTATCAAGATGCTGAAACGAACGAAACAAACATTGTTTATCGTCGTAAAGATGGAAAATATGGTTTGATTGAAACAAATTAATAAAATTTTAGGTGGCTTTTTTAAGCCACCTTTTTTTGTTCTAATAAGAAATCGTGTTTATTAAAAATGGAGTATGAGTATGAATAAACTTTCCGATTGAATCAGAAATCGGATTTCATCGACGTAAAATCTTAAAAAAATCGGGTGACTTTGAAAAAAGTCGCCTTTTTTTGCTTTCTTAATTAGCTAAACAATGGTAAAATGAATAAGATGCAATAGGTGTAGCCACCTATTTGTAGTACTTTTATGAGATTTAAAATGTTCACCGATTTAAAAACAGTGGTGAAAATAAAAAAGGAGTTAATTAAATGGCAAATTTTTTGAGACAGTTAGTTGAAAATGATAAGCGTGAATTACGTCGTTTAGGAAAACTAGCGGATAAGGTAATTGCGTTAGAATCTCAAATGGCTGCACTAGAAGATGCTGATTTTCCAGTAAAAACAGAAGAATATAAAGCAAGATATGCCCAAGGAGAATCTTTGGACGCGTTACTTCCAGAAGCATTTGCGTTAGTACGTGAAGGAGCTAAACGTGTATTAGGCTTATTCCCATATAAAGTTCAAATCATGGGTGGGATTACACTTCATGACGGTAACATTGCGGAAATGCGTACTGGTGAAGGTAAAACTTTAACAGCGACAATGCCTGTATACTTAAACGCATTATCAGGCGACGGAGTACACGTAGTTACAGTTAACGAATACTTAGCCTCTCGTGACGCTCGCGAAATGGGTGAGTTATACAACTTCTTAGGCTTGACTGTAGGATTAAACTTAACAGGAATGTCATCAGAAGAAAAACGTGCTGCTTATGCTGCAGATATTACATACAGCACAAACAGTGAATTAGGATTTGATTACTTACGTGATAACATGGTGGTTTACAAATCACAAATGGTACAACGTCCATTAAACTACGCAGTTGTCGATGAAACAGACTCGATCTTAATCGACGAAGCGCGTACGCCATTGATTATTTCAGGACAAGCTGAAAAATCAACAGTGTTATACCAACGTGCAGATATGTTTGTTAAAGGATTAAAAGAGGAAGAAGACTATACAATTGACTTAACTTCTAAGACAATTTCATTAACAGACGAAGGGATTAACAAAGCTGAACAAACATTCCGTTTGCCAAACCTTTATGACGTGGATAACTCAGCGCTTGTTCACCATATCGACCAAGCTTTACGTGCGAACTACATTATGTTACGCGACATCGACTATGTGGTGGATGAAGGTAAAGTAAAAATCGTTGATGGATTTACGGGACGTATCATGGAAGGTCGTCGTTATTCAGATGGACTTCACCAAGCGATTGAAGCTAAAGAAGGCGTTGAAGTTGAAAACGAGTCTAAGACAATGGCGACAATCACTTACCAAAACTACTTCCGTATGTATCGTAAATTGTCAGGGATGACAGGTACAGCGAAGACTGAAGAAGAAGAATTCAGAGAAATCTACAACATGAACGTTATTGCGATTCCAACAAACCGTCCAATTCAACGTATCGATGGTCACGATTTAATCTACCCATCATTACGTAGTAAATTCCGTGCGGTTGTTAAAGATATCAAACAACGTCATGAAGCAGGACAACCAATTCTTGTGGGTACTGTTGCAGTTGAAACAAGTGAATTGCTTTCAAACTTATTACGCGAAGAAGGAATTCCGCACGAAGTATTAAATGCGAAAAACCACTTTAAAGAAGCAGAAATTATCATGTCAGCAGGCCAACGTGGTGCTGTAACAATCGCGACAAACATGGCCGGACGTGGTACTGACATTAAGCTTGGTAAAGGCGTAAAAGAACTTGGTGGACTTTGCGTTATTGGTACAGAACGTCACGAAAGTCGTCGTATCGATAACCAATTACGTGGACGTAGTGGACGTCAAGGGGATCCAGGTGAAACGCAATTCTACCTATCATTAGAAGATGATTTGATGAAACGTTTCGGTGGAGAAAAAATGCAAGCCATCTGGGAACGTCTAAACTTAACAGATGAAGAAGATGATAACTTCATCCAAAGTAAGATGTTAACTAGACAAGTAGAGTCTTCACAAAAACGTGTTGAAGGGAACAACTACGATACTCGTAAAAGTGTCCTAGAGTACGATGAGGTTATGCGTGAACAACGTGAAATCATCTACTCACAACGTCTACAAATTATTAATGAAGAACAATCACTTGAAAAAGTGACAAAAGGAATGATCCGTCGTACAATTCACCGTGTTGTGGAAAGTCATACATTGACAGATCAAAAAGAATGGAACTTAGAGGGAATTGTGGACTTTGCTCACAACTCAATCTGTGCTCCAGATGAACTTTCAATTAGTGATTTAGAAGGCAAAACAGCTGCTGAAATCGAAGGAATCTTAAACGAAAAAGCAATGGAAGTCTACAAAGAAAAACAAGAGCAATTGAATGGCGACAATCAAATGCTTGAGTTCGAAAAAGTAGTCATCTTGCGTGTGGTTGACCGTAAGTGGACAGATCATATCGATGATATGGACCAATTACGTCAAAGTGTTGGTTTACGTGGATACGCTCAAATCGACCCATTAACAGAGTACCAAACAGAGGGTTACGAACGATTCCAACAAATGATTGCTGCAATCGACTATGATGTAACACGTATCTTGATGAAATCTCAAATTCGTCAAAACTTACAACGTGAACAAGTACAAGGAGTTCGTAGTGTAGTGGCTACAGGTCATGACAGAACTTCTGACGACGATTCAGAAAAAGCTTAATAACAAAGGGAGACGGCGAAGCATTTCGCCGTTTTCTTTTAGAAAGAGGTCAGTATGGAAATTAGTGAAATTAGAAATGCGCTTGAGGCCATGAACGAACAAATCATCAGTTATAGGAGGTCTCTTTGACTTAGATCGCTTAGAGGAAGATATCGCAGCCTATGAGCAAGAGATGTCTGAACCATCATTTTGGGATGATAGCGAAAAAGCGAGTCAAGTCATTCAAAAGAATAATGAATTAAAGTCAATTTATGATACTTTCCATAAAATGGAATTAGCATATGAAGAGACGAGTTTGTTATTTGAAATGTATAAAGAAGAGCCGGATGAAGAAGTACATGCGGAAATCGTTGAAGCGATTCACTCTCTTGAGAAGGATTTGCAACAGTACGAATTAAGTATGTTACTGAACGGTCCACATGATAAGAACAGTGCCATCTTAGAAATCCATCCAGGTGCTGGTGGTACGGAATCGCAAGACTGGGGAAGCATGTTGCTTCGTATGTATATGCGTTGGGCTGAAAAGCATGGCTATCGTGTTGAAACAGTGGACTATCAAGATGGGGATGAAGCAGGGATTAAATCTGTAACCTTGTCGATTGAAGGGTTAAATGCTTACGGGTACTTACGCTCTGAAAAAGGGGTACATCGTCTCGTTCGTATTTCTCCATTTGATGCAGCTGGAAAACGTCATACATCATTCTGTTCAGTGGATGTCGTTCCGCAAATGGACGGAGATATTGATATTGAAATTAATCCAGATGACTTAAAAGTAGATGTGTACCGTGCAAGTGGTGCCGGTGGACAACATATTAATAAGACGTCTTCTGCAGTACGTATTACACATATTCCAACCGGAATCGTGACGCAGAGTCAGGCGCAACGTTCTCAATTTAAAAACAGAGACCAAGCGATGGCGACGTTGAAGGCGAAATTATTCCAATTAGAAGAAGAGAAGAAGGCGGCAGAATTGGCAGCCATTCGTGGAGAACAAAAGGATATCGCCTGGGGTTCTCAAATTCGTAACTATGTTTTCCATCCTTATTCAATGGTAAAAGATTTACGTTCTGGATATGAGACAGGAAATATTAGTGCTGTTATGGATGGAGACTTGGATCCGTTTATGGATGCTTACTTAAAATGGACGCTTGAGGGAACGAAAGCGGTAGAAGAATAATAGTAGAGAAACACCTAGTGAGAGCTGGGTGTTTTACTGTTGCAAGGCAAATTGTTTTAAGTTTGCTTTAATTGTCTGTATTATTATTGGGTGAATCTTCCGTTATAGAGAAGGGAAAAGCTTAATAAGTTAGAGAGTGGGAGGAGCCCAGTATTCTGAGTAGTTGAACTCGGAAAAGCAGAGGCTCAAGCCTTTCGTGTTTTGTCCGCACGGCCATTCTGACCGCTTGCGTCAAAACAGCGAACCGTCTTCGCCTCTAAACGCTTTTCCTCGTATCCTGTGAGCCCTCGTATCCTTAATTTAATATTCCTGTAATCTTATGTGAAGGGGTTGTAATATTCGGGTGCTATAATAGGGAGGATTAAAATATCGAAGGATTAGAAAGCTGGTGAGTTTATGATTGAAATGATGAATGTAACTAAGAAATATAATAAAGGGATCACTGCTATTAATAATTTATCAATCCAAATTAATGATGGAGAGTTCGTTTATGTAGTAGGACCTTCTGGTGCAGGTAAATCAACTTTCATTAAAATGATGTATCGCGAAGAAAAAGCGACTAAAGGTAGAATTCGTGTAGGTAAATATGATTTGATGAAAATTAAAGACCGTCAAATTCCGTACTTACGCCGTTATGTAGGAGTTGTCTTCCAAGACTTTAAACTTTTACAAAATAAAACAGTATACGAAAACGTGGCATATGCGATGGAGGTTATTGAAAAATCACCTCGTGAAATCAAACGCCGTGTAGAAGACGTTTTAGAGTTAGTAAACCTAAAACATCGTATGAGCAATTTCCCGAATGAATTATCTGGTGGGGAACAACAACGTGTGGCGATTGCCCGTGCAATCGTAAATACGCCTGGTATCCTGATTGCCGATGAGCCAACAGGGAACCTTGACCCAGATACTTCTATGGAAATCATGGATATCCTTGAACGTATCAACGAACAAGGAACAACAATCTTAATGGCAACACACAATAGCCAAATCGTTAACGAGAAAAAGCATCGTGTAATTGCGATTGAGAATGGTCAAATTGTACGTGACCAAGAACAGGGGGAATACGGATATGAAGATTAGAACGATGGGTCGTCATATACGTGACGCCTTCAAGAGTCTTTTCAGAAATGGATGGATGACATTTGGTGCTGTTTCTGCAGTTTCAATGATTTTATTAATCGTTGGGGTGTTCGTATCACTACTATTCAACGTTAATAAAATCGGTTCAGATATTGAAAATGACGTAAACATACGTGTGTTTATTGATTTGGCAGCTGACCAAACAAAAACAGATGAATTAGAAGCAAAAATTAAAGCCTTAGATGGCGTTGAGTCTGTCACTTTCCGTTCTAAAGACGAAGAGTTAGAAGACGTAACAAAGAACTTTGGGGAAGAGTTATCATTATTTAAAAATGATGCAAACCCACTTCGTAATGCCTTCGACGTAAAAGCAGTGGAACCACAAAAAACAAGTGCCATTGCAAAAGAAATCGAAGGTATGGATTACGTAGCACGTGTTCGTTACGGGGAAGCTCGTGCGGACAACTTATTCCGTATTATTGCAACAGCGCGTAATATCGGTGCGATTGTGATTTTAGGACTATTAGCGTTAGCGATGTTCTTAATTTCAAATACGATTCGTGCAACGATTTACGCACGTAGAACAGAAATTCAAATCATGCGTCTTGTAGGGGCGACAAAAGCTTACATTCGTTGGCCATTCTTCTTAGAAGGCGGTATGATTGGATTAATCGGTTCAATTATTCCAATTGGGTTAGTATGGTCAGTATACCTATGGGTGTATAAAGGCGGTTCAGATTTCTTCTCTGGGTCAAGCTTTAGCCTACTCGATCCAAATCCATTCTTGATTTATGTATCAGCAGGAATGGTTGCCATCGGTGTTCTTATCGGTGCGTTTGGTTCAGTTCTTTCAATGAGAAAGTTCTTGAAAAAATAATTAAAAATAGTCGAAGGCGTGCAGTTGTGATATGTACCCCCTTTACTGGACAAACCAGTGAAGGGGGTATTTATTATGCGTTACTCATTTGAGTTCAAAATGAAATGTGTCGAATTATATCGACAAGGAATATGGGCTGAGACGCCTGAAAAAGTTATGAAGAGTAGTTTTCGAAAAAGAATACTGGAATGGGATAAAATTGAAAAAATACATGGTCCTAAAGGATTGGAGAACGTTAAAAGGCAAAGAAATTGGACGTTAGAAGAAAAATTAACATTCGTTCTACAGATTTTAAATGGAAAAACTCTTACAGAAGTTTCTTTTTCAGAAGGAATTAGTGATGGATTATTAAGTTCTTGGGTTCACAAGTATCTAACTTATGGATATAATGGTCTAAAGAATAAGAAAAGAGGACGACCATCATCTAAGGAGCCTGTTATGAATAAAAAAGCTGTACCTGATAACCTTTCAGAATCCGAACGAGAAGAATTAGTTCGATTACGTGAAAGAAATGCATATTTAGAAGCTGAAATTGCTGTTATAAAAAAACTGAGAGCCTTGAGAAAAGAACAGGAAGCTGCGCTTCTCAAGGCGAGAAAGCAGCGATCATCAAGGAATTACGAGAAGTAGGATACCAACTAAAACATCTTCTTAAAGCGATGAAAATGGCTAAATCTACTTACTATTTTGAATTGAATAGAGTTGATGCTGTAGCTGAAAAGAATGGTGTTTTACTATCAGAAATCAAAGAAATATTTCATGAAAATAAAGGTAGATATGGCGTTAGAAGAATTTACCAAGAACTTTGCCGTAGAGGTCACGTTGTTAATCATAAAAGAGTTCAACGTCTTATGCATGTAAATGGATTGTTTGGAAAACGACCTAAAGAAAAATGCCATTCTTATAAAGGCACTGTTGGGAAAGTTGCTGATAATATTATTAACAGAGATTTTACGGCCGATAGGCCACTTCAAAAATGGAGTACAGATGTTTCTCAATTCACTTTGCCTTGGGGGAAATGTTTCTTTTCTCCAATTTTAGATATGTCTTCTAATGAAATAATCTCCTATGATCTTTCTCTAAGTCCCAATTTAGAACAGATTCAAAGGATGTTAAATAAAGCTTTCAAAAAATTCCCTGATGTTAATGGATTGATTCTCCATTCTGATCAAGGTTGGCAATATCAACACGCATTTTATCAACAGTCATTAAAAGAACGAGGAATTATTCAATCAATGTCTCGAAAAGGAAATTGTTATGATAATTGCATTATAGAAACGTTTTTCGCCAGAATGAAGAACGAAATGTTCTATGGTTTGGAAAAGGAATATTCTACCTTTAAGGAATTTCAAACGGCAGTTAAAGATTATATAGATTATTACAATAACAAAAGAATTCAACAAAAAACAAAATGGATGTCCCCTGTTCAATACAGGGAAACATCCATGCGTTCAGCTTAATTATTAATGTGTCCAGGATTCTGGGTACATATCAGTTGTGTGTGCTCCTTCTTTTTCTATCGCTATCAATGTTGTAAAATAGCAATAGACTTCATTGTCTTGTACTTATTTTATTGGAGTGTGATTAGATGTCAGGATTAACCGTAAGACTTTACCAACAATATTTAGAAGACGTTTATAAGAATCGGAAAAATGACCAGGGGCTCTTTATTAAATTAGTCGAAGAAATTGGAGAAGTTGCAGAGCAAATTAGTATTCGTGACGGTAGAAAAGATGGGAATGCTGAGGAAGTACCAAATGAACTCGCCAAAGAACTAGCAGATGTCATCCATTACACTATTGCGATTGCCGCTGTAAACGACATTGATTTAGAAAAAGTCATCTTGGATAAAGATTTAAGTGCTGCAATTAAATATAACCATAAAACAAACTTAGTAGAGTTTCTTCAAAAGACAGCAAAATACGACTAGTTTACAGCAAGAAAACACTTGCTTTCCACCCTTGTTTAGAGTACGATAGGACTTGGAAAAGTAAGTGAAATGATGGGTACAGAAAGTTCTGATTGCTGAGAAAGAACCCCCGCTCTTTAACTGAACCTACCAAATAGGTGATTATGAAAATAATCCGGTGAAATCATCGTTATCAATGTTAAAGAGACATTTACAATGTAAGTGTAATTAAGGTGGTACCGCGAGTCATTCGTCCTTTTTAGGGGAGTGGCTTTTTTTATTTCACAAATAACGAAAAAGGAGTCAAGCAGATGGCAGAAAAAACAAATTTACAAAGAGAAGATTTCTCTAAATGGTATATTCAAACCATTCAAAAAGCAGATTTAATGGACTATTCACCAGTACGTGGATGTATGATTTTCAAACCAGATGGATATGAAATCTGGGAACATATTCAAGAGGAGTTCAACCGTCGTTTCAAAGAAGAGGGCATTCGTAATGCGTACTTCCCAATGTTAATTCCAGAAAGTTTCTTTACAAAAGAAGCAGACCACATTGAAGGGTTCGCCCCTGAATTACCATGGGTTACAGAAGCAGCTGGCGAAAAGTTAGAAGAGCGCTTAGCACTTCGTCCAACAAGTGAAACAATGATTGGGACAGCATTCTCTAACTGGATCAATTCATACCGTGATTTACCATATGAAGTAAACCAATGGGCTAACGTGTTCCGTTGGGAAAAGAAAACTTTACCTTTCTTACGTACTTCAGAATTCTTATGGCAAGAAGGTCATACAGCACATGCGGATGAAGAAGATGCACGTCGCCGTACAATGAAAATGTTAGATATCTACAAAGAAGTAGTAGAAGGCGTACTAGCCGTTCCAGTATACGAAGGTCAAAAAACTCCTTCAGAACGTTTCGCAGGGGCAGTAGATACTTACTCAATCGAAGCGATGATGAAAGATGGAAAAGCTGTTCAAGCAGGAACTTCTCACTACATGGGAACAAAATTCGCAGAAGCTTTTGACATTAAATATTTAACAAAAGAAAATGAGCACGTATACGCACATACAACTTCTTGGGGAGTATCTACTCGTTTAATCGGTTCATTAATCATGACTCACGGTGACGAACAAGGATTAGTATTACCTCCAAAAGTAGCTCCAACACAAGTAGTCTTAATTCCAGTTGGACCTTGGAAGAAAAATCCAGCCATCTTAGAAAAATTAGAAGAGCTTCAAAAACAATTAAAAGCTGCTGGATTACGCGTGAAGATTGACGACACTGACAACTCACCAGGATTCAAATTCAATGAGTGGGAATTACGTGGCGTTCCAATGCGTATCGAATGCGGACCTCGCGACTTAGAAAATAATCAAGTAATGACAAAAATGCGTGACTTAGATGAAAAAGTGGCAGTTGGTTTCGACGTTTTAGTGGACACAATCTTAGCAGAATTAGATAAAATGCAAGGCCGTCTGTTAGAAACAGCTCGCAAGATGCGTGCTTCTAACGAATATACAAACATTGATACGTTAGATGAGTTGAAAGCTCATATCGAAGCAAAACGTGAAGCTGGTGAAGTACCTGGTTGGGTATTAGTTGGTTGGGATGGAACAGAAGAAAGTGAAGCGAAAATCAAAGAAGAAACTGGCTTCACAACACGTAATATTCCATTTGACGCTCCAGTGAAAAAAGAAAAATGTATCGTAACAGGTAAACCAGCCACTCATACGGTTTGGATTGCTCGTGCATATTAATCGATTAGGAACTAGTTGGTAGGAGGACAAGATTATGAAAATCAATAAGGCCATTCAAGAATTTGTAAATAGTGCGATTGCTTCAGGGTATGCCTCAAAAGAAGATCGTTACTATTTATTAAATCGCGTGCTTTATTTAGTGGGAGAAGAATCTTTTGAAAGTTCGAAAGAGGTGGAGCAACCTTCTTTACTAGAGGCGATGGCAAACTTAGTAGAAGCTGCTGTTGAAGCTGGTAAGATTGCAAACGACTCTGAAGAACGCGACTGGCTTGAACAAGAGTTAATGAATCTCGTGATTCCAAAGCCTTCAGATTTGAACCGTCTTTTCTGGGAGAAATACGAAGAAGGTCCAAAAGTAGCAACCGATGCGTTTTATAAAATGGCGCTCGATTTAAACTTAATTAAGGTAAAGGATATCGCTAAAAATATTTCCTTTAATGGAGAAACAGAGTATGGCGATTTAGAAATCACGATTAACCTATCAAAACCAGAGAAAACAAAAGAAGAAATTATCAAAGCGGCACAGTCGAAGGATTTTAATTATCCTGCCAACCGTCTTTGCTTTGAAAACGTAGGCTACCATGGTCGTATCAACTGGCCAGGTCGTGCAAATCACCGTATTGTCAGAATGGAACTAGGCGGAGAGTCTTGGGGGTATCACTATTCTCCATATGCTTATTATTCAGAGCATGCAATCTTCTTGTCTGAAAACTTAGAACCAATGAAAGTGGATAAGGGTGCTTTTAACCGACTCCTTGAAATCGTGACACAATTCCCTCATTATTTTGTAGGGTCAAACGCAGGGCTTCCAATTGTTGGAGGATCGATTTTAAGTCATAACCACTATCAAGGGGGACGTTACGAATTCCCAATGAACCGTGCTAAAGTTTTGGAAACTGGAATTTCTAAAAAGTTTGACGCCGTTGAAATCGAACGTCTTTACTGGCCACTTTCTGCGCTTCGCCTTCGTGGAGATAATCGTGAGGAAGTATTTGAAGTGGCAGTTGATATCTTAAAGGCATGGGAAGACTACGAAAACAAAGAACTTGAAATCTTACGTGAGTCTAATGGGGAACCGCACAACGCGATTACACCAATCGTGCGCCGTCAAGGAGATGCGTATGAATTTGATTTAGTATTACGGAACAACCGTACAACACCGGAGTTTCCTGACGGAATTTTCCATCCACATGCGGATGTACAACATATTAAAAAAGAAAATATCGGCTTAATTGAAGTAATGGGGCTTGCGATTTTACCGCCACGTCTTGAACGTGAACTGAGCCAAGTGAGAGACTATCTCGTTGGGGAAGGAAGTCTAGAAGCAGTCGCAGCCATTCACCAAGAATGGGCGAAAGAATTAAAAGCACAAGCATCAACAAAAGAAAATGTAGACGCATTTTTACAAAAAGCAGTTAGTGCAAAATTCTGCCGTGTGTTAGAATATGCCGGCGTCTTTAAACAAACAAAAGAAGGCCAAGAAGCATTCAGCGCCTTCATGCATGAATTTACGAAATAGTTAGAAAGGAAGTGCCGTATGACAATCCTCGCACTAGATACATCGAATAAGACATTATCGGTCGCTGTAGAACTGACAGACGGTACCATTATTGAACAAACGATTGAGAACACGTTGCAACATAGTGTTCTACTCATGCCAACTATCGAGGCCGTTTTTAAAGAAGCAGGCATTACAGCAAAAGACTTAACAAAGGTCATTGTTGCCAAAGGACCGGGTTCTTATACAGGTCTTCGAATTGGCGTAACTGTTGCTAAAACACTCGCGAAGAGTCTGGGGATTCCACTTGTTGGGGTCTCCAGTCTCGACGTCTTTTTACCGGACCTTGCTTCAAAAGTGAAGGTGGGAGAAGTCGTTGTGCCGTTTTTTGATGCTAGACGTGGAAATATTTTTGCGGTAGGTTATCAAAAAACTGACGAAGGCTTTAAAAAGGTAATTCCAGAGCAACATAGTTCATGGAATGATTTCTTAAAATCTTTACCAGAACAATCAAACGGTGTGACTTTTGTAGGACAATTACAGTCAATTACAAAAGAAGCAATCGTAGAAATAGTAGCGAGTGAGGCAAAGTGGCTTGAAGGGTCGGACGCTATTCCTTGCGCAACCTCGCTCATTGAATTAGGAAGAAATAAGGAAGCTGTTGACGCGGACGTGTTTGTCCCAATGTACTTGAAACTGGCAGAAGCAGAAGAAAATTGGCAAGCTGAGCATCCTTTAGAAAAGGGGTCAGTGTATGTGGAACGAGTTTAAAGAGCTATTGCTTTCTTGGTTTGAAAAGGCAAAGTCTCTCTTCGTGGAAGAAGTAGAAGAAATGGAACCTATTCGAACACAGTTTGAGCACCTCGAAAAAAGCGTCTTCCTCGGAAATGGATATCCAGCAACGATTCGCATGGGTCTTCCTGAAGATGCTACTCGCATTTTTGAAGTGGAGAAGGCTGCGTATAATGGAGATTCTCCGTGGGCCAAGGATGTTCTTGAAAAAGATGTCACTCATAATCCAGCTGCCATTTATATTGTGCTAGAAGTCGAAGGAAATATCGTCGGTTTTGTTGGGGCAAGAACGACGGGGGGGACGGACTTACATATCACGAATGTTGCCGTATTACCGGATTATCGCTTCTTGAATGTCGCAACTTTATTATTAAAAACTTTAGAAAAAATTGCGCGTGCTCTTGATAAAAAAGAAATTACGCTTGAAGCACGTGTGTCGAATACAAAGGCCATTCGCTTATATCGCAAAAATGGATATGAAGTCGTGGGTACAAAGGAAAATTACTATACTCCTGAAAATGAGGACGCTGTAGAGATGCTCTTCAAATTACCACCAAAAACACCGTCTTCATTCCATTCGTCTGAGTATTCATTTACAAGACTGCATCCAGCCGATTTAGCGATGGCTGAGACATTAGTCGCATTAGTGCAAGAAAATTACGAGCATCCGAATAATTGGAGTGCCGAGAGTTTCTTGGCGGATTTAGAAAATCCAACGAATACGTACTATGGCGTATGGATGCAACGTCAGTTAGTAGGATTCCTCGGAGTTCAAACAGTACTGGATGAAGCAACGATAACCAATATCGTGATTGCAAAAGACTATCAAGGCAAAGGTCTAGCGCAACGCTTATGGCAAATGGCTTTATATGATTTGAAGCAAAAAGAAGTAAAAGTTATTTTCTTAGAAGTACGTAAGAGCAATACACGTGCTCAATATTTATATGAGATACTAGGGTTTGAAGCCTTCCATACGAGAAGAGACTACTACAAAGACCCTATGGAAGATGCGATTGAATATCGTTTAGAAATTGGACAAGAATAGGAGGAGCAATATGGAAGAGACGTTGATTCTAGCAATCGAAAGTAGTTGTGATGAGACAAGTGCAGCCGTCATTCAAAACGGAAATACCATCCTTTCAAATATTGTAGCCTCTCAAATTAAAAGTCATATGCGTTTTGGTGGGGTTGTGCCAGAGATTGCCAGCCGCCATCACGTCGAACAAATTACTCAAGTGATTGATGAAGCATTAGTAAAAGCTAATAAAACATTAGATGATATGGACGCCATCGCAGTGACGTATGGTCCAGGGCTTGTGGGAGCCCTTCTAATTGGGATTTCTGCAGCAAAAGCCTTGGCACTTGCTAGTGGGAAACCACTGATTGCTGTGAACCATATGGCAGGACATATTTATGCCAACCAACTCGTGGAACCACTGCAGTTTCCACTAATGGCGCTAGTCGTCAGTGGTGGTCATACAGAACTTGTCTATATGCCAACTGACGGCGAGTTCCAGATTATCGGAGAGACAAGAGATGATGCCGCAGGAGAAGCGTATGATAAGATAGGTCGTATTTTGAACTTGCCATATCCTGGTGGAAAGAAGATGGACGAATTAGCCCATCTTGGAAGCGACACGTATGACTTTCCACGCGCTATGATTCATGAAGACCATTTTGATTTTAGTTTTAGTGGATTGAAATCAGCAGTCATCAATCGTGTCCATAACGCGAAACAAAAAGGTGAAACGATTGTCCCAGAAGATTTAGCTGCAAGTTTCCAAGCGAGTGTCGTAGAGGTTCTCGTTGAAAAAACAAGACGCGCACTTGAAGCGTATCCTGTAAAACAATTTGTGTTAGCAGGAGGAGTGGCTGCCAATAAGGGGCTTCGTACAGCGATGACACAAATGATGGAAGAAGACTATCCAACAGTGACATTTTCAATTCCGCCATTGTCTCTATGTGGGGATAATGCAGCGATGATTGGTGCTGCTGCGTATACAAAATACATGCAAAAAGACTTCGCAAAAATGGATTTAAACGCAATTCCAGGGCTTGAATTAGGGGATGAATAAAACTATTGCAAATTCAATTTGAGCATGGTATTATATTCGTGTTGCATTATGCATGCGAAAATAAATAACTCTGGATTAGCAAATAATTCAGGGCAGGAGGAATAGAAATGAAACAAGGAATTCACCCAGAATATCGTCCAGTAGTTTTCATGGATACAACTACAGGATTCAAATTCTTATCAGGTTCAACAAAGACTTCAAGTGAAACAGTTGTATGGGAAGACGGAAACGAATACCCATTACTACGTGTGGAAATCACTTCTGATTCTCACCCATTCTACACAGGTCGTCAAAAATTCACTCAAGCAGACGGACGTGTGGATCGTTTCAACAAAAAATACGGTCTCAAATAAGAACGCTACAAACTCTCTCGTTTCGAGAGAGTTTTTTTGTGCGCTTAATAGCTTTTGTAACCGCCAAAGGCGGCGATTATGGGATCAGTGAGGGTAGTGAGAAAAAGAGAATTCTTATTATCAGCCATTGTTTATTGAAACAAAATAGCGGGATACCGGAGAAAGCCATGAAGTCTTTCTCCTTCGAAGCCTCAAACAAGCCGTAATGGATAAAATCCATAACGACTTTTAATTCGCATTCGATATGATTCCCCGCTATGGTTTCAATAAATGTCTGATAAGCGAATTCTCTTTTGAATAGGTAAACACAATCCCATAATCGCCTTTTGCGGTAAAAAACTTCTCGGGGAGAGAGTTGGTATGTTCTATTCTCGACAAAGGGCAAGGGAGAAGGGATTGAGTGTGTGCGTTTTATGAGGAAAGAGAATTCTTATTATCAGCCATTGTTTATTGAAACAAAATAGCGGGATACCGGAGAAAGCCATGAAGTCTTTCTCCTTCGAAGCCTCAAACAAGCCGTAATGGATAAAATCCATAACGACTTTTAATTCGCATTCGATATGATTCCCCGCTATGGTTTCAATAAATGTCTGATAAGCGAATTCTCTTTTTAATAGGCAAACGCAATCCCATAATCGCCTTTTGGGGAAAAACTCTACTCGAGGAGAGAGTTGGTATATTCTATTCTCGACAAAGGGCGAGGGGGAGGGATAGAGTGTGTGCGTTTTATAAAAAAGCAGATGTAACATTTTTGTTACGTAACAAAAATGTTACATCTTGAAGCGAGAGTGAAATTAACATATATGTTAACTTGGGGCATATAAAAACAGCCTTGCGAGAAGCAAAGCTGTTTAAAAATGTTATTTATAAGTATCTTCAAGTTTTGCCATGAATGCACCAAGCCATGTACCGAATCCTAACATTACAACGCAAGCAAGGTATTGAACGATGTCAAATCCAGCGTAGTTCGTTGGGATAATCATTACAGTTGAAGCAAGCACGATTCCGAAAATGAAGTGGAATAATTGTGGGTAAGCTTTCTTGAAAATGTAGTGTACAAGTTTTGAGAAGAGCGCTAATGTTACAAGTCCACCTAATGCGATTGGAAGGATAACGCCCATGTCTAATGTTTTGAAGCCATCTGACATTTGTTTGTACATACCCATATATACGATGAAGTTTGATGGGCTAAGTCCAGGAACGATAATTCCAAGAGAGATTAAACCACCAGCAATCATCCAAGTGAAGAAGTTTGCCTCTACGCTTCCGCCGATTGCATTTTCACCTAAGTAAAGGAGCACGCATCCGCCAATGAATGAAGCGAGCAGAATGATAATCTCGCGTGTTGAGCGACCTTCTTTTCCAGCTTCTTTCCAAAGAGCAGGAATTGTACCGACGATACATCCGATGAAGAACCAAAGAATGATTGTTTCGTAGTTTCCTAGTAAGTAACTTACACCGAATGATAAAATAACGATACCGGCTAGAGCACCGATTCCGACTGGTAAGAAGAATAAGATGTTTTTCTTGAAGTCTTTTGTGACGTTTGCTAAGAAAGCAATTAAACGTTCATAAAGTCCAAAAATAGCAGCAAGTGCACCACCGCTGACACCTGGTAGGATGAATCCTGACCCGATGAACATTCCTTTAACGAATCGTAAGAACCAGTCATTTTTCTTTTGTTTATCTAATTGATGTTGTGTTGTTCTTTGTTCCATAGTACCTCCAATAAAAATTTCTATATAACCTATTATACTGTAAAATGAGAGATGAGCAAGTAATGTCAAGTCTCTTAAACAAAACTTTCCATTCATTGCTTGTTAAATGCATTTTTGTTATACTTGAGGGGTGAAAGTTTATAGTTTTTATGACTTAAACAATCTAAATTTTTCAAACTGAAAGGAGTTGAATGGATGAAAATTGCTGTAGTTACAGATAGCACGGCTTACTTAACGAAAGAAGAATATGCCGAGTACGGTGTTTACGTATTGCCGATGTCTGTTATTTTCGGACAAGAAACTTATCGTGAAGAGATTGATATTACTGCAGAAGAATTTTATGCTAAAGTAAAAAGCTCTCCAGTATTTCCAACAAGTACACAACCTGCTGTAGGGGAAACTTATGAATTATTCCGTGAACTTGCAAAAGATTATGACGCTATTATTCCTATTACTATTTCTAGCGGAATTAGTGGAACTTACCAAACTTGTGTGGCTGTTGCTGAAGATATGAAAGACGAAGTAGCCATTTATCCAATCGATTCAGGTATTAGTTGTGCTCCGCAAGCGCGTGCAGTAAAACTGGCCGCTATTATGGCGAAATCTGGAGAATATTCACCAGAGGAAATCGTTGAAACTGTACAACGTCTAGTAGACCGTACAACAGCTTACTTTGTCGTTGATGATTTAAGCAACTTACAACGTGGTGGACGTTTATCAGCAGGTGCTGCATTAGTCGGCTCGATGTTGAAAATTAAGCCAATCTTGACATTTGTTGATAAGAAAATCGTTCCTTTCGAAAAGATTCGTACGCAACAAAAAGCGATGAAACGAATTGAACAATTATTCGCAGACGAAACAGGAACAACAGATGGAGACGGCTATGAATTAGTCATTATTCATGCAAATGCTCCAGAAGCTGGGGAAGCTTGGAGACAAAAGATGCAAGAACAATATCCTAAATTACGTACTTCGTTATCGTATTTTGGACCTGTAGTAGGAACTCACCTTGGTGAAGGTGCCTTAGGGTTCTCATGGGATATCGTACAAGAAAAGAATTTAGAGAAATAAAGAGTGGGGAAACCCGCTCTTTTTCTTCATGAAACGGAGGGAGAAAAATGACGCTTGTTGTAAAAAAGATGTTAGCCAATACGCTAAAAGAATTAATGAATGAAAAGCCCTTGACGAAAATTACCGTACAAGATTTAACGAAAAAGTGTGGTATTAGTCGTCAAACGTTTTATAATCATTTCCATGATATTTATGAATTGGTCGAATGGATTTATTTAAATGAGGCGCATATCACGCTTGGCGAAAATATTTCTTATGAGAATTGGCAAGACGCCCTAAAGGCACTATTTCAATATATAGACGATAATCGCAACTTTGTCCTTAACACGTATCGGTCTGTCAGCAAAGAAAACGTAGAGCGGCTCTTGCAACGGGAAGTGGAACGTTTCTTGACGGATTTGATTTTCAATGAAATCAATGTTAGTGGAGAAGAAGCAGATCAGGTACAATTCTCGATTGAGTTTTATACGTATGCGCTCGTTGGTGTAGGGCTTGATTGGATTAGCCGTCAAATGCCCGGCACTGCCAAAGAACTCGTTGAAAAAATCGAACAAGTCATGATTGGAACCATTGTAGCTCGGATTTCCTAATAAAAACTTTACAATTTCATCCCAGTGTCCAAAGTTTGGACATTGGGATTTTTTTGTCTATGGTGCTTTTTGTAAAACGGGAGTAGAGTAAGGATTGTAAAGAACAAAACCTGATTTTCAGGAACTAGGAGGAAATTACTATGTATCATTCAAATGGAAATTACGAAGCATTCGCTCGTCCTAAAAAACCACAAGGAGTTGATCAAAAATCAGCTTATTTAGTTGGGTCAGGACTAGCATCCTTATCAGCAGCGGCTTTCTTAGTAAGAGATGGTCAAATGAAAGGAGAAAACATCCATATTTTAGAAGAACTTCCACTTGCAGGAGGAAGCTTAGATGGAATCTTAAATCCAACACGTGGATTCATTATTCGTGGTGGACGTGAAATGGAAGATCACTTCGAATGTTTATGGGATTTATTCAGATCGATTCCTTCGTTAGAAGTCGAAGATGCGTCTGTGTTAGATGAGTTCTACTGGCTTAATAAAGAAGATCCAAACTACTCACTTTGCCGTGTGATTGAAAATAAAGGACAACGTATTCCAGACGATGGTCAATTCACTTTAAGTGATAAATCAAGTGAAGAAATGGTGAAATTATATATGACATCCGAATCTGAATTGCAAGGATTAAAAATCACCGATGTATTCAGTGAAGAGTTCTTCGAATCAAACTTCTGGACTTACTGGGCTAGTATGTTTGCGTTTGAAAAATGGCATTCAGCGATTGAAATGCGCCGTTATATTTTACGTTTCATTCATCATATCGATGGTCTACCTGACTTATCTGCATTGAAATTTACTAAATACAATCAATATGAATCGCTCGTTTTACCACTTGTGAACTACTTGAAAAAACATAATGTTCAATTCGAATACGATACCGTTGTTAAAAATGTGATTGTTGAACATGTTGGAAGCGACATAATTGCTAAAGAACTTGTACTAGAAGTAGGTGGCGTTTTAGAAACACGCAATTTAACAGAAAATGATTTAGTATTTGTTACAAACGGAAGTATTACTGCCGCAACAACATACGGAGATAACAACACTCCAGCACCAATTTCAAAAGAATTAGGTGGAGCATGGAGCCTATGGAAAAACTTAGCGAAACAAGATGAACGCTTTGGACATCCCGAAGTATTCTGTGAAAACCTGCCAGACCAAAGCTGGTTCGTTTCAGCCACTACAACTGTGAAAGACAAACGTATCGCTGAGTATATTCAAAAAATCTCTAAACGTGACCCTTATGCTGGAAAAGTGGTGACAGGAGGAATCGTAACAGTTCGCGACTCAAACTGGATGATGAGCTACACATTAAATCGTCAACCACACTTCAAAGCCCAAAGTAAAGATGAATTAGTTGTATGGATTTATGGATTATATTCAGGAATTGAAGGAAACTACGTGAAGAAACCAATCGAAAAATGTACAGGTATTGAAATTGCCGAAGAATGGTTATATCACATGGGTGTTCCAGAAGAATTGATTCATGAATTCGCTAGCGAAGGATGCAACACAGTTCCTTGCTACATGCCTTATATCACAAGCTACTTCATGGCTCGTAAAGACGGAGACCGTCCACTCGTTGTTCCAAGTGGTTCTAAGAATATTGCCTTCATTGGTAACTTCGCAGAAACTCCTCGCGATACAGTGTTTACAACCGAATATTCTGTTCGTACAGCGATGGAAGCTGTGTATACATTGCTTGATGTCGATCGTGGGGTGCCAGAAGTATTTGCTTCAGCTTATGATTTACGAGTTCTTACAAAATCAACGAACCGCTTGATGGATGGCAAGAAATTAGCCGATGTGAAAGTTCCGTTCTTAGTAAAATTATTTGAAAAACGTGCTGCAAAGAAAATCAAAGGTACGATGATTGAAGAACTTCTCAAAGATGCAAACTTAATCTAATGAATGAAATCTCTCTAAGTCTCTTAGAGAGATTTTTTTCGTATCTTTTGTTGAGGTGATAGATATGAATATCGTTAGAACCAAAACTGGAGAGTTGATTCATGCCACACAAATTAAAGAAGATGAAGTCTATTTTTGCCCCGAGTGCGGAGAAGAAGTGACTAGAAAAGTTTCCAGAAATGGAGTCGTGTTCTTTTCACATATGCCTAAAAAACACCGTCAGGAAGAAACAATCGCACATCAAGAGGGAAAACATTTATTGCTGGAGAGTTTAAAGAGTCATAGATTTCATGCAGAACTCGAACCTTATATAGCGTCGATTGAACAAATTCCCGATATCGTGGTGACAGAGGAGAAACGTACGTGGTGCATCGAATATCAATGCAGTGTGATTCCTACAGAAGAAATTGTGGAGCGAACACGACATTTGGGAGAGATTGGAATGTCGGTCGACTGGGTTCTAGGGGAGAATTACGAGAGTCAACATAAATTGACGGACACCTTCAGCTACTTAATGAAATATCATCCACAACTCGGGAATTATCTTATTTTTTTTGTGAAGGATGAGATGATTTTTCATACGCAAATTAAGGTGAAACCTCGTTCGCAGCAAATGACGTTTGAAGTCGTAAGAGTGCCGCTTTTGTCATTCTCATGGAAAAAATGGAGGAAGCTTGTCGAGGATTCTCTTCCAGTAAAAGCACATTTGAAGCCAGACGGAGCAATCGTTTGGACGCCAAGAGACACGATGCTCTTTAAGAAATTAGCCTCTCCGCTAACGAGGGCATTTCTTGTGAAGTTATATAGAGCAAGGCAAACACTCGAAGACTTACCAAGCCGTTTCTTGACCTTTCCAATTTATACAGAGACGTTTAAGGTGCCCAATCTTGTTTGGAAGGGATATGCGTGGATTTTGTTGGAACAAATGGCTTTTGCAGGAGATGTCGAAATGATGGATTTTGTAAAGCGTGTGGGAGAAGTTTGGCGCCCGCTCATGCGCCCTGTTCCAAATCCTGAAAGCCAGATGGAGGCGTGCCTTTGGGAGCTGTTAGATGAGCTTTTAGCCGACAAGAAAATAAAGCTAGGCTATCCAAAATCAAAAATGAACCGTTTGCAAAAGAACGGTGATTTTGGTAAAATATTGGTGAGTGTAGAGGGATGAAAAGGCAAATATAGATAATTATGGTAACTGTATATCCAATTGTTTAATCCTTTCAACTATACTTGCATCAGGCATTTATAGGCATAATTATTTGATGAAGATTTGTCATCATCCTCCTATCTGGGGCTGTGGAAAAACCATGGCCCCTTCCTAGTTTGCTAGGGCAATATCAGGGCACATGCAGTGCAAGGAAAGGAAGTATTTCATGAAATACGCAGAAGAAGGATTACAATATCATATCCACACACGTAAAGGCGATGTAGGTCGTTATGTAATTTTACCAGGGGACCCAAAACGTTGTGCAAAAATTGCAGAACATTTTGAAGATGCGAAACTGGTGGCCGATAATCGCGAGTACGTGACCTATACAGGTTATTTAGATGGAGAAAAAGTAAGTGTGACATCAACAGGGATTGGTGGACCATCTGCTGCAATCGCACTTGAAGAATTAGTGCGTAGTGGTGCAGATACTTTTGTCCGTGTCGGAACTTGTGGTGGTATCGATATTGACGTTAAAGGTGGAGACATCGTGATTGCAACAGGTGCGATTCGTACAGAAGGTACAACACGTGAGTACGCACCAATCGAATTCCCAGCGATTGCAAACTACGATGTTGTAACAGCATTGATGAATGCTGGTAAAGATTTAGGGTACACAACACATGCTGGGGTTGTTCAATGTAAAGATTCTTTCTATGGGCAACACGAACCACAAGTGATGCCTGTTAGCTATGACCTTCAAAATAAATGGGAAGCTTGGAAACGACTTGGAGTGAAGGCTTCTGAAATGGAATCTGCAGCGTTGTTTGTTGTAGCAAGCCACTTAGGCGTTCGCGTTGGATCTACTTTCCTAGTAGTAGGAAACCAAGAACGTGAGGCAGCAGGATTATCAAACCCAATTGTTCACGATACAGAAGCAGCGATTAAAGTTGCCGTTGAAGCACTTCGTAACTTAATTAAGGAAGATCGCGCAAAATAGGAAAGAGGGATTATATGGAAATCAAAGAAATCTTGAAAACAGTAGACCATACATTGCTATTACCAGCATCCACTTGGAGCGAAATTAAAGAGATTTTGGATGATGCGATGAAGTACGAAACAGCTTCAGCATGTATCCCAGCTTCTTTTGTAAAACGTGCTAGTGAATACGTGGATGGCAAATTAGCAATTTGTACCGTTATCGGATTCCCGAACGGCTATAGCACAACAGCGACAAAAGTCTTCGAGGCAAAAGACGCTATCCACAATGGTGCAAAAGAAATCGATATGGTCATCAATATTGGAGATGTGAAAGACGGACGTTTTGATGTAGTGGAAGATGAAATTCGTCAAATCCATGAAGCATGTAACGGTCATATTTTAAAAGTTATTATCGAAACTGCGCTTCTTACAGAAGAAGAAATCATCAAAATGTGCGAAATCGTGACAAAAGCTGGTGCGGAATTCATCAAGACTTCAACAGGGTTTTCAACAGCTGGTGCGACATTTAAGCACGTAGCGTTAATGAAGAAACATGTTGGCGAAGGCGTTCTTGTGAAGGCTGCCGGCGGAATTTCTAGCATTGAAGATGCCGAAAAATTTGTCGAATTAGGAGCAAGTCGTCTTGGAACAAGTCGGATTGTGAAAATCGTGAAGAATCAATCAGTAGAAGAGGGCACTTATTAGTCCCAAAAAACGAGATAAAATCTAATTTTCCCAAGCGTTGTCGACCTTGACGACGCTTGGGATTTTGTGTATAATAATATAACGCAATAAGTGTGGATTTTAATCGGTGTAAGGGTTGAAATATTGTCCAATTCCTTACAAATAAAGGCTTAAAACAAAAGAATTTGCATTTTTCACAAATGACAGCAAACAATTCTTTTGGTTTTTTTTTGTTTAAAAATCGACCGAAATCTCCATTTGTTACGAACTTTTAATAAATGTCATCAAAATGTAACATTTATCAATACTAATTATTAGGGGTGGAAGAGTTGGCACATCATGATGTGAAATACGGTAGACACCGTGTGCGTAGAAGTTATGCACGAATCAGTGAAGTATTAGAATTACCTAATCTGATTGAAATCCAAACAGATTCTTACCAATGGTTCTTAGATGAAGGTATCCGTGAAATGTTCAAGGATATTTCTCCAATCGAAGACCACACTGGTAACTTATCATTGGAATTCTTAGATTATGAATTACATGCTCCAAAATATAACTTGCAAGAAGCTAGAAATCACGACGCAAATTACGCGGCTCCAATTTACGTGAAAATGCGTTTAGTGAACAAAGAAACTGGCGAAGTGAAAGACCAAGAAGTATTCTTCGGTGACTTCCCATTAATGACTGAAATGGGTACATTTATCATTAATGGTGCAGAACGTGTAATTGTATCTCAATTAGTTCGTTCTCCAGGTGCTTATTTCCATGACAGACCTGACAAAAACGGTAAACAATTATATGGTTCAACATTAATTCCAAACCGTGGTGCATGGTTAGAGTATGAAACAGACTCAAAAGACATTTCTTATGTGCGTATCGACCGTACTCGTAAAATCCCATTAACGGTATTAGTTCGTGCGTTAGGTTTCGGTTCAGATGACCTTATCCAAGAAATCTTCGGGGATAGCGAAACATTACGTTTAACATTAGATAAAGATGTTCATAAACGTATGGATGAATCTCGTACAGAAGAAGCATTAAAAGACATTTATGATCGTCTACGTCCGGGTGAACCAAAAACAGCTGAAAGTTCACGTAACTTATTAACGGCTCGTTTCTTCGACCCACGCCGCTATGATTTAGCTGCAGTAGGACGCTACAAAGTAAACAAAAAGTTACATCTTAAAAATCGCTTATTACACCAAACAATCGCTGAGAACTTAGTGGATCCTGAAACAGGAGAAATCGTTGTTGAAAAAGGAACTGTTCTTGAACGCGATGTAATGGAAAAAGTAGTAGAAGTACTTGAAAAAGGTGCGAACCTATTCACTTTACATCCATCAGAAGACGGTGTTATCAAAGAGCCAGTAACGATTCAATCAGTTGAGATTTATGCTCCAAATGATGCAGAACGCGTGATTAAAGTCATCGGTAACGGAAACGTAGCTGAAGATGTGAAACACGTAACTGCAAGCGACATTATCGCAACAATCAGTTACTTCTTAAACCTTTACGAAGGAATCGGAACAACTGACGATATCGACCACTTAGGAAACCGTCGTATCCGTTCAGTAGGGGAATTATTACAAAACCAATTCCGTATCGGTTTATCTCGTATGGAACGTGTGGTTCGCGAACGAATGTCTATCCAAGACACTGCGACAGTGACACCACAACAATTAGTCAATATTCGTCCAGTCGTTGCGGCAATTAAAGAGTTCTTCGGATCTTCTCAATTATCACAATTCATGGACCAAACAAACCCATTAGGAGAGTTAACACACAAACGCCGTCTATCAGCGTTAGGACCTGGTGGTTTGACTCGTGACCGTGCCGGATATGAAGTTCGTGACGTTCACTATTCTCACTATGGCCGTATGTGTCCTATCGAAACTCCTGAAGGACCAAACATCGGGTTGATCAACAGCTTATCAACATATGCGAAGATCAACAAATATGGTTTCATCGAAACTCCATACCGTCGTGTAGACTGGAACACTCATAAAGTTACAGATAAGATTGACTACTTAACAGCTGACGAAGAAGATAGCTTCGTAGTAGCACAAGCCAACTCTCCATTGAATGAAGACGGAAGCTTCGTGAACGATGTTGTTATGGCGCGTTACGTATCTGAAAACTTAGAAGTACCAGTTGAACGCGTTGACTACATGGACGTTTCTCCAAAACAAGTAGTTGCCGTTGCGACAGCATGTATTCCGTTCTTAGAAAACGACGACTCAAACCGTGCGTTGATGGGTGCGAACATGCAACGTCAAGCTGTTCCATTGTTAAATCCAAAAGCACCATTTATCGGTACAGGTATGGAATACGTATCTGCGCATGACTCAGGGGTTGCCTTGTTATGTAAACGTGATGGTGTTGTCGAATTCGTAGATGCTAAAGAAGTACGTGTACGTACAGCTGAGGGCACATTAGATACTTACCAAATCACTAAGTTCCACGGTTCAAATGCGGGTATGTGTTACAACCAACGTCCAATCGTGTCACAAGGTGATAAAGTGGTTAAAGGCGAAATCCTAGCAGACGGACCTTCTATGGAAAAAGGTGAATTAGCATTAGGACAAAACGTTCTAGTAGCGTTTATGACTTGGGAAGGTTACAACTACGAGGATGCGGTTATCATGAGTGAACGTCTAGTAAAAGACGATGTGTATACTTCAATTCACATTGACGACTACGATTCAGAAGCTCGTGATACAAAACTTGGACCTGAAGAAATTACTCGTGAGATTCCAAACGTTGGGGAAGACGCATTGAAGAACCTTGACGCAGACGGAATTATTCGTATCGGTGCCGAAGTTAAAGATGGTGACATCTTAGTCGGTAAAGTAACTCCTAAAGGGTTAACAGAACAATCACCAGAAGAACGTTTATTACACGCAATCTTCGGTGAAAAAGCTCGTGAAGTTCGTGACACGTCTCTACGTGTACCTCACGGCGGTGGCGGTATTGTCCGCGATGTACGTGTGTTCACACGTGCAGCAGGTGATGAATTAGCACCTGGCGTAAACAAATTAGTTCGTGTATATATTGTACAAAAACGTAAAATCAATGAAGGGGATAAGATGGCCGGACGTCACGGTAATAAAGGGGTTGTTTCCCGTATTATGCCGGAAGAAGATATGCCATTCTTACCAGATGGAACACCAGTTGACATCATGTTGAACCCATTAGGGGTACCTTCACGTATGAACATCGGACAAGTGCTAGAGTTACACTTAGGGATGGCTGCTCGTGAATTAGGTATTTACATCGCAACACCAGTATTTGATGGTGCTCAAGATGAAGATGTATGGGGAACTGTTGCAGAAGCGGGTATGGCTCGTGATGCGAAAACAATTCTATATGATGGACGTACAGGGGAACCATTCGATAACCGTGTGTCAGTAGGGGTTATGTATATGATCAAACTTGCCCACATGGTTGACGACAAACTTCACGCTCGTTCAATTGGACCATACTCACTAGTTACACAACAACCTCTTGGAGGTAAAGCGCAATTTGGTGGACAACGTTTCGGGGAAATGGAAGTATGGGCACTGGAAGCATATGGTGCTGCTTATACATTGCAAGAAATCTTAACGTACAAATCAGATGACGTTGTTGGTCGTGTGAAGACTTACGAATCAATCGTTAAAGGTCAACAAATTTCACGTCCAGGTGTACCTGAATCATTCCGCGTATTAGTAAAAGAATTACAAGCGTTAGGTCTTGATATGAAAGTACTAGATGCACAAGATGAAGAAATTAAACTAGAAGACATGGACGAAGATGAAGGCATTCGTTTCAGTGACGTTGAAAGAACAAATGAAAGACGTGCTCAGTTAGATGAGTATTCTGATCGTGCAGCTGAACTATCGGCAGCAGAAGAAGCAGCTAACGAAGCTGAAGAAGATGCTGATGATGTAGAAGACGTTGAAGACAATTTCGATACTGACGAAGAGTAATAGAACTATTGGAATCGTAGGGCAATTCCAAAAGAAAGGGAGGTAGGCCCCTTGATAGATGTAAATAATTTTGAAAGTATGCAGATTGGGTTAGCTTCTCCGGAGAAAATCCGTGAGTGGTCACATGGTGAAGTTACAAAACCAGAAACAATCAACTACCGTACTTTAAAACCAGAACGCGATGGTTTATTCTGCGAGAAAATCTTTGGACCAACAAAAGACTTAGAATGTTCTTGTGGAAAATTAAAGAAAATTAACAACAAAGGGAAAGTCTGCGATCGTTGTGGCGTTGAAGTAACGCGCTCAAAAGTTCGTCGTGAACGTATGGGACACATCGAATTAGCAGCACCTGTATCACATGTGTGGTATTTCAAAGGTATCCCAAGCCGCATGGGACTTGTGTTAGACATGAGTCCACGTGCGTTGGAAGAAGTCATTTATTTTGCAAGCTACGTTGTTATCGACGCTGGCGACACAACTTTAATGAACAAACAATTATTAACTGAACGTGAATACCGTGAAAAACGTGCAGAATTTGGAACTCGTTTCCATGCTGCAATGGGTGCGGAAGCCGTTCAAGAGTTATTAAACAAAGTTGACTTAGAAGCTGAAATCGCTGAATTAAAAGAAGAGTTGAAGACAGCACAAGGTCAAAAACGTACACGCGCAATCCGTCGTTTAGATATTTTAGATGCCTTCAAAGAATCAGGAAATAAACCTGGTTGGATGGTAATGGATGTTATTCCAGTTATCCCACCAGATTTACGTCCGATGGTTCAATTAGAAGGTGGACGTTTTGCAACAAGTGACTTAAACGATTTATACCGTCGTGTGATTAACCGTAATAACCGTCTAAAACGTTTATTAGAATTAAACGCACCACGTATCATCGTTCAAAACGAAAAACGTATGTTACAAGAAGCTGTGGATGCTTTAATCGATAATGGTCGTCGTGGCCGTCCAGTGACTGGACCAGGTAACCGTCCATTGAAATCATTAAGCCACATGCTTAAAGGGAAACAAGGTCGTTTCCGTCAAAACCTACTTGGTAAACGTGTAGACTACTCTGGACGTTCTGTAATCGTAGTAGGACCAAACTTGAAGATGTACCAATGTGGTCTTCCTAAAGAAATGGCGATTGAATTATTCAAACCTTTCGTAATGAAAGAATTAGTTGAACGTGAAATCGCTGGAAACATCAAGAGTGCTAAACGTAAAATTGAACGTTTAGATGACGATATTTGGGGAATTCTTGAAGAAGTAATTCGTGAGCACCCAGTTCTATTGAACCGTGCACCTACACTTCACAGATTAGGGATTCAAGCGTTCGAACCAACTCTAGTAGAAGGTCGTGCAATCCGTCTTCACCCATTAGTGTGTGAAGCCTACAATGCCGACTTCGACGGAGACCAAATGGCGGTTCACGTACCATTATCTCAAGAAGCTCAAGCTGAAGCGCGCTTATTAATGTTAGCGGCTCAAAACATCCTAAACCCTAAAGATGGTAAACCAGTAGTTACACCATCTCAAGACATGGTTTTAGGGAACTATTACTTAACAATGGAACAAGAAGGCCGTGTTGGTGAAGGAATGTTCTTCAAAGACATGGACGAAGCAATCTTGGCTTACAACAATGGATACGTTCATTTACACAGCCGTATTGCGATTCCAGCAAGCTCGCTTCCAGATAAACCATTTACTGATTGGCAAAAAGAGAGAATGATGGTAACGACTGTTGGTAAATTATTATTCAACGAAATCATGCCAAACGAATTCCCTTACTTAAATGAGCCAACAATGGAAAACTTAGAAGTAGCTACACCAGATAAATACTTCTTAGAAGCAGGGGCAAACATTAAAGAAGAAATCGCAAGACGTGAAATCGTTCCGCCATTCAAGAAGAAAAACTTAGGTCAAATCATCGCCGAAGTGTTCAAACGATTCCATATCACTGAAACTTCAATGATGTTAGACCGTATGAAAGACTTAGGATATAAATTCTCAACTCGTGCTGGTTTAACAGTAGGGATTGCAGATATTTCAGTTGCGGACAACAAGAAAGAAATTCTTGAAGAAGCACATAAACAAGTCGACAACATCTCTAAATTATTCCGTCGTGGTTTAATTACGGATGATGAACGTTATGAACGTGTTATCGAAACATGGAATAAAGCGAAAGATGATATCCAAAAAGCATTAATTCGCACATTAGGTTCTCGTAACCCAATCTTCATGATGAGTGACTCAGGAGCCCGTGGTAATATCTCTAACTTTACTCAGCTTGCTGGTATGCGTGGGTTGATGGCCGCTCCTAACGGTAAGATCATGGAATTACCGGTTACATCAAACTTCCGTGAAGGGTTAACTGTTATGGAAATGTTCTTGTCTACTCACGGTGCTCGTAAAGGGATGACCGATACGGCCTTGAAGACAGCCGACTCAGGTTACTTAACTCGTCGTTTAGTAGACGTAGCGCAAGATGTAATCATTCGTGAAACAGACTGCGGAAGCGATCGTGGATTAGCCATTTCTGCGATTAAAGAAGGAAATGAAGTCATTGAAACACTTGAAGAACGTATGTTAGGACGTTATGCACAACGTTCAGTGAAACATCCTGAAACAGGTGAAGTGTTAGTAGCACGCAATGAAATCATTACTGAAGATATTGCTCGTAAGATTGTTGAAGCTGGAATCGAAGAAATTACAATTCGTTCAGCATTCACATGTGATACAAAACATGGGGTATGTAAATACTGTTATGGACGTAACTTAGCTACAGGTTCAGAAGTTGAAGTTGGGGAAGCAGTTGGTACAATTGCCGCTCAATCAATCGGGGAACCTGGTACACAGTTAACAATGCGTACGTTCCATACCGGTGGGGTTGCCGGAGACGATATTACTCAAGGTTTACCTCGTATCCAAGAAATCTTCGAAGCGCGTAATCCTAAAGGGGTTGCGACAATCAGTGAAGTAGCGGGTGAAGTAGTTTCTATCGAAGAAAATGCTGGAAGTCGTACAAAAGAAATTACGATCAAAGGCTCTACAGATACTCGTACTTATACAGTTCCATTTACAGCTCGTCTAAAAGTGGAAGAAGGACAAATCATCGATCGTGGTGCTCCGTTAACAGAAGGTTCTATCGATCCTAAAGAATTATTACGTGTTCGTGACGTATTATCCGTTGAAAATTACTTATTACGTGAAGTACAAAAAGTATACCGTATGCAAGGGGTAGAAATCGGCGATAAACACGTTGAGGTAATGGTTCGTCAAATGTTACGTAAAGTTCGCGTAATGGATCCAGGTTCAACAGAAATCCTTCCAGGAACATTATTAGACATTGCAGACTTTACAGAACGTAACCGCTCTGCAATCATGAATGGAGAAGTACCTGCGACAGCTCGTCCTGTACTATTAGGTATTACAAAAGCTTCATTAGAAACAAACAGCTTCTTGTCTGCTGCATCATTCCAAGAAACAACTCGTGTCTTGACAGATGCTTCTATCCGTGGCAAGAAAGACCACTTACTAGGATTGAAAGAAAATGTTATCATCGGTAAGATCATCCCTGCCGGTACAGGTATGGCTCGTTACCGCAATATGGAAACAAGTACTTCAGAACCACTATTACAAGTGGAACAAACAGAAGGTTTAGTTGGTGAACCAGCAACTTCTGAAGAAGACACAAATGAATAATCTGTGACTTTTAGGCGCCCTGTAGCGAAAGCTACAGGGTGTTTTTTCTTAATTAGATCATAGAACATTCTCCTAGAAACAAAGGCTCTAGATTATAATTATTAAAACTTAAGAATGGAGTGAAACAATGAATAAAACAACAAAACTCTTAAGTCTTGCAGTCGCAAGCTTATTAGCCGCTTGTTCAAACCAAGCAGCACCTGCAGAGACAACACAAGCAACTACAGCTCAGGCAACGACTGTACAAGCGACAACTCAAGCACCAGCTACGACTGCTACAAATACAACTGTAGCAACAAACGCTTCGGAAGATGCAATGGGAAGCCAAAATGCAATGCAAAAAGAAATTGTAGATGCATTTAAAAAAGAATTCCCAACGCTTGATATTACTGCATTAGAATACTCAAATGGGATGTTCTATGAAGTAGAAGCGATGAATGATACAAATGAGTATACGTACCGTTACGATAAGTCAACAAAGACTTTCATGAAGGTGAATGAAACAACTTCAGATAAAGAAGAACATGATGAAGAAAAAATAGACTTAGCTACTTTGAAACAAGTAGATGAGATGGCAGCAATCGCTCAAAAAGAATTCCCAACAGGAGTTCTTCGTGAGTGGAGCGTAGACAAAGATAATGGTGAAATTATCTGGGAATTCGATCTATTCGTGAATGGACAACAAGTGAACGTTAAGATTTCTAACGCAACTGGAAAAATTACGGAGATCAATCGCTAATTAAATATTGTTTATAAGATACCCCGTCAAGGACTGTTCATTCAGTGCTTGAGAGGGTATTTTTATGCTTAAAATGTTAAGAATGTACCCGAAAAAAGATTAAGAAAAAATTAAGAGATTTGAAAAGTTGAAAAAATAAATAATTAAAAAAACGAATTAATTCATTGGATAGTGGGAAAAAGGATTTATAGGTGGAATTAAATCATTTAAAAGCATCAAATATATAATATTTTAAATAAAAAATAAAACCGCTATCAAATTTATGTGAATGGTAGTATAATATAAATGAATAAAGAAAGATTGGGGTAGTGTATATGAGTCAGGAATTGTACCAAAGTATACCGTTGCTATTTAAGCTCGCAAAAAAGCAAACAGAACTCAAAAATGCTGCCTTTGCTTTTCAGAATAAACGAGGAGCAGTGAAGTTTTTCTTTTTAATTGAACGTGATGAGCAGCAAGATTTACGTTTATTATTCTTCAAAAACGAAGAAGAACTTGTTCGTTATAGACTCTCTGAACGACTGGTAACCATGTCAGATGAGGTTGTCGGAGAGGAACGAACGGAAGCCTTTTGGTTTAGAAAAGGCATCGAAATTCAGTTTTCAAAACGTGCGGATTTCGATGAAGAGGAAATCGAATACTTGAAGCGAAATGGATATCCTGTTAAAGGAGCCAGAGAATTGCCAATGGTATCGAGCTTCAATGAACCATTTGATTTATTCGCAGACCTTAAGAAATCAGAAGTCCAGTTTGTGCTACGTGTGAGTGATATTCTCTTGCAAGAAGGCAACTGGAAGGAGCTCTTGAAGGCTGCTAGTATTCTCGATCAAGAAGACGCGGATTGCTATGCTGTTCTCGAATATAATCAAAAAACAAAGGCTGTGAAGTCGCTTGATATGACGCGTAAGGAAATCAGTTTCGATCAGATTGAAGAATTGAAGCCGTTCTTCCAAGTAAAACCTGAACCCGTTGCGGTCAGTGATTTCTCGATTTTACGTGCAAAAAAGGTGATTCAAGGAATCTTGCCGGAAACTTTTGAAATCCAGTTGACATTGTCGCCAATTGCGGCCATGGGATTTTATAAAACAGGTGCATTTATGCTGGCGATGGCCGATGAACGTGAAATCATCTTCCTACAAGAAACAGATTTAGAGACAAAAATGATTCAGAATTATATTTTAGAACTCATCATGATGATGGAGGCTGTGCCGCTTCGCTTTATTACAAGTGGACCATTTGCGTTGAGACTCTCGAATATGGTCGATCAGCTCTTAAAACGACTCGGAACGGATATTGTCATCTTGGATGAATTGCCAACGATGAACCGTTACTCAAGCCTTGCGAAAATGGATCTTCTATTGTCGCAAAATGATATTGATAATCTTCTCTTTTAAGTGAAACGTTGAGAACCCGTGCCCTTAACGTTCCCGCTAGTGTAGGAATTGGAAGGGGGAGAAGCTAAATACTCTCACAGCTTCTCTGTCCATCCATCCTTGAATATATAACCATAGAAAAAGAGGTCTATTCATTCGAATAGACCTCTTATTTATTGAACGGGATATTCTGTATACATTTCTCCAAGACTCTCAAACTCCACTTGATTTTGTAAGAGCTCAATGATGGCTTCTTGGAAAGCTTCGATTTCTTGAACAGGAAGACTGCATGTGAATTGAACATTATTGAGGAAGACTTTATCGACGATAGGAATTTGTTGCGTCTGACAATAATATTCCACTTTTCCTACATGTGCGTAATCAAAGGTTAGGGCAAGTTGGTCCTCTAGTCGGCATTCGACGATTCCAATGGCTTTTAATCCTTCGCTCACAGCCCCAGAATACGCACGAACGAGGCCTCCAGCGCCTAGTTTTGTTCCACCAAAGTAACGCGTCACCACTACAGCGACATCTTTTAATTCATTTTTCTTAAGTACTTCTAGCATTGGAACGCCTGCGGTACCACTTGGCTCGCCGTCATCCATCGCACGCTGCACTTGATCGTTTTCCCCAATGAGAAAACTAGAGCAGTTATGCGTTGCCTTCCAATGTTCTTTTTTGATGGCTTGGATAAATTCGAGCGCTTGTTCTTCGCTTGTCACTCGCTGAAAATGCGCAATAAAACGAGAACCTTTAATCTCGATTTCATTCGTCCCAGCCTCTTTAATGGTTTTATATCTCTCTAACATTCTTTCCCCTCGCTTTGGTATTAGTATAGCATAAAGTCGTAAGTATCTCTTGCTTTTTTTTAATGGTCAAATATGGTAGTATAGAAAGACAGTATATGACTGGAGGAGTAGGTATGATTCAAGTAACATTAATCATTCGAATCACATTGGTTCTTGCTTTTATCATGCTGAGCTATTGGGCGTTGCAAGGCATTCAAATCGAGAAGATTCTTAGAAAAGGTCGTGTTCAAGAAGCCCGTATCCTCTTTTTACTCATCGCTATTTGGATGGGGGCTAGTATAGCTAAAGTCATATTCGACTTATCAGATTATTTAAATCAGTACATTCAATTGATATTACAGTAGATGGACAGAGAGTTTTTGGAGGTTATTTAATGGATAAGATGATCGTACGCGGTGGCGATACACGTCTTCAGGGAACAGTAAAAGTAGAAGGAGCTAAAAATGCGGTATTACCGATTTTAGCAGCAAGTATTTTAGCAGATAAAGGCGTTACTCATTTAACAAATGTACCGAACTTATCAGACGTACATATGATGTTAAATGTATTAGGGAGCTTAAACGTCTTAAGTACATTTGACGAAGAAGAAAAGGCAATTACCTTAAATGCCACAAAAGATATTACAACAACTGCAGCATTTGAATACGTAAGTAAAATGCGTGCGTCAATCGTTGTAATGGGACCATTATTAGCACGTTTTGGACATGCACGTGTTGCGATGCCTGGCGGATGTGCTATCGGAAGTCGTCCAATCGACCTTCACTTAAAAGGATTCGAAGCAATGGGTGCGACAATCGTTCAAACAGAAGGATATATCGAAGCGCGTGCAGATGAACTTCATGGCGCTCGTATTTACTTAGATTTCCCATCGGTTGGAGCTACTCAAAACATTATGATGGCTGCAACTTTAGCAAAAGGAACAACATACCTAGAAAACGTAGCGCGTGAACCAGAAATCGTCGACCTAGCAAATATCTTAAATAAAATGGGTGCAAAAATTGTCGGTGCTGGAACAGAAAACATGCGTATTCAAGGGGTAGAACGTTTGGATGGAACGATTCACTCTATTATCCCAGACCGTATCGAAGCTGGTACATTCATGGTAGCCGCTGCCGTTACAAAAGGCGACGTGTTTATCGAAGATGCGATTGCAGAACATAACCAACCATTAATTTCTAAATTAGGCGAAATGGGTGTTCAATTTATCGAAGAAGAAGACGGAATCCGTGTCATCGGTCCAGATGAGTTGAAACCAACTGACGTGAAAACTTTACCTCACCCAGGTTTCCCAACAGATATGCAAGCGCAAATGACGATTGCACAATTATTAGCAACTGGTACAAGCACAATGACGGAAACCGTGTTCGAGAACCGTTTCAACCACTTAGAAGAAATGCGTCGTATGGGTGCGCAATTCCGTATTGACTCACATACAGCTGTGATGAGTGGTGCATCTGTATTATCAGGTGCTGAAGTACGTGCTACAGACTTACGTGCCGCTGCAGCATTAATCATCGCTGGAATGGTTGCGAAAGGATATACACGTGTGACAGACTTACAATTCTTGGATCGTGGATATTATGAGTTCCATCAAAAATTACGCGCATTAGGCGCAACAATCGAACGTGTGGACGAACCAGACGGACAAGGATTTACTCACGAAGACTTAGAGCGTTTATTCGCAGTTTAAAAATAAAGAGACAGTGCACGAGAGATCGTAAATGATTCCTATGAATCCTTACAGATATCTTCATCATTACGGTAACGTTGCACCGGTTCGAGCCTTAAAAGTCTCTCACCTTTAAATCCTCAAAAAGGGAGTAAGACCAAAGACAAAACAGGACTCACAGTGTGAGTCCTGTTTGCTTTGTAGTCTTACCCCCGCAAGGCTGATTAGAATTAAGCGAATCACAAGTGATGAAGCTTGATTCAATCAGCTACTGCGTCTAACTTTCTAAAATGATTTAACTAAGAAATAAATTCCTACGCCCTTTAGCACAGTGGTTGAATGGTATGAGCCACACTGTAACCAGTTTGCTCATACCTATTCAACTTTGTGGGGGAAAGAAAACGAAACATCCTAGATACA
>CAUTST010000011.1:0-39040 GCA_963540995.1 uncultured Streptococcus sp.
GAAATTGATAAGGACTCGATTTCTTTGAATCCGATGGGTGGCATAATGTTTCGCGTTTTTATTAATAATAACAAAGAAATGTATGTCCATTTTTTGATTAATAAAGACCCTCGTTATAATGATGGTAGGTTAGTCAATGAGGGTGGGGGTCCGTCTCAAGAATTTAAAAAATTAATAGATGGAGCCGAAAAATAGGATACCATTTCAAAGGGATGGGGATTGAAATTGAAAAAGCTGATAAGAGTACTTTTAGGACTCTTTGTAGTTGTGGGCCTAGTAGTTGGAGGATATACAATAATGGGAATAGTCCGCAATCATGAGATGGTCCAAATCGTTAAGAGTGATGAAGTAAAAGAAATAGTAGAAAACTATCTCCGATATTTGGATAATGATGCTTTAACAGATAAAGGTAAAATTGTTTCCTATCAGATTGATGAACAGTCAATTGAGCATAATCCTATGGGAGGAATCATGTTTACAGTTTTTCTGAATGATGATAATGAACTGTATGTACGAATGACTCTAGAAAAACACCACGAAACGGGGAAAATACAACAGTCCGGTGGAGGATATGCTAAAAAGGTCAAAGATTTAGTAGGTAGAAAGGATTAAAACGTGTATCATTATCCTGTTGTATAGGGATTTAGAAAAAATGTCAGTCGACAGAGAAAAAGGAGATAACAATAGATGGAATTGTTGAGGATATTAGCTACTGAGGGGAATCCATTTTGGAATCCAAAGGCAGTTCAAGAAGTAATCTGGGTTTTAATGATATTTGGCGTGGTTGTTTTTGCCGGTATTGTAGCTCTTGCTTATGTTTTTATGAAAGCTGCAATTACAGTTGTGAAGTATAAACCAACAAAAGACGAGGAAACGTTAGACCAAAATGAAATAATAGAAGAACCAACAGATAATGAAGAATAAAAATAAGCACTAATCTCATCCGATTTGCGGAGTGATTAGTGCTTTTTTACGAATCGAGAAAGTATTTATTACGAGTGTAGTTCATGATATACTATGAAAAATAAGATATCGTTTCAAAAGGATGGGGATTGAAATTGAAAAAGATGACAAGAGCACTTTTAGTAGTTGTGGGCCTAGTTGTTGGTGGATACACAATAATGGGAATAGTTCGTCATAATGAAATGAATCAAATCGTTAAGAGTGAAGAAGTTGAACAGATATATTTGAAAGTATTAACATCGATTGACCCCGATGCTTTTACCGAAAAAGGAAAAATACAAAAATATACAATTTACTCATTTAATAAAATACCAACAGGCGGAATATTTGTTTATCTCTATATTAACGATAATAGAGAATATACAGTTTCTGTAAATCTTTATAAGGATTATAATACTGGGAAGATAAAAGATGGTGGTGGCAGTTTGTCACCGGAGTTGGTTAAATTTTTAAAAAGTAAAAAAGCTGAGTAAAGTTTATATAGAGAACTTGGTAACTATGCAAAATGGGAATTTAACAATTAAAAGGGAGAGTTAACAGATGGAACTATTAAGAATTTTTGGAGATCAATTTATTAATGACTTTATCATTAATTTTGGTGTTGGGATTTTATTATGTTTGGCCTTCTTTCTAGCAGTTGTTTACACGGTTATAAAGGTCATTATGGTACAAGAATCGAATCACACAACGAACAGTAATCAATCATTGAATGAGGATGAATCAAAAAAACAAACAACTAAAAATGAAGAATAAAAATAAGCACTAATCCAATCCGATTTGCGGAGCGATTAGTGCTTTTCTTTTGGTTCTTTATCGTCTAGTGAATCCTCGTCATCGGGAAGATTATCGATGAGGTTAGCGAGTTTTTTCAACTCGTTATAGGTGCGAAGCATGTTGATACTGGTTACGATACTTGTCGTTGCGAATAGACAGCAGAATAATGTAATAAAGTCAAATCCATTTCCAGGATAATGCGTCGTTGCTAGAAAGATAAAGAAGACGGCTAATATGATTTCAAAATATAGTCTTCTGAAGAAACTTTTTCGTGTCATCGCAATCATCCTTTCCTGTCAAAATCTTACAAAATTCCAGACAAATAAGCAAGTATTTATTCTTGATTTTTCCTGACCAAATGAGTATCATAAAACTATGAGTTAGCACTCAGTGTTTTTGAGTGCTAAAAAAGATGAAGGAGGATTTCATATGTTAAAGCCTTTAAAAGATAGAGTTGTTATTCAAATGGTAGAGCAAGAAGAAAAAACTGCTGGAGGATTATTCCTACCAACAACTGCTCAAGAAAAATTACAATTTGCAAAAGTAATCGCAACAAGCGGATTTACTGCTGCAGAAGACCGTCAAGTAGCGGTTGGCGATAAAGTCGTATTCGAGAAATATTCAGGAACAGAAGTTAAATTAGATGGTCAAGAATATATCATCGTGAAAGAAAAAGACATTATCGCAATTGTTGAATAAAGGGGGATTCAATTATGGTGAAAGATATTAAATTTGCAGAAGACGCAAGAAGCGCCATGCTACGTGGTGTGGACGTTTTAGCGAACACAGTAAAAGTAACATTAGGACCAAAAGGACGTAATGTCGTATTAGAAAAAGCATTCGGTTCTCCACTCATTACAAACGATGGGGTAACAATTGCCAAAGAAATCGAATTAGAAGATCACTTCGAAAACATGGGTGCAAAACTCGTGGCTGAAGTGGCTTCAAAAACAAACGATATTGCCGGTGACGGTACAACAACAGCGACTGTTTTAACACAAGCCATCGTTCGTGAAGGATTGAAAAACGTAACAGCTGGCGCAAACCCAGTAGGCATCCGTCGCGGGATCGAACTTGCGACAAAAGCAGCGGTTGAAGAATTACACCGCATTTCTCGTCCAGTAGAATCAAAAGAAGCCATCGCACAAGTTGCGGCGATTTCTTCAGGTTCAGCGGAAGTCGGTGAATTAATCGCTGAAGCTATGGAAAAAGTGGGTAACGACGGCGTTATCACAATCGAAGAATCTAAAGGGATTGAAACAGAATTAGATGTTGTAGAAGGAATGCAATTTGACCGTGGTTACTTATCACAATACATGGTAACCGATAACGACAAGATGATTGCGACTTTAGACAATCCATTTATCTTAATCACAGATAAGAAAGTGTCAAACATCCAAGAAATCATTCCATTATTAGAACAAATCGTTCAACAAGGGCGTGCGTTATTAATCATCGCGGATGATGTGGATGGCGAAGCTTTACCAACATTAGTATTAAACAAATTACGCGGAACATTTAACGTGGTAGCAGTAAAAGCTCCAGGATTCGGTGACCGTCGTAAAGCGATGTTAGAAGATATCGCTGTTTTAACAGGGGCTCAAGTCATTACAGAAGACCTTGGCTTAGAATTAAAAGACGCAACATTAGCTCAATTAGGGACAGCTGGTAAAGTGGTAGTTTCTAAAGATAGCACTACAATCGTTGAAGGTGCAGGTTCTAAAGAATTAATCGCGAACCGTGTTGCTTTAATTCGCGCACAAGCACAAGATACAACAAGTGATTTCGACCGTGAAAAATTACATGAACGTCTCGCTAAATTATCAGGTGGGGTTGCCGTGATTAAAGTGGGTGCCGCTACTGAAACAGAATTGAAAGAGAAAAAACTTCGCATTGAAGATGCCTTAAACGCAACTCGCGCAGCAGTTGAAGAAGGTATCGTTTCAGGTGGGGGAACAGCTCTTGTGAACGTTCAAAGAGTAGTAGACGCTCTTGAATTAGAAGGCGACTTAGCTACAGGTGCGAAAATCGTATCTCGTTCATTAGAAGAACCATTACGTCAAATCGCTGAAAATGCAGGTCTTGAAGGCTCAGTGATTGTTGCTCGTTTGAAATCTGAAGAAAAAGGAATTGGATACAATGCCGCTACAGATGAATGGGTAAACATGATTGAAGCAGGTATCGTGGACCCAACGAAAGTAACACGTTCTGCATTACAAAACGCTGCATCTGTTTCAGCATTATTATTAACAACAGAAGCTGTGGTAGCTGACAAACCAGCTCCAGTAGCACCACCAATGCCAGGGATGGATCCGGGCATGGGTATGATGTAATCCAAAAGGACGAGGGGTGAAAGTTTTTCACCCCTCTTTTTCTTTTTGGATAAAAACACCGCAAGGTGCTTACTAAAAAATTGAACTTCGTTCAAAACTTCGAACACTGAAGGATTTATTTATAATAGCTGTAATGGGGTACCGTCTCGAGCCTGTAGTCTCTCGACTTTAAAGCCTCAAAATGGTCGTACGGAATAAATTCCTACGACCATTAATTCGCATTTAATACGATTCCCCATTACTGCTATTATAAAATCCTTCGTGTTTTCCGTTTTGAACACTTTTTTTGATGATACTAATAAAAAAAGAGGATGGAATAGAGAGGGTAGAGGGGAGTGCTAATCCACGGGGGAGTTCCGTTTTGGACAGTTATTTGGTGATGCTTATAAAAAGAGAAAGAAAATAAGACCAACAGAACTGTTGGTCTTATTGTTATGAATTGGATAATAAAGTGCGGCAGTGATTGAATTCTGGGTAGGAAGAGAATTCTGCGCTGAGGAAATCCTCGATAAAGGAGAAGCGTTCTTTAACGATCGAACGAATGGCCTCGGAATCAGTATGCTCTAAGGCATAGGCTGTTTGCTGCAAGAAGAGTTGAGGGTGGGTGTCTTGTAAGATTTCAAGGAGACCCTCCAGTGTATCGGGATTTTCCTGTCCGATTTGTTGCAATAAGGTATGGATGGAAACCCAATCCTTCATATCATACGTGATGTCTTCGGTCGTTGCTTCTAGCCGAGAGAGGAAATCATCAAAAGAGTTTGCTACTTCGAGCCACTGATCCATTTCAACGTCTATCAGACGGATGCTTGGTTCCTGTTTGTCGCCGTTTTGATAATCAAAGGCGTAGTAGACAGGTCCGTCTTGGAAAAAGACGACAAAGTACTCGGGCAACCCTGTCTCTTCTGGAGACCACGCAGCATCCAGAATGCTTGGGAAATACAAGCCTTCTGTAAAGCCGCTCAGTCCATTACAGAGGGCATAGTCGAGGCCAAAGCGCGTTGGTTCTACTGTTTTGATTTTAGTGTTCGTGAAGAATCCGGCGCCATTTTTTAAAAGGAAATCCACGTAGCTTTGTGGCAATGGGAAACGAGAGAAACTCTTTAACTTTTGTGGAATGGGCGAGAATAACTGTTGCTGAATCATGGGGCTCCTTTCTACTGCAAAATCCGTCTTAGGATGGATGCAGAAATTTTTAGGGTTTGCTACTCTATCTTTACCAACTATTTTACACACAAATGGGAAAATATGGTACAATGAGGGTATTAAATCTAAAGGAGAGTGTCACAAAATGACAGTAGTATGGATTATTTTAGGAGTCTTAGTTGTCATTGTTCTATGGGCAATGTTTGCATACAACGGACTCGTACAACAAAAAAACTGGGTTCAAGAAGCTTGGGCGCAAATCGATGTTCAATTACAACGTCGTAACGATTTAGTACCAAACCTTATTGAAACAGTAAAAGGTTACGCAAAACACGAACAAGAAACATTATCTCAAGTGATTGCGATGAGAAACCAAATCGCAAACATGGGTAGCGATGTTTCACCACAAGAAAAAATGGAAGCATCTAACCAATTATCAGGTGCTTTAAAAACTGTTTTCGCTTTAGCTGAAAGCTATCCTGATTTAAAAGCGAACGACAGCTTCTTAAACTTACAAGAAGAATTGACAAACACAGAGAACAAAATCTCTTACGCTCGTCAATTATACAATTCAAGTGTTGCGAGATATAACATCTCTATTCAATCAATTCCAACAAACATTATTGCTGGTTTTGGTGGATTCACGAAAGAAGAAATGTTAGAAACTCCAGTTGAAGCTCGTAAAGTTCCTGAAGTGAAATTCTAATTGACAGTTCATTAGTAGGGAGGGAGTGCTAGGATGTTATATCAACAAATTGCTTCCAACAAACGCAAAACGCTTATGGTGATTGTGTTGTACATGGCGCTCTTCGTTGCAGTGGGAATCGGCATTGGATATTTTGCCTTAAATAGCGCAGTAGCAGGGGTGATTATCGCCCTTATTGCAGGTGGACTTTATTCAATGATGATGATTGCAAATGCGACTAATGTAGTGATGCAATTAAACCATGCCAGAGAAATTACAGATAAAAATCAAGCACCGATGATTTGGAATATCGTGAGCGATATGTCGATGATTGCAAAAGTGCCAATGCCACGTATCTTCATTATCGAGGACGAATCTCCAAACGCGTTTGCGACAGGAAGTTCTCCAGAAAAAGCAGCCGTGGCGGTCACAACGGGGTTATTAGAACGGTTGAATCGTGAAGAACTTGAAGGGGTAATTGCCCACGAGTTTGGACATATTCGTAACTATGACGTTCGACTTCAAACGATTGCGATTGCGCTTGGTGCCGTGATTGCCATGCTTGTTCAATTCGGAAGTCGCATGATATTCTGGGGCGGCGGTAGAAGAAACCGAGACTCTGATAACGGTGGTGGCGCAAATGCCATCTTCATGGTGATTGGTTTAATCGCGATGATTCTTGGACCATTTATGTCGACGATTCTTCAATTGGCCTTGTCACGAAATCGTGAGTACTTAGCGGATGCGTCAGCAGTGGAATTCACGCGAAATCCATATGGGCTCATCTCTGCACTGACGAAGATTTCTGAAGCTCCGCCAATGACGGAAGCCGACAAGAAGAGTGCGGCGTTATATATCTCAAATCCGTTTGGGGAAGAAGGCGATTCGCTCTTCTCAACGCATCCATCAACGGCCAATCGTATTAAACGTTTAGAAAAAATGTAGAAATGAGACTGAGGGCCTTCCTCAGTCTTTTTATTTTCAGAAGGTAAATTTTTTAGCGATAAGAAAAGAGGTGATGTGGATGTCACTTATTAGAAAAAATGTACAACTGGAAGAAGGAACGTTCTTGTATTATCTACATGAAGAGAGTCTCTTCCACGAAGAATCTTATGAACAATTATGTGCGCATATTGAAGAGTTGGAATCTATTTCATTAGAGGACTTTAAAGATCTTGTTTTTCTTCATCACCAAGTAATTCGTCATTTAGTGTATCATTTTGATCCTGTGGATATTGTTGAATTAAAGAGCTTCCCGCCAGATTATTGGGAAGTGATTGATAGAATAGACACTGCGGTGAAAAAAATCACTCAGAAAGTCAAATGCTAAGAATGAACACTTCTGTAGAATTAAAGAAAGAGAGTTGAAGAAATTACTTCAACTCTTTTTGTGTATAAAGGATGGGAAATCTACTTTAGAATATTGCTAAATTGTTACAAAAGAAAACGGTTCACACAGAAAATGTAATCTAATATACATGTTTTAATAGAAAGAAATCATTTATAATGGAACATGATAAACTCTATGGAGGTGAGACTGTGGCTAAACAATTGTATATCCATTACGATAGCGTATCGAACCATGTACTAACAAAGTCGATTGCGTTCCATTTGTCTGCCTTACCACAGTCTGAGATTCCGCAAAACATTCTTCTCTTAAACGGGAAGTCAAGCCTTGCCACACACGATCCATATACGGGCTTCATGTGGGTGAAGGGGCGTAAAAATGTGTTAGCGTATCTCCAAGGGGTGGAAGAAGGCAGAGAGGCGCCATCGAACTGGGTGGACTTTGATTCGATTGATTTCGTTCGTCAATTAACGCCGCAAGAAATTGCAGACTTGCTGTATATTTCGCACGCGAAGACGCACTTGCATTCGCCGTTCTTCTATAAATTACAAAATAACTTTATTTACTTGTCACTTGAAAATGGCTACTCGAAAGTGTACTACCGTAAGATTGAGCAGTTCTTGCCAATCTTATCTACGCAAGTCCAAATTGAGATGACAGATATCTTGAATGAGACACCGAAGTTCTTATTCTTTGGGGCCGACAAAGTAGCCTCAGCGATTTCTATCGAGGCGCTTAAAGAAATGATGCCATTATATCGTGAAGGAATCAGTTTTGCTTTTGATAAAGTCACAAAGAAAGAAGATAGCTACGAAGTGCCAATCTTCTTAACGGAGGACCGTTATCATTATGCCGATAAAGAAGTGACACAAAACGTCCGCATCGGGCAGCTCGCATATAACGAAACGTATCAAAACTGGAAGGTTTCAGCAAAACTTCCGATGAATGACGCTATTTAAAGCACTTTTCACAGCAGTTGTGAGAGGTGCTTTTTTATGCGTTGGCCGTAACTTGTAACCCTTCCCCCGTTTTGTTATACTGAAACGTGCAAGGTTATTTTCAAAATAACGTTCGAAGAGCCTAGATGAGGCGGTTCGCAGCACGCGAATAGTTTGGAGGATTCATATGAAAATTGTAGTGATTTACGGTGGAAAAAGTGCAGAGCACGATATTTCAATTTTAACAGCCGGTTCAATTATTAAAGAAATTTATTTCGAGTATTACGATGTGCAACCAGTGTACATTACAAAAGAAGGAATTTGGTTAAAAGGAGAAGCATTAAAAGCGCCTGTAGCTTTTGACCAAGCGCTTCGTTTAACAGAAGGGGATGTTGCGCATTTTGCAACAACAGAAGGCGAAACATCAACAGGAGTTCGCATCCAACCTAGCGATATCGCTGGACCAGATACAGTGGTATTCCCAATCTTACACGGACCAAACGGAGAAGATGGAACGATTCAAGGATTGTTCGAAATCTTAGACTTACCATATGTGGGTTGTGGCGTATTAGCCAGCGCAAATGGAATGGACAAAATTGCCAGCAAGCATTTATTCCAGCAAGCAGGCATTCCACAAGTGCCATTCGTACCTTTTGTGAAAGCTGAATTCGAAAAATCACCAGAAGCCATCTTCACGCGTGTGGAAGGAACCTTACGTTATCCAGTCTTCGTGAAACCAGCGAATATGGGTTCAAGCGTTGGGATTTCTAAAGCGACAAACCGTGAAGAATTAACAGCAGCCATCGAAGAAGCATTGAAATATGACCGCCGTATCGTCGTAGAACAAGGAATCGACGCACGCGAAGTCGAAGTAGCGGTTCTTGGAAACGATGAAGTGAACACATCTGTGGTTGGGGAAGTCGTGAAACAAGCAGGCTTCTACGATTACAACGAGAAATACATTAACAACACAACAACACTTCAAATCCCAGCAGCGATTCCAGAAGAAATTTCTGCCAAAATTCGTGAATATGCTGTAGCAGCATTCCGTGCCATTGACGGTAGTGGTTTAACACGTTGTGATTTCTTCTTAACAGAAGCAAACGAAGTGTTTATTAACGAAGTGAATACAATGCCAGGGTTCACACAATTTAGTATGTATCCAAAACTTTGGGAAGCAATGGGCATTTCCTATAAAGATTTAGTCGAAGAACTCATTCAATTAGCGTTGAAACGCTATAACGATCGTCACGCGAGATAAGGAGTAGAAAGATGAGTATTGGAACAGTTGCTGAAATTACAAAAGCCGTCGAAGCGATTGATTATCAGTCAGCACACCGATTCGAAGTGATCGAATCTGTGGCCTTCGATACACGAAAATTAGGTTCAAACAGCCTTTTCGTGCCACTTCAAGGACAAACAGACGGACATGATTATATTGAACAAGCGATTCAAGCAGGCGCAACAGCCGTATTATGGGGCAAACAAGACGTAACGCCGCCAGAGGGAATTTGCGCTATTTGGGTGGATGATCCACTTCAAGCTTTTCAAAAATTAGCGAAATGGTACTTAGAAAAAGTATCTCCACGCATCGTTGGGATCACAGGTAGTTCTGGGAAAACAACGACAAAAGATATGACAGCAGCCGCTCTAGGTGCACGCTACCGTGTCTATAAAACACAAGGAAACTTCAATAACGATATCGGCTTACCACAAACCATTTTAGATATGCCGGAATCGACGGAAGCACTTGTCTTAGAGATGGGAATGAGTGATTTCCACGAAATCGAATTCTTATCAAAATTAGCACGCCCAGAAGTTGTTGCGATTACGCTCATCGGTGAATCGCATATGGAGCAGTTGGGAAGCAAGGAAGGCATTGCCAAAGCTAAACTGGAAATTCTTTCTGGACTACAAGAAAATGGAATCTTTATTTATCCAGCTCATGAAGAGTTAATTACAGCAGGCATTGCTGGGGCTGAAAAACCAGCAAGCTTCAAGATTGTTACAGTCGGCGAAGGAAGTAAGGAACTCTCAGCCAAAAATATCGAATTGTATTCAGACCACACAGCGTTTGAATTAGTCACACCAACAGAAACAGTGGCGGTAACTTTACCAGTTCTTGGAGCGTACAATGTTTCCAATGCACTTTTAGCTATTGAAATTGCACGCACTTTAGACGTACCACTTTCAGACATCGTGTCCGCCTTAGCGAACTTCGAATTGACGAAGAACCGTACGCAATGGGTGAAAGGCCAAAACGGAGTAGCCATTCTAAACGATGCTTACAATGCCAGCCCAATCGCGATGAAATCGGTGATTAAATCATTCGTTTCAGTCGAAGCAGCAGGCCGTCGCGTCCTCGTTCTTGGGGATATCCGTGAACTAGGAGAACATTCGAAAGAATTGCACGCCAGCATCTCAGAAGTCATTCCTCCAAGCGAAGTCGCACTTGTGTACTTGTACGGCGAAGAAATGGAAGCACTCTATGATGCGTTGAAAGACAAGTTCGAAGCAGCCGCTCTTCACCATTACATGGATAAAGAAGCGTTGATTGCTGACTTGAAAGCCGAGCTTAAAGAAGGCGACCAAGTCCTTATCAAATCAAGCAACGGCACAGGCTTACTCGCCGTCGTCGATGCCTTAAAAGCAGAATAACAAATGTAAAGTAAAGCGAGAGACGCACAAACGTCCCTCGCTTTGTTCGTCTCTCCCTGAGAACTATCCATTATAAAGTGTCCCCATTTCTCAACCGCACCACGAGAAGCAAACCCACACGCCTCCTCCCGCTTTTTATTGTTTGGAATGCGCTGTGAAACCGGGCGGAAAATCTAGCGGATTCAATAGTAGCAGTAATGGGGAATCGCATTAAATGCGAATTAGCTGGAGTTAGAAATTTATTTCTTACTCCAGCTTTGAGGCTTTAAAGGTGAGAGACGAAAGGCTCGAACCGTTGCCCTATTACAGCTACTATTGAAAAATCCGCAAGGATTTGGAGCCCGTAAATTCTTATTCCTTAGGCGTTTTCAAAGAATAAAAAGCAGGCATCGGCGGTCTGTATTCTTTGCATTCTCGTTGGATGCGTGCTATACTACTTGCTGAGTTGAGAAATGTACACACATTTATAATAGATAGTTTGAAATTTAAACGATTGTAGAAGTCTGGTGCTCTTACGAATAGCTCCAGGCTTTTGTTATGAAGGGAAATCCCTCGTGTGCTTCTCACCGAAGTATCCAAGGAGGAAAATATGAAATTTAATGAATTAGGATTGGATTCTGCCTTACTAGAATCTATCGAAAAAATGGGGTTTGAAGAAGCAACTCCAATTCAAGCACAAACCATTCCAAAAGCGCTAGCAGGCTTAGATGTGATTGGACAAGCGCAAACAGGGACTGGTAAAACAGCCGCATTTGGTTTGCCAATGCTTCAAAAAATCGACCCAAGTAAAAAAGGCGTACAAGGACTTGTCATCGCACCAACTCGTGAACTTGCGATTCAAACACAAGAAGAATTGTTCCGTCTCGGACGCGACAAAAAGGTTCGTGTACAAGCCGTTTACGGTGGAGCGGACATTAACCGTCAAATCCGCCAATTAAAAGAAAATCCACAAATCGTTGTGGGAACTCCAGGTCGCTTATTAGACCACATTTCACGCCGTACATTGAAACTTGCGACAGTGGAAACACTTGTCTTAGACGAAGCGGATGAAATGTTAAACATGGGATTTTTGGAAGATATCGAATCGATTATCAAACAAGTTCCAGAAAACCGCCAAACGCTTTTATTCTCTGCGACAATGCCAGATGATATTAAACGTATCGGTGTTCAATTTATGAAAGATCCAGAACATGTTCGTATCAAATCAAATGAGATGACGGCGACATTAATTGATCAATATTTCGTAAAATGTAAAGACTACGAGAAATTCGACATTATGACACGTTTATTAGACGTTCAAACGCCTGAATTAACCATCGTATTCGGACGTACAAAACGTCGTGTCGACGAATTAGCACGCGGACTTGAAATGCGTGGCTACCGTGCAGAAGGAATCCACGGAGACTTAAGCCAACAAAAACGTATGAGCGTTCTTCGTGACTTCAAGAACAACCATTTAGACATCTTAGTCGCTACAGACGTTGCGGCACGTGGACTAGATATCTCAGGCGTAACGCACGTGTACAACTACGATATCCCACAAGACCCAGAAAGCTATGTACACCGTATCGGACGTACAGGCCGTGCTGGTCAAGAAGGAATGTCTGTAACATTCGTGACACCAAACGAAATGGATTACTTACGTGTGATTGAAGAATTAACACGCAAACGTATGACAAGCCTTCGTCCACCAACGCAAACAGAAGCCTTGGAAGGACAAACAAAAACAGCCATCGAGTCTATCGACGAAATGATGAAAACTGTGGAACCAAGACGTTTCAAAGAAGCGGTCTCTTACTTATTAGACGAGTACGAACCAGAAGAATTGGCAGCTCTATTACTCAAGAGCATGATTAAAGACCCAACTGAAATTCCAGTTAAAATCACGCCAGAACGTCCATTGCCAAGCCGCAAACGTGGCAACAGCCGTGGAAACTACAACCGTAGCGACCGTAAAGACAACCGTGGACGTAACGGAAAAGGCAGCTTCAAGCGTAAAGAAGACCGTCGTGGCCGTGGCTTAGAAGACGAATATACACGCGGATATAAAGGGAAAGATTCTCGCCGCCGTAACAACAAAAAGAAATCTGACAAAGGATTTACAATCCGTCAGAAATAATGACTGAGAGCAGACTAGTGAAACGCTAGTCTGTTTTTTTTGAAATCTCATATTGACAGTATCTGCTATAAAACGGTAATATAAGGAAAAAACATGTGAGGTAGAAGTAAATGGGTGCTCGAATGAAAAAAACGCTTTGGTTTCTATTCTTTTTTGTAGCGTATATTGTCATACGCGGAGGAATTGAATTTGTGTTCAAAATGAATTTGTGGAATCTAGGTCGTCAAGCGGATATGTGGGAGTTAATTGTGACGATTATTTGCGTTGGCATTTTGGTATTTTGTATGTACAAAGTACACACAAAATTATTTAAGCCAACAGTAAAAAGAAAGTTTCAACTGATGGATTTAATTTTTGTGTTTGTAACGTATATTACTCTCAGATTTTCAATCTATTTGATTAGTTTGTGGAGTTCAATGGCATATGGGACAGGTCGATCAAAACTAGTTGATTTTTTCTTTAGGGCTGATCTAACACTAACAACAGACAAATTTATTTTTGCTTTAGATGCACTAGGATTAGTGTTTATTGCACCTTTTGTAGAAGAATTTCTTTTTAGAGGATTTCTGAATAATTTGCTTCGAGGAAAAGTAAATACTTTTATTAGAATGTCCATCGTTTCAATTCTATTTGCAGCTATTCATTTTCCGACTTATATCCATAATTGGATACAGTTTATAGCTTATCTTATTCTCTCTATTGTTCTTTTTCTTGTGTATGAACGAAGAAGAAGTTTGTTTGACGCAATTTTATTACACAGCCTTTATAATGGTCTTCTTGTAATCTTGTTCATCGAAATACCGAAACGCTTCTTTTAGAGAATTAGTCAGTGACTTCTTATTAGGAGTCACTTTTTTTGTGGAAATTTTTTGATTTTAGGTTCATTTTAGTTTTAAGGAGTATTCTCTTATTAAGGAAAACGTCAAAAACAAGCGATTTTCTTTGAATAGAACTGTGTTTTGATACAATAAGGAAAAGAGGAAACCAATCATGACTGTTTTAACTAAAATCAGACCAAAAGAACCATTAAAATATTTAAAGTGGTATGACATCCTCATCGTGACGATTATCATGTTTGGGGAGTTTATTATCCGATCCACGCAACAATTTCTACAGAGTTTACAGCCAGTAACTCAAGTGGCCCAGCAGTATACGGAGACGACAACGTCCTATAGCGACGGGGCAGCGTATTCCTCTAACTTTACCTTACAGGTGATTTTATTAGCGATTGCACTCTTATACTTAGTCATTCGTCATTACGACTTCAAGCAATTGAAGATTCGTTTTCACTGGTCCGTACTCATCTGGGTACCGGTGTTATTCACGATTGTCGGACTGTTCGGCGACGTCGTAACCACGCTGAGCGGCGAATACAATTACTTCGACCCAGCACTTGTTCCGTTCATGAACCCACAGGAAATCATCAATAAGTTCTTAGCGTTATCTCCAATGGCTATCGCTTATGGGCTGTTAAATGGTTTCTACGAAGAGTTCTTCTTCCTTGGATTAATGACATCGGTGAAGGAAGAACATAAGTGGAAAGCTTTAGCATTTTCAATACTCGTTCGTTTCTCATTCCATACTTACCAAGGAATGTTGTGGGCAATCGTTATCGGTGTAGTGTATGGATTATTCTACTACTTCATGTACAAGAAAGTGGTGAAAAACCTATTACCATTCTTCCTTACTCATGCATTGGCAGATATGTTTGGTTCAACGTTTATCTACTTATTAATCGCATGGGCATACTAAGAGTTAGCAAAGCGCATCCTGAAAAGGGTGCGTTTTTTTATGTTTCCTCTTTCTTCTTGCGGATATTTGATAGTAACTATAACGTTGCAACGGTGTAAGCCTGAGTCTTACACCTTTGAAGCTTCAAACGCGGAGTATGGAATAGTCCAACTCCGCGTAATTCACATTCAATGCGAATCACGTTACAGTTACTATAAATCTGCAAGAATTCGAGGAAACGTCAATGAGTATATTCCGGTCAAATGACTGTGCAAGGATGCAATTACCATATATGGTAATTGCGTGTTGAAGTGGAGTAAAAACAGTGTAAAATCAAGCTTCTTTCTTATGTGTGAGGGGGATGGTTATGGTATGATAGCGCTAGTGATATCAGTAAAAGTGAGGAGACTTTCAGATGTATTATGTAAAAAATCAACGTAATGGACAAGAAATCTACGATGCAACGACGAACTTAGCCATCGAATATTTCTTATTAAACGAAAAGAAACTGGATGAACCAATTTTGTTATTTTATATTAACGAAAATGCAATTATCATCGGGAAAAACCAAAATACCATCGAAGAAATCAATCAAGATGGTGTCGATAAACTTGGCGTACAAGTCGTTCGTCGTTTCTCAGGTGGTGGAGCCGTATATCACGATATGGGGAACATTTGCTTCTGCTTTATTACAGAAGATGACGGCGATAGCTTCCGTGATATCGGAAAATTCATAGAACCAATAAGTTAAGCACTCCATAAAATGGGCGCAACAGGTGCAGAGTTGCAAGGACGTAACGACCTTCTTATCGACGGTAAGAAATTCTCTGGAAATGCGATGTACTCAAACAAGGGCCGTTTAACAGCGCACGGAACATTAATGCTGGATCTAGATGTGAGCATTTTGCCACAAATTTTACGTCCAAAACAAGAGAAAATTGCGTCAAAAGGAATCAAGTCCGTTCGTTCACGCGTGACAAATATCAAACCTTACTTAGCGCCTGAATATCAAGACTTAGACATCTTACAATTCCGCGAAGTGCTCTTGAAAAACATCTTCAACGTGGAAGATACATCTACGATTAAAGAGTATGTTCTAACGGACGAAGACTGGGTGCGTGTAGAAGAATTACGCAGCAAGTACTTCAATAATCCTGATTGGAACTACGGAAAGAATCCAAAATTCGAATTCAAACAATCAAAACGTACACCAGCCGGACAAATCGAGTTCAGCTTGAACGTTGAAAAGAATGCCATTAAAGACATTAAGATTAACGGAGACTTCTTCGGTCTTGGAGAAATCAGCGATGTAGAAAAAGCGCTAGTCGGCGTTGGATACAACCGCGAAGACTTAACAAAAGCCTTTGAAGCCATCGACATTCGCCGTTACTTCGGTAATGTGACTGTGGACATCCTAGTGAACCTATTACTAGGGGTAGAAGAATAAAATAGAAAACTCGGCAATAGAGGCCGATGATGCAACAGGAACCTAGCAGTAATGCTGGGTTCTTTTTTTGCGAGCGAGTATAGTAAAAACGCTGGGGGAGCAGTATAATAGAGATAAGTTCAGGAATCCGTTTTTAGGGAGAGAGGTTGTTGGAAATGAGTCAAAAAGTTAGAGAAATTGCCATTGTTGCGTTTGGGGTCACTAGTGGCGCAAATGCAATCTATCAGCTAGTATTTCGTCGAGATATCGTACTGTTTTTTTTTAGTGTGATGGTTAGTAGGCTTGCCTTTTATACTTGGGTAAATCGGGATAATCCAGATAAGCTCAAAAGGCTTAATCACAGATTAGTTGTCGTCTTTATTGGGATGGTAGCTGCTACTGCCTTTTTCCTCATCATGAATCATTTTTTTGGGTATGAGCAATGGGAATCATGGCAAAAATCCGTCGTTCAATTGTCGTTTATCTTTGGGTTAGTGGCAATTGTGAATCGATATTTAAAAAATTAATCTTTTAACGGAGGTGTCCTATGGCACTTTTACATGTTTCATTCTTTTCAAAAACATTAATGAGAACAATCCCTCTGTCCGTCTACTTACCTAGCGATGCGGTGGATTTCAATAATCAGTATCTCTCGGAAGGGCCGTACAAAGCGTTAGTGTTACTGCACGGAGTATTGGGTAGCGAACAGGACTGGGTCAACCAGACGCGAATTCTTCGTTACGCAAAAGAGAAAAATCTTGCCTTGATCATGCCTTCGGGGGAAAATCATTTCTACGTAGACCAACCATGGAACTATACAAACTATGGAGAATTTATCGGGGTGGAACTTCCAGAAATCTCACGCCGAATGTTTCCCATTTCTAGAAAGCGCGAAGACTTCGGCATTGCCGGACTTTCGATGGGTGGATACGGGGCGCTTCGAAACGGCATCAAATATCACGATACCTTTAGCGTCATTGGGGCGTTCTCTGGAGCGATTAAGAAACAGGCGATTCCGAAAGAAGAGATTCCAGAAGCACCGTTCTTTTTAAGAAAAAGCTTTTTGGAGTCGGTCTTCAAAGATGAGGAGACCTTTATTGCGGAAGGCAATCAGTTGTATCATGCCGTCCAAACCATGGAGCATAAGGACGCACTTTCGGTCTTTATGGCGTGTGGAACGGAAGATTGGCTTTTGGAAGACAATCGTAGCTACAGCAGCTTTTTGAAAGAACAAGGAGTGTCGCTAACGTATAAAGAACACGCGGGCGGACACGAATGGGATTTCTGGGACTGGGCGATGAAGCAGTTCTTAGACTGGTGGATTCCAGAAGATGCAGACCAAGGCGTGTCTAGCGGGAATGTGAAATCGTAAAACGAACGCGATATTGTTGCAAGCACATCGTCATAATGGTAGAATATTTTGTATATTAGAGCGATGAACAAGAGGAGTAAAATGACTTTGTTTACGAGAGAGGGAAGACTTGGTGCAACTTCCTAGCAGATTCATTTGAAGGTAGCTTGTGAGCTTACTCTACGAAATGCAGTAATAGAGTACGGAGACGACACTTCGTTACCAACATCGAGGCGTAATAGATTTTTACGCGAATATTAGGTGGTACCACGAAATTAATCGTCCTATGGAGAGTGTCTTCATAGGATTTTTTTATTGGACACAAACAAGATACAAGGAGGAAAATCAATGGCTAAAGAAATGTCATCTAAGTTTCAACCGCAAGAAGTTGAAGCTGGTAAATATCAATGGTGGGTTGATTCAGGCGTCTTCCATCCAAACGAAGATCCAAACGCTGAACCATATTCAATCGTTATCCCGCCACCAAACGTAACAGGGAAATTACACTTAGGACATGCTTGGGACGTAACGTTACAAGACATGATTATCCGTCAAAAACGCATGCAAGGGTTCGACACTTTATGGTTACCAGGGATGGACCATGCCGGTATCGCAACACAAGCAAAAGTAGAAGAAAAATTACGCGGAGAAGGCTTATCTCGTTATGACCTTGGCCGTGAGAAGTTCCTTGAACAAACATGGGAATGGAAGGAAGAATATGCCAGCCATATCCGTGAACAATGGGCAAAAATGGGGATTTCTGTAGACTACCGCAGAGAACGTTTCACATTAGATAAAGGCTTATCTGACGCCGTGAAGAAAGTCTTCGTTACATTATACGAAAAAGGCTTAATCTACCGTGGTGAGTACATCATCAACTGGGACCCTAAAGCGAAGACTTCATTATCTGATATCGAAGTGATCCATAAAGATGTAGAAGGTGCGTTCTATCATATGAACTACCCTCTAGCAGACGGAAGTGGATTCCTAGAAATCGCAACAACTCGTCCAGAAACACTGCTTGGAGATACAGCTGTTGCGGTTCATCCAGACGACGAACGTTACCAAGCATTAATCGGTAAAACAGTCATCTTACCACTCGTAAACCGTGAAATTCCAATCATCGCTGACGAATACGTTGAGCAAGATTTTGGAACAGGGGTTGTAAAAATCACTCCAGCGCACGATCCAAACGACTTTGAAGTGGGGAACCGTCATAACTTACCTCGTATTAACGTGATGAACGATGATGCGACTATGAATGAGTTGGCGGGTAAATACGAAGGCATGGACCGCTTTGCTGCGCGTAAAGCCATCGTGAAAGATTTAGAAGAGGCTGGCCTTCTTGTAAAAATCGAAAAACATTTACACAGCGTTGGTCACTCAGAACGTACAGATGTCGTTGTTGAACCACGTCTTTCAAAACAATGGTTCGTTAAAATGGGACCATTGGCAGAGCAAGCCATCAATGCGCAAAGTGCAGAAGGCGACAACACTGTAAACTTCTACCCACCACGCTTCAACGATGCGTACTTACGTTGGATGGAAAACATTCACGACTGGGTAATCTCACGTCAATTATGGTGGGGACACCAAATTCCAGCTTGGTATCATAAAGAAACAGGCGAAGTGTATGTTGGCATGGAAGCTCCAAGCGACAGCGAAAACTGGACACAAGATCCAGACGTATTAGATACTTGGTTCTCATCTGCATTATGGCCATTTTCAACAATGGGTTGGCCAGACGAAGAAGCAGCTGACTACAAACGTTACTATCCAACAAGCACACTTGTAACAGGGTACGACATCCTTACTTTCTGGGTAAGCCGTATGATGTTCCAAGGGTTAGAATTTACAGGCAAACGTCCATTCAAGAACGTTCTAATTCACGGATTAATTCGTGATAGCCAAGGACGTAAGATGAGTAAGTCTCTTGGAAACGGGGTTGACCCAATGGAAGTCATCGAGCAATATGGTGCCGATGCGCTTCGTTGGTTCTTAGCAAACGGTTCTGCTCCAGGGCAAGACGTTCGTTACTCAACAGACAAGATGGATGCTGCATGGAACTTCATCAACAAGATTTGGAACGCAAGCCGTTACGCATTAATGAACGTGGGCGACTTAACAGCGGATCAAGTCGATATTACTGGTGAAAAGACTCTTGCGGATAAATGGATTTTAACACGCTTGAATCAAACAATCGGCAAAGTAACAGAACTCTTCGAGAAATTCGAATTCGGTGAAGCAGGACGTCTCTTATATCGCTTCATCTGGGATGATTTCTGTGACTGGTATATCGAAATGTCGAAAGAAACTTTAGCAGGGAACGACGAAGCTGCGAAATTAACAACACGTAGTATTCTTGTATATGTATTAGACAACACATTACGTCTATTACACCCAATCATGCCTTTCGTAACAGAAGAAATCTGGCAATCTGTTCCTCACGTTGGGGAATCATTAGTAGTGGCAACTTATCCAACGGTTCATCCAGAACAAATGGACGAAAAAGCAGCCGAAGAAATGGAATTCTTAATGGACTTCATCCGTTCAGTACGTACAGTTCGTAACGAAATGAACACACCATTATCAAAACCAATTAACATCATTGCGAAAGTGAGCGACGCAGCACACTACGCAATCTTGAAAGAAAACGAATCTTACATTGCACGCTTCTCAAATCCAGAAGAATTCGTGTATGGGGAAGACGTTGAAGCGCCATCTGATGCGGTTACTTCAGTCATCACAGGTGCTGAAATTTACTTACCATTAGCAGGTTTAATCAACATCGAAGACGAAATCGCTCGTCTTGAAAAAGAAGCAGAGAAATTGCAACAAGAAGTGGATCGTGTCGAGAAGAAATTATCGAACGAGAAATTTGTGGCAAAAGCTCCTGCAGCAGTTGTTGAAGCTGAACGTGCAAAAGGTGCGGACTATCAAGCGCAACGTGAAGCCGTGTTAGAACGTATCGCAACATTGAAGAAAATCTAATCCGTATGAACGGTGATGAGAGCGTATGAAGTGTCATGCGCTCTCTTTTGTATGTTCCAAAGAGTCATTTTCTGTTATGATAAATGAGGAAAAACAGGAGGTGAGTGAATGATTCAAGAGTGGTTAAAAAAGAGCGAGAGTATTCCGCGTAAACATGGATTGTACCGCATGGAGGCTATCCTTAGTGCGCTTGGCAATCCGGAGCGAGGGTTGAAGAGTATTCATATTGCTGGGACGAATGGAAAAGGGTCAACTGCAGCAATGGTGACATCCTTTGCGAAGGCACATGGACTACGAGTAGGGACATTCACTTCACCGCATATGGACAGTATCAGGGAACGTATTCAACTCGACGGAGTGTCACTGGAAGAAGCACCGTTCTGGCAAGCCGCATCGGTTGTAAGAGAGGTGGAACGTCGCTTATTCAAAGAGTGGGGTGCCTTTAACTATTTTGAGATTTTAACGGCGATGATGTTTGTCGTCTCTCAACAGGAAGCGGTCGACCTAGCGATTATTGAAGTCGGGATTGGAGGTCTTCTCGATAATACGAATGTCGGCCATCCACTCGTGAGCGTGATTACAACGATTGGGTTAGACCACCAAGATTTACTCGGAACTACGTTGGAAGAAATCGCTACGCAAAAAGCAGGGATTATTAAATCCGGGCAACAAGTGATCGTCGGGCCAGTCACGCGTGAATGTATGGATGTGATATGGGATACCGCAATTAAACAAGGCGCAACCGTTCAGGCATTTGGAGAGGCTTTTTCACTAGTAGAAAATTCGTACCAAGACGAAGCTTTAACGATTCCGCTGGAACACCTAGCCCTCCAAGGCGCCTTTCAGAAGGAAAATGCGACCGTTGCGATTTGTGCATTTCGCGCATGGATGGAAGTTACTGGTAGAGGTGTGCAAGCCGAATGCATCGAGGCGACCCTTCGAGTGGTTTCATGGCCAGGACGCATGGAAGTGTTGCAGGAGACACCACTTGTGATGATCGACGGAGCCCATAATTTACCAGCCATCGAGCGACTCGTTCAAAACATGAAGGCTCACGTTGGCAAGAAGCAGACACTATTATTTAGCGCGCTCACTCGAAAAGATAGTAAACAGATGCTTGTAAGATTGCAGGAAGCTCTTCCCGATGTGAACATCATCTTGACGAGTTTCCATCCTTCAAAGGGACGCTCAATTGCTAGAAGTGATGTAGAAGCGTACTTGGATTCTCCTCAGATTTCCTATGAAGAAAGCTTCGAAGACGTCATCGACCGTTTTGCTCATTCAACAGACGACAAGAGTGAATTATGGGTGACAGGATCGTTGTATTTTATCGCAGAAGTTCGTCATTGGTGGAATAACCGTAAGCCCAAAGGAGAATAGACATCGTAACTCTTTGTAGAGAAAACAAAGAGGAAGTGTCACAATGATTGAATCAAAATTATTAGAAGTACCTTTAAGCGCCATGCCACGAGAACGCCTCGAACGGTATGGCGCTAAAGTGCTTGAAACGCATGAATTACTTGCGATATTACTGCGAACGGGTTCTAAGGATTTAAACGTTTTGCAGCTGGCGGTCGTAGTCTTAAACACCTTCGAGGACTTGCATTCGCTGAAGATGGCGAGTCTGGACGAGCTTATGCATATTAATGGAATCGGTCGAACCAAGGCGATTGAGCTAAAGGCAGCCATGGAACTGGGTGTGCGTTTAAACAATGCCGCGCAAATGAAACTCGGGAAGATTACCTCTTCCAAGATGGCGGGCCAGTGGATTGTGCAGGAGTTGAAGGATGCCTATCAGGAACATCTCGTCGCCTTGTATTTGAACACGAAAAACGAGATTATCAAGAAGAAAATGATTTTCATCGGTGGTTTAAACAGTGCAGTGGCGCATCCTCGTGAAATCTTCCGGGAGGCAGTACGGTTTTCGGCAGCACGCGTCATTATCGGCCATAATCATCCAAGCGGCAACCCTGAACCCTCACAAGCGGATATCGATTTTACGCGTCGCTTGATGGAGTGCGGTGAACTCATGGGCATCGAGCTTCTAGATCATTTTGTCGTCGGAGGAGAGGAGTATATTTCTTTAAAAGAATTCGGCGTTTTTTAAAAACAAATCAAAAGAATGTGAAAAGTTGAATTTTTCAAAAAGATGAAAGCAGATTGTTTTCGTTTTTCACGAAAAATATTATTGAAAATTAACGAAACGATTCGGAAAAAACGCACAAAACGGCAATTGTTCCACTTAATTCTCAGTGAAATCGGAAATACTCTTGCAAATTTGCCTGTGAGATGTTATACTTATGTTGTGTTTTTGTTATGTAAAGAAATTGTGTAAGGTATTACTCCTTTCGAACCATTAGCAAGAATATCAATAACAAGTGCTATGGCACAAGGAGGAAATGTTCATGGAACAAGGTACAGTAAAATGGTTTAACTCAGAAAAAGGTTTTGGGTTTATCGAACGTGAAGGTGGAAACGATGTATTCGTACACTTCTCAGCAATCCAATCAGAAGGATTCAAAACATTAGAAGAAGGACAAGCAGTTCAATTCGATGTTGAAGAAGGCGCTCGTGGACCACAAGCAGCTAACGTAGTTAAACTATAATTAGTATTAACTTTGACACCACCGGTTTTCCGGTGGTTTTTTTGTGCGTAAAAATAAGAAAGCGAAGCCGAAAAATACCATATTTGGACATGTCCATATATGGTATTTTTATCCATCGTTTAGTTGACGTACCAACGTAACTTTAGTACAATCGAACTGATTTTGAGGAGGAATATCATGGTATTTGTTATTGTTTGTTTAATCATCGTCGGGGTTTTGATTCGCCTAATCCCAGAGCGCAGAAGCATCTGGTTTGGAGCGCTCTGCTTCGGTTATTTTTTGGCGTTATATAGTCTTTTTTTTGTAATGATTTCATATCGCCTGCAGATAGAGCCAGATTCCCTAGGAGCTTATATTTCTATGGGGCTCCTGTTACTACCGTTCATCGCTATTATATTTTTACCAATCTGGGGAGCGTTGTTTTTACTTGTTTCTGGGGTGCGCTTGATTCAACGAGAAGGTTTCAGATTTACGAATCTATTAGCGTTGGGATTGGGTGTTGCTATTGTCAGTTACTTATTTTACAACCCGTTCTTACAAATGACGGAATTAAACGCTTTGGTAGTAGGTTTTGAGAGAGATTTTATTGCGATAGGAATTTTCTTTGCAATCGAATTAGTAATGTATTTCCTAACGACTTTTTTTAATAGCGTACATGTACGACGCTACAAGTTCGATCATATTATCGTTCTTGGTGCAGGTCTTATCGGTGACAAAGTAACGCCGCTATTAGCTAGCCGCATCAATCGCGGTATTGCCATTTGGAAGAAACAAGAAAAGCCATGTTACTTAATTATGAGTGGCGGTCAAGGCGTGGATGAAGTGATTTCTGAGGCGGAAGCGATGAAACGCTACGCTGTAGAACAAGGAGTGCCAGAAGAGTGGATTATCATGGAAGACCAGTCGGTAAATACGGAACAAAATCTGCAAAACTCTTATGGAATCATCAAGGAACGTTATCCAGAATCCAATCATAGAGCCGCAATTGTGACGAACTATTTCCACATTTTCCGTGCCGTCTTTTTAGCTAGAAAAATGGGATACAAATGCGTCGGCTACGGTGCCAAAACAAAACTTTATTATTCCCTAAACGCTTTTATCCGCGACTTTATCGGATACGTCGTTTTAACATGGAAAAAACAACTCCTTGCTTTAGCCCTCTTCTTACTCATCATCAATTTCTTTACCATCATCGAATACGTGAACAATTTCGTCACTAAAGCAGCTCTCTAAACGAGCTGCTTTTTTCTTTCTCCTCCCAAGAATTTCTTTTTATGATTGCATTTTTTTATTTCGTAATTCCGTTTTCTAAATTTTAGTGTTTTTTTGTGCAAGAAAGTTTCTAGCTGGAATGGGAGAAACAAGAGCGAATCGCTTATTGAAAAACGAAGAGCCTTCGGATTCTATAGGAATAATAATAGCGATTATAATCGATGTGAATTACTGACTCTGGAAATTGATTTCCTAGAGTCAGTTTGAAGCTCGATAGGAGACGAGACCGGGGCTCGTTCCGATATAGCTATTGATATTCCTATGAAGATATCCGAAACTGCTCGTAGTTTTCCAAAACAGCACCAATCTCTGAATTATTTGTCCTATTCCAGTAGAGGGGATTTTTTATAAAACGGAACACGGTGAATTTTCAAGAAAACCTTTCTAGTTAAAAAGCCAAAATTAGAAAGTGATTCGGAAAACGAAGAGCCTTCGGATTCTATAGGAATAACAATAGCGATTATAATCGATGTGAATTACTGACTCTGGAAATCCATTTCCTAGAGTCAGTTTGAAGCTCGATAGGAAACGAGACCTGGGGCTCGTTCCGATATAGCTATTGTTGTTCCTATGAAGATATCCGAAAGTGCTCGTAGTTTTCCAATTCAAAAACTTACGAAGCACCTTCTTGTTGCTTTTCAGCTTTTTAACCGAAAGGTTTTTTCTACTGAACAATCACTAAAGTGTTACAGAAAACGTTTTAATATTACGAAATAAAAAAGTTTCCTAAAAATCTATAAAATACAAGAATAAAAAGCTAAATTCTGCTATACTAGAATAGAATTCTTACAGCCAGGTCTGTAGAAGAATTATCTAAGGAGGAAACAGTGTGGTTGCATTAAATTTTAAAGCACAAAATATCGGAATTGACTTAGGCACAGCTAACACGATTGTTTATCTAGAAGATGAGGGAATCGTCACACGTGAACCTTCCGTTGTTGCAAAAAATATCGTTACAGAAGAAATTATCGCAGTAGGAAAATCTGCATTTGAAATGATTGGTAGAACACCAGAAAATATCGTAGCATTACGTCCAATGAAAGATGGCGTCATCGCTGATTACAATACAACGACAGCAATGTTGAAATACTTCATTCAGTCGATTGTGGGCCGCTCATTCTTTAAACCAGTGGTCATTATTTGTGTGCCAAGCGGCATTACAGACGTTGAAAAGAGAGCCGTTTTAGACGCGACAAAATATGCAGGAGCCAAAGAAGCGTACGTAGTGGAAGAACCATTCGCTGCGGCGGTTGGGGCAGGTCTTCCTGTTACAGATCCAACTGGAAGCATGATTGTCGATATCGGTGGCGGTACGACAGACGTGGCGACGATTTCGCTTGGAGGAATCGTGAATAGCCGTTCGATTCGTGTCGGAGGAGACGAGTTAAACGAGGCTATTGTTCAGCATGTTCGTAAGACGTACAATTTATTGATCGGGGAGCGTACGGCTGAAGAATTAAAAATTATGTTAGGCTCAGCTTCTATTGAAAAAGCACAAGGAAGCATGCAAGTGCGTGGTCGTGACATGGTTACGGGATTACCACGTGTTGTTGAAGTGCCTGCAAAAGAAATTGCAGTTGCGATGAGTGAAATTATTCATCAAATTTTAGACGCAGTAAAAGATGTATTGGAACAAACACCGCCAGAAATTTCTGCGGACGTTATTGATCATGGAATCGTGTTAACAGGTGGAGGCGCAATGCTTCGTCACCTTGCTGAGATGATTTCGAAGGAAACGCAAGTACCAGCCTTTGTGGCCAATGATCCACTTGATTGTGTGGCACTAGGAACAGGTGCGATTTTAGCAAATCCATCATTAATGAAAAAATAGAGTCCGTTGAAAAATAAAAAAAGGAGTGATGATGTGAATCCATTTTTTTCAAATAAGAAACTAATTGGTTGGGTAATCGGAATTATCGTGACTTTAGCATTAATCATGTATTCCGTTACTTACGGCAGTAATATCGTGACTCAAGGCGTTAATGATGTAACCAATATTCTTGGAAGATTAGTCTCTTATCCAGCAAATAGTATTAATGATTTTATTGATAGCGTGAGTGATTTATCAAATACGTACCAAGAAAATCAATCGTTAAAACAAAAAATCGATACCATTCATGAATTAGAAGTTCAATTGAGTGAGTTAAAACGTGATAACCAAAAAATGAAGGAAACGCTCAATTTGCAAGATACGCTAAACGATTATACGTTAGTGAATGCGACGGTAATTGCGCGTAATCCAGATACATGGCGTGATGTCATTACGATTAATAAAGGGTCGAATGACGGCATCCAACCACAAATGTCTGTTATGAGTGATAATGGACTTGTAGGGAAGGTCATGGACGTGAATCCAACGAGCGCACGTGTAGCGCTATTATCGAATGCCGATAATACATTAGTGCGTGTAGCGGCGATGATTCAAAATGAAAATGAACCAATCTACGGAACAATCACTGGCTATGATGATAAAACGAATATGTTAGTGATGAGCCAAATTCAAGCAACCCAAGATATCAAAGTCGGGGATAAAGTCGTGACAAGTGGTCTCGGTGGTATTTCTCCAAACTCACTGTATATCGGGACAGTTGAAGAAGTGGCAATGGACCGTTTTGGCTTGTATAAAGAAGTGAAAATTCGTCCAGCAGCGGATACGAATGACGTTCGTTATGTGACGGTTGTTATTCGTACAAGCGAAAGTGAGGGGCAATAATGCGCGTCTCAAAAAGAGTTTACTGGGTGTTATTTGTTTATATCCTTGCTTTCTTAGCCGATGGAGTGTTAACGAATCATTTTTCAAAATTATTTCTCTTCTCAGGCTATAGCTTAACACCTCGAATGATTATTATTGCTGTCGTGATGTTAAACTTCATGATAGACCATAAATCCATGTTCTGGTTTACGGTAATTGCTGGATTTTTAGTGGATAGTTACTACTCAGGTATCCTTGGTGTCTATATGGCGCTGTTCGCGGTGATTGTACGAATCATTCGTCTAGTTCGCTCGAACATCCGTCAAAATCCATTTACATTAGGGCTAGCATTGGTATTCTTCTTAAGCTTCACCGAAGTGTCTGTTTACTTCGTGTATGCCTTACGAGGAGTGGCGAGCATGGATTGGAACGAGTTCTTAGTAGTAAGACTCGGAGCAACGTTAATGTTAAACATCGTAATTTACTATATTTTATATCTCCCGCTTCGCAATTTTGCTAGATGGGTGAACTCAACTCCGGTCGTTAGTCCGCATGACTTAATGAACCATCGTAGAGCATAATGTGAGAAAGGTTTGGCAGTTTGTGGCCAAGCCTTTTTGATTACGCGTTAATAGTACTGACAAAGGCGATAGATATGGTATAATAAAGAGAATTATTATCAAGAGAAAGAGGAATTGAATGAAGAGAGCAACATTTTTAAAAGCAAGTCTAATCTCGAAAGGAATCATCGCTACTTGCGCGATTGTCGGTTTCCTAATGCAGATGACGCTTCACGGATGGCATGGACTTCGTTATTACACGAATCAGTCGAATTTACTCGTTGGAGTGTTCATGGTGTACTTGCTCTTCAAATACCGCAAAAGTGGCCATTGGAGTACAATGGACCTTCGCTTGAAGGGAGGCGTGACGGTAGCAATTCTTCTAACGGGTTTGGTGTATCACTTTATGTTAGCACCACAAAAGACAGCCGAAGAGTTCTGGACGATTGAGAATTTCTTATCGCACTATATTGTGCCATTTGGAACCTTGCTAGATTGTATCGTGTTTGATAAAGGGCATTGCTACAAGTGGTATGACCCATTTATATGGACACTGTTGCCGCTGGTTTATGCGATTGTATCTGTAGCGATTGCACTGATCACACGCATTCCGATTGGAAATAACAAAGACGGCCCGTTTCCGTACTTCTTCTTGAATGTGGATAAATACGGATTTATCGGCGTCTTACAATATTGCTTAGGATTAGCCGTTGCGTTTTTAATCGGCTCGTATATTCTATTAGTATTTAAAAATGGATTTAAGACAAAGGAACGTTTATAAGAGAGGAGACTTTCATGGTTCGAGATATTGGAATCGACTTAGGAACAGCGAATATTTTAGTGTTCTTAAAAGATCGCGGAATTATTTTAAATGAACCGTCACTGGTTGCGCTAGATGAGCGGAATGGCGACGTAATTGCAGTTGGTGAACGTGCGTACCAAATGGTGGGCCGTACGCCAAAAGACATCAATGTGCACCATCCATTAAAAGGTGGGGTAATTGCGGATATCGCAGTGACGGAACAATTGCTTGAATTATTCATGCAAAAATTAAACTTAAATAGTTGGTTCTCAAAACCAGATATTTTAATTTGTACGCCAACAAATATTACGACGGTGGAACAAAAAGCTATTATCCAAGCGGCGATTAAATGCGGTGGACGCAATATTTACTTAGAGGAAGAACCAAAAGTGGCAGCGGTCGGCGTTGGACTCGATATCTTCTCTCCAATTGGAAACATGGTCATCGATATCGGTGGCGGAACAAGTGATATTGCCGTTCTTTCAATGGGCTCAACGGTCACAAGCCGTTCCATTAAATTAGCCGGCGACAATATGGATTTTGCCATTTCCGAATATATTAAAGATAAATATCAACTCATTATCGGGGACCGTACCGCTGAAGAGATTAAGATGAATCTTGGTAGTGCGATTGAAGTGGAAAACGAATCGGATATGATTGTCAAAGGCCGCGATATGACGACTGGATTGCCGAAGACCGTGACTATTTATACGAATGAAATTTATCATTGTTTAAAAGAAATGCTCGATACGATTGGCGAAGAAGCCAGACTCGTACTCGAAGCGACTCCACCAGAACTCGCAGGTGATATTATCGAACGCGGTGTGATGGTTACAGGGGGCGGAGCGCTCATTCAAGGAATCGACCGTATGCTTTCTGAGAAGCTACAAGTTCCAGTGATGATTGCTGAGAACCCGCTGCAAAGTGTTGCGATTGGAACAGGAATCTTATTAAACCGCATTAAAGCAGATCGTGGTATTTTTTCAGGGCTAAGAAGACTCTTCAGCTCTAAGAAAGTCGTAATGAACCCAACTGCGAATATGATTGATGATGAAAGGAAAGAAGAAGCATGAAGCAAGAATTGAAAAATAGTGGTCACTTATTATTGACGGCGCTCCTGCGTGTCTTAATTTTCGTGATTATCGCAGTCATCTTATTTGCACTTGGCTTAATGGTTGGCTATGCCGTTTTAGGTGAAGGGCACAACCCATTTGATATTTTCTCAAAAGAAGTATGGGATAAGATTTTCAACTTTATTAACTAGCTAGTAAGCAGATAGATTGACCTTTGTTGACTATTGCAGTAGACTAAAACAAAATAAAATTTGGAGGAAGACTTATGAATTTAATTCCAACAGTTATCGAGCAATCTTCTCGCGGGGAACGTGCTTATGATATTTACTCACGTTTATTAAAAGACCGTATCATCATGGTGAGCGGACCAATTCAAGACGATATGGCCAATGCGATTATTGCGCAATTACTATTCTTAGATGCACAAGATCCTGAGAAAGATATTTACATGTATATTAACTCTCCAGGAGGAAGCGTAACTGCCGGTTTAGCCATCTACGATACAATGAACTTTATCAAAGCAGATGTTCAAACCATCGCGATGGGTCTAGCAGCGTCAATGGGTTCATTCCTATTAACAGCTGGTGCGAAGGGCAAACGTTTTGCATTACCAAACGCTGAAATCTTAATCCACCAACCTTTAGGCGGAGCACAAGGACAAGCGACAGAAATCGAAATTGCAGCACGTCAAATCTTGAAAACACGTGAACGTTTAAATAAAATCTTGGCAAAACAAACAGGCCAAAAATTATCACGTATTGAAAAAGATACAGACCGTGATAACTACATGACAGCACAAGAAGCCTTAGAATACGGCCTAATCGATGCCATCATGGAAAGCTCAAAAGAAATGAAATAACTAAAAGGGCAGAAGAACTATTTTTAGTTCTTCTGTTTTTTTTCGCTGTATATCTTCCTTTTTACTCGTGAAAGCGGTACAATAGACACATACGACTTTGTTAGAAGGTAAAAGGGGAAAAGGTTATGACAACAGAAGGAAATCCATTACATAATGCACGTGTTGCATATGAATATTATGAATTACCAGGAGAATTAGTGGATATTCGTCCTTTAGGAAATGGATTAATTAATAAGACTTATCAAATTACACATACAGATGAAAAAGAAGAAAAACAATATGTGCTACAAGCCATTAATCATGATATTTTTCCAAATGTTCGCGGCTTAATGGAAAATATCGAGAAGGTAACTACGTATCTTCGTGAAAAATACGAAGCAGAAGGGCGCGATGCTTCTCGTGAAACGCTCCGTGTCATCCGTACAAAAGATGGTCATTTAACAGCCAACTTGGATAATGGTACATACTGGCGTATTTATGATGCCGTTAAAAATAGCTATTCATTAGATAAAGTAGAAAGTCCGGAGCAATTTTACATCACAGCGAAAGCATTCGGTCGCTTCGCCTATGACTTAAACGACTTCGATGCAAGCCAATTGGTCGAAGTGATTCCGCAATTCCACGATACACGTAATCGTTACAGACAGTTGGAAGAAGCGATTCGAGAAGATCGCGTGGGCCGTCTGAAAGAGGTGCAAGAAGAGATTGCATTTATCCAAAACCGTAAAGCGGACTGCTTCTTATTATATGATTTACTCGATGAAGGTGTATTGCCTCTTCGTGTAACGCATAATGATACGAAATTAAACAACATTATGTTCGACAGTGAAACGAAAGAACCACTTTGCATCGTGGACCTTGATACCGTGATGCCAGGTTTAGTGTTATTTGATTTTGGGGATTCGATTCGATTTGGTGCCAACGATTGTGCCGAGGACGAACCTGATTTATCAAAAGTGAACTTCGATTTTGACTTATACGAAACTTACGTGAAAGGCTTTATCGAAGGGACAAACGGAATCTTGACTGAAGACGAACTCGAATACTTACCTTGGGGTGCTCGCGTCATTACGCTCGAACAAGGCATTCGTTTCTTAACAGACTACATCAATGGGGACGTTTACTACCAAACGACTCGTCCAGGACAAAACTTGGACCGTGCCCGTACGCAATTGAAATTGGTACAAGATATGGAAAACGTGTGGGATGAGATGGTCGAAGCTGTTAAAAACGCACAAAAATAAGAATTTCAGACTCTCTGACAGATTTGTTAGAGAGTTTTTTGTTTTGTAAGCTTTCTTTCAAAGTGTGGTGAAGAAATTAATATTCCAAAGTACAATAGATTTTTTATTAAAATAACGTAGTTGTCAAAAATAATGATTTCAATATCCGTAGATAATTTTTTAAGCATTTATGGATTTAATAGCAGTGTTAATTCTGGTTGAGTCTGAATTTATGGTTAATAATTCACTAGAACGGTTTATAACTATTTATGTAGAAGATATATATATAAGTATTTTAATAATTTAATAATTTTAGATGACACGATATCAAATCATTACTTGAAGCCCCTTACGAAATATTTTAGTAGAAGAAATTTTTTAGAGAATATAATATTCTATTATCTTGTAGTTTTGAAAGGTAAAAAATTACATTTGTATATTGGAGAATGATAAAATTCTAGAAACAGTTGTGAATATTAACACATCTTATTGACATTCGTTTTCTTTTTGTGTTATCTATAAAACGTAGATTTAAATTGTTAAAAGAAGACAATAATTGTGAATATGTTCTCTAATTTGGTTTGTATAATTATGACTTAAACTAGAACTTAAGCAAATGGCTAATAAGTATTATTGGGGTGATTAAATATGCAGATATATAATGTAACTATTTTTGTGTCTAAAATTTTAATGTATGTGCTAATTTCATATATTATTTGTCTTGATATACACGAATTGGGACATTATTTTTTTGGAAAGCTAGTAAAATTTAAGATTGATCAGATTAGTTTTTGTTTTATTGATGTTTATTTTTCAAAGGGAAAAATAAATGTACGTTTAAAAAGAACAGATTTTTTTACCGGGAAAGTTCATGTTAAGTTTGACAGTATCGAAAAATTCATGAAGGATAGCAGAAATGAAATGATAATTTTTTCTTTAGGAGGTGGAATATTTTCTGTATTATTCACATGTATAATTATGAATATAGATGGAGGAATGTTCATTAATTCTCTAAAATATGTTTCTATACTAGTGTGGATACTCATTATGTTTGGGGATGGTACTACAGTTATAATATCAATAATTAATAGAAGCTATAGAGTGAGCGTACTATTAATTTATTATTTTGAGGTAGAAAGAGATCTAGAACGAAGTGTTAATAAATTGATTTTTGATGAAATAAAATTTATTAACGAAAAAAAATTGAATATTTTTGATTGCTTAGCTATCAGTATTATTTCAAAGCTATGCATTATATATAATCTAAAATATTTGAATAAAGAACCACTTCTGTATTATCTCAAAGTCCAAAATAAAGGACAAAAGCTGAATTTTCTAGGGAATGTTGGTTTAGGATTCAAACCGCTTCAAATAAATGCAGTAAAAGATTACAAAAATTTGTTAAATGTAAGAGAAATGGAGGGGGATTAATAGGAAAAAATGAAACTAAGTTTAACTTTGAAAAAAAGAGTTGTTAAGAACCTTAAATAAAAAGCTGTTAAAAACGCGAAAAAATAAGAATTTCAGACTCTCTGACAGATATGTCAGAGAGTTTTTTTGCGACTTCGCATACTATATGTAGTAAATTATAACGATTCTAAAACACAATATATTGTGTTTTAGGGGTTGATTTTTTTGGGGGGAGTGGTACAATAAAGACTATAGTTTAAGGAGGAATCGTGATGAGTGTAGAGACATTAACAGCATTATCGGTCACGAAGAGGGATGGCCGACAAGTCGAATTTCAAAAGGAAAAAATTCAACGCGCGATTGAAAAAGCGGAAATCGGATTGAATGGTGAAATTAGCACCGAGCGGATGGCAGTGCTTGGTCGCATCGTAGAGGATGTCCTCGCGGAGATTTCAAGACGATTTAACGATACGATTGAGATTTATGAAATTCAAAATATCATTGAACATTTACTGATTGAAGATGGAGAATCGGCTCTTGCACAAGAGTATATTGCCTACCGTGTAGACCGTGATTTACGCCGTAAAAATCAGTTAGATTTCCAATGGGCGCTCTCACGATTAACGAATAAAGAAGCCAGCGTTGTGAACGAGAACGCGAATAAAGATAGTAAAGTATTTAATACACAGCGCGACTTAACGGCTGGAACGGTTGGGAAGATTATCGGCTTGAAGATGCTTCCGCCGCACGTGGCCAATGCGCATTTAAAAGGCGACATCCATTACCACGACTTGGATTATCATCCATATATGCCGCTTACGAACTGTTGCTTGATTGACTTCGAGCACATGCTAGGGCTCGGTTTTAAAATCGGAAATGCAGAAGTGGAGTCTCCTAAATCCATTCAAACAGCGACTGCACAAATGGCTCAAATTATCGCGAATGTGGCAAGCAGTCAGTACGGTGGTTGTTCTGCCAACCGTGTGGATGAGTTACTGGCACCTTATGCTGCGAAGAATTACGAAAAACATTTAGCAGATGCAAAAGTCTGGATTGAAGGAGCAGACCGTCAAGAAGCGTATGCGATGAAGAAGACGGAAAAAGATATTTATGATGCGATGCAATCGTTAGAATATGAAATCAACACGCTTTATACTTCTCAAGGACAAACGCCATTTACCACACTTGGATTTGGCCTCGGAACGAATCACTTCGAACGTTGTATTCAAAAGGCAATCTTACAAGTTCGTATGGAGGGAATTGGTAAAGAGAAACGGACGGCCATTTTCCCGAAACTCGTCTTCACATTGAAACGCGGCGTAAATTTGGAAGCCAATGACCCAAACTATGACGTGAAGCAATTGGCGTTGGAATGTGCGACAAAACGCATGTATCCAGATGTATTAAGCTACGACCAAATTGTTCGGTTAACCGGAAGCTTCAAAGTACCAATGGGATGCCGTTCATTCCTTCAAGGATGGAAAGACGAATTCGGGCAAGAAGTAAACGACGGACGAATGAACTTAGGGGTTGTAACGCTCAATATTCCTCGCATCGCACTTGAAGCAGATGGATCTTTTCAAAAGTTTTGGGAGATTTTTGAAGAAAAACTCGCGATTTGTAAAGATGCATTGGTCTATCGTGTAGAACGTTGCAAGGAAGCTACTCGTGACAATGCGCCTGTCTTATATCATTATGGAGCATTTGGACAACGCTTGAAGGATGGCGAAGAAGTCGACGTCTTATTTAGAAACAAACGTGCGACAGTTTCTCTTGGCTATATCGGCCTCTATGAAGCGGCAACAGCCTTCTTTGGACCTGCGTGGGAAACCAATCCTGAAGCCAAGGCCTTTACATTAGATATCGTGAAATCGTTGAAAGCTCATACGGATGCATGGGGGGACAAGTACGGATATCATTTCAGCGTCTATGCGACTCCAAGTGAAAGTTTAACGGATCGGTTCTGTAAGCTCGATATCGAAAAATTCGGTCTTATTCCAGATATTACGCAGAAGGAATACTACACGAATAGTTTCCACTATGATGTGCGTAAAAATCCAACACCATTTGAAAAGATTGAGTTTGAGAAAGATTATCCAGTGTATTCTTCAGGTGGTTTCATTCACTACTGCGAATATCCAGTACTTCGTCAAAATCCAAAGGCGCTGGAAGCCGTATGGGACTTTGCCTATGACAAGGTTGGATATCTTGGAACGAACACGCCAATCGACCACTGCTACAAGTGTGGATTTGATGGTGAATTTACTCCTACAAGTAAAGGGTTCGAATGTCCGCAATGTAAGAATCGCGATCCGCAAACTTGTGATGTGGTGAAACGAACTTGTGGCTACCTTGGAAATCCGCAAGCCCGTCCAATGGTGCATGGACGTCACGTGGAAATTTCTTCGCGTGTGAAACATATGCCAAAACTCAAGGAACGCTATGCGCTTGGGGTGACGGAGGATGAATAACCCGAAGCCAAAAGAATGGACGAGTCAGCAGTATTCCAAAGGGAAGATTGCGAGCTATAAACCGTATAATTTTGTCGATGGAGAAGGGGTACGCTGCTCGCTATATGTGAGTGGCTGCCTCTTTGCCTGTGAAGGGTGTTATAACGTCATTGCACAAAATTTCAATTACGGCATTCCCTATACGAATGAACTCGAAGCACAAATCATTGAGGATGTGGGCGCTTCGTATTGCCAAGGATTAACGCTTCTTGGAGGCGAGCCGTTTTTAAATACGGGAGTCTGCCTTTCTCTCGTAAAGGCACTTCGCCAAGCATATGGTCACACCAAAGATGTCTGGTCGTGGACTGGATATACATGGGAAGAATTAATGCAAGAAACTGAGGATAAGCTGGAATTACTCAGCTTGATTGATATTTTAGTCGATGGACGATTTGAACTCGCCAAGAAGGATTTGACCTTGCAGTTTCGCGGCAGTAGCAATCAGCGCATTATTGATGTGCAAGCATCTTTGAAAACTGGGAAAGTCGTTTTATGGAAAGGCCTCTGGGAATCATAAGAAACGATAAAATTTCTGACAAATGGTCATTATTTTGATAAAATGAAGAAATGAAATACGTTAAAGGAGACGACAATGGCGATTACAGGACTTGGAATGGATGCAGTGGAACTGTCACGCATTGAAAAAATCGTAGCAGAACCGAAGACTTTTTTACAAAAAGTACTGACTCCAGCAGAATTAGAGAAATATAAGAGCCTTCCGACGAAGCGAAAAGTGGAGTTTCTCGCAGGACGTTTTGCAGCAAAGGAAGCCTACGCAAAAGCATTGGGAACGGGAATTGGACAACACGTGTCTTTCCAAGATATCGAAGTCTTAAATGATGCGTCTGGGAAACCAGTCCTCGTGTGCAAACGGTACGCCCACAAAACATGGGTGACCATTACGCATACAAATCATGATGCGTATGCCGTCGTCGTATTAGAATCCAACGAATAAAAGGAATGAACCAATGATGTTAGAAGCAATCCATCGTAATACACGAGTGGTAGTGGATTTATCTATAGTAAAACAAAATATCAAAAAACAACTGGCGAAGTTGAGCTCTTCTCAAGAATTGTATGCCGTTGTTAAAGCCAACGCCTACGGACATGGGATGATTCCAGTCGCTAAAGTGGCCGTTGAAGCAGGCGCTACAGGCTTCTGTGTGGCGAATGTGGACGAGGGACTAGGACTACGCCAAGCTGGGTTTACACAACCGATTTTAATTTTAGGACTTAGCCGTGTTGAAGATGCTGCACTCCTAGCTGAAAATAACATCACTGCGAGTGTCGATTCAGTAGCATGGCTTAAAGAAGCAGCACAGTATTTAAACGAGACACCGTTAAAAGTGCATATTGCCGTAGACTCTGGAATGGGACGTATCGGTGTGGTGAATGAAGTTGAGTTAGCAGCGGTTGAAGCCGTGCTACAGTCTGGCCCGTTTGAATTCGAAGGCATTTTCACGCATTTTGCGACAGCCGACGAAGCGGACACGACACAGTTAACCAAACAAATCGAGAAGTTTCATCGCCTAGTCGATGAATTAAGCGTCAAACCAGCGCATGTACATTACTCGAACTCAGCCTACGCACTTTGGCATGGGGCAGGAGATAGCGCCATTGTTCGATATGGGATTGGAATTTACGGGATTAATCCTTCCAATGGAGACTTAGCGCTTAAAGACGAATCCGCCTTAACGCCAGCGCTTCGTTGGGAAACGGAAATGGTGAAAGTGAAGAAGCTGGAAGCAGGAGACACGGTGAGTTACGGTGCGACATACACAGCCAAGGAACCGCAATGGGTAGCGACACTTCCAGTTGGGTATGCAGATGGATTTATCCGTGCCTACAATAAAGGAGAAGTCTTAGTGGACGGCGTTCGTTGTCCAATTGTTGGACGCATCTGCATGGATCAGTGCATGATTCGCTTACCGCATGAATTTCCTGTAGGAACAATTGTGACGCTCCTTGGGAAAGATGGAGACGAAGAAATTACCGCGATTGAATTAGCGAAGCGCTCAGCAACGATTGCTTACGAAGTGCTTTGCATCATCTCAGATCGCGTGAAACGGGTGTATATCAATGAGTGATAAGATTGTAAGAGGCGATGTGTATCTTGCGGACTTATCGCCGGTTGTTGGAAGTGAGCAAGGAGGAAAACGTCCTGTCCTTATCGTGCAAAATGATGTAGGAAATCACTTTAGTACAACGGTCATTGTAGCGGCGATTACTGCCAAAAATACAAAGGCCAATATTCCAACGCATATTGAAATCAAAAAAGACCAATTCGGATTCGAACGTGACTCTGTCGTCTTACTCGAGCAATTACGGACGATTGATAAAGTCCGTATTCTTGAAAAGATTACGACCGTCGATAGTGACTTTATGAAAATCATTGATGCGGGACTCAAAGTGAGTCTGGGGTTAGAATGAAAACAGTCCTCTAAAGAAAATTTAGAGGACAATTTTTGTTTTAAACAAAGAAATTCTCGAGAAAATTCCCTTGATTTACCATGGGGATGGTAGTATACTGGTTAAGTACCTTAAGTACAAATGCCTCCTTAGCTCAGTTGGTAGAGCAGTAGACTCTTAATCTATGGGTCACAGGTTCGAGCCCTGTAGGGGGCATTTTTTATACGCAAAAAGCCTTGGTTTTCTAAGGCTTTTTGTGTAGTCTTAGCACTAAAAAATGAGAGAAAAAAGGTTTTGACAATTTACGCCACATGAAGTTGTTTAAGAATCTCCTTCTCTTTCATTGCCATTTTCTGTTATAATTAATTTTACTTCTAGAATAGAAAGGACTTAAAATGACAACTCTCATTAAACATAAACGTGTAGAATTTTCAGAACTTTTTTATGACCTAGTTTTTGTTTTTGCAATTTCAAAAGCAACTACTTTAATTGACCATCTTCATAACGGTATTTTGACTTGGAATTCTTTCCTTGATTTTTTCATGGCTGTCTTGGTTCTCACCGATTCCTGGATGATTCAAACCGTTTATACCAATCGCTATGGAAAGAACTCTTTATTTAACATGGTAATCATGTTTATCAAAATGGGACTTTTACTCTTTATAGCCAATATGATTGGACCTGATTGGCAACAATATTTTCATTATCTCTGTTGGGCTATTGGTACATTAACCCTTACCTTATTTTTTCAATATTTGGTTGAGTTTTTTAGAAAATCAACCGATGATGTTAATCGGGAAAGTATCAAAGGTTTTCTATGGATAACAGGTCTAGGAAGTTTAGGAGTCTATCTAGCAGCTCTTCTTCCTATTTACGTTAGAGTCTATATCTTCTTTGCTAGTATTCTGCTAACATTTATTATGCCAATTATCTTGCTTAGTAAAGATAAGCATTACCAGGTAAATCTCCCCCATTTAATCGAGCGCATCTCCCTTCTTGTCATTATTACGTTTGGAGAGATGATTATGGAGCTAGCTAACTTCTTTACAATCGAGAATTTCTCGATTTATTCGGTTCTTTATTTCATTATTATGCTTTCTCTGTTCCTATTTTATTTTGGTGAATTTGACCATGCTATTGATGAAAAATCTAATCAAAAGGGAC